>JBMYUJ010000073.1:0-15552 GCA_049605255.1 Magnetospiraceae bacterium
CGCGAGTTCACGGACCCGACCGCCCATGCCGAGATGCTGGCCATTCGCGAAGCCTGCCGGGTGCTCGGCGACATGCGCCTGACGGGCTGCGATCTATGGGTGACGCTGGAACCCTGCGCGCACACCGGCAAGACACCGCCTTGTGCCGAGGCGCTCGTTAAGGCGGGCATTCAACGCTGCGTGGTGGCAACCATAGATCCAGACCCGCGGGTCGCCGGGCGCGGCTTGGAGCGGTTACGCGACGCGGGGATCGAGGTGGTCGAAGGCGTGCTGGAAGAGCAGGCCCAGGACCTGAACGCGGGTTTCTTCACCCGGATGCAGCAGAACCGCCCGCTGATCACCGTTAAGGTGGCGACATCCCTTGATAGCCGGATCGCGACACAGAAAGGCGAGAGCCAGTGGATCACTGGGCCGGATGCGCGGGCCTACGGGCATCTATTAAGGGCGGAACATGATGCGATCATGATCGGCGCGGGCACGGCGCTAACGGATAACCCGAGCCTTACCTGCCGCTTACCCGGCATGTACGACCGATCACCGATCCGGGTTCTGCTCGATAGTCATTTGCGCCTGCCATTGACCAGCAAACTGGTCTCGACCGCCCGGGAAACACCGCTTTGGATCTTCACCTTGGAAGACTCGGAGCAAGATAGGCGGCGTGCGGTATTTGAGGATTGCGGCGTGAAAGTCTTTCCCTTGGCGGCGGATGAACATGGCCATCCGGATTTGTTGGAAGCCGCACATATTCTTGCCGAGCGCGGGGTAACCCGGGTTCTGGTGGAAGGCGGCGGGCATCTCATTGGCGCCTTGTTTGAAAGCAGCCTGGTGGATCGGCTGGTCTGGATGCGGGCGCCGCTGGTGATCGGCGGCGATGGGGTGCGGGCTGTGCGCCCCTTCGGTATCGAAAAGTTATCTACCGCGCCGCGGTTTCGCCGGTTGGAAACCCTGTCGGTGGGACCGGATGTGGTAGAACTATTGGCCATCGACCCTGTGGGAGACGCGTAATGTTTACAGGAATTGTCACCGATCTGGGCAAGGTTAAGGCCGTCGAAACCCGAGGAGATACGCGCTTTGATATCGAAACCGCTTTTGAAACGCGCAGCATCGATATTGGCGCGTCTATCGCCTGTAACGGCGCTTGCATGACGGTGATTGAACGCGGAGTCGACTGGTTCGCGATATCTGCTTCTGCGGAATCCCTCTCGAAAACCACCATGGGCGATTGGCAGGCGGGAACGCCCGTCAACTTGGAACGGTCCTTGAAGCTGGGCGACGAGATGGGCGGGCATATTGTGTCGGGCCATGTGGATGGGGTGGCGACCATCGTTTCCGTCGTGCGCGAAGGGGACTCGAAGCGCTTTGTCTTCGAGGCGCCCACACATTTGGCGCGGTTTATCGCGCCCAAGGGGTCGGTGACCTTGAATGGGGTTTCTTTGACCGTCAATGATGTGGATGGCACCCGCTTTGGGGTAAATATCATTCCCCATACCCAAGAGGTGACCACGTTTGGATTTGCTGCGGTTTCCGACAGGGTAAACCTGGAAATCGATATGCTGGCGCGGTATGTTGCGCGCCTAGCCGAGTTCACGGCCAATTAGGAACCGTTCATGCCCAAGGATATGCCGCTTTCCTCCATTGAGGAAATCATCGAAGAGGCCAGAAATGGCCGGATGTTCATACTCGTGGATGACGAGGATCGGGAAAACGAAGGCGATCTGATCGTTCCGGCGCAGATGGCCACCCCGGATGCCATCAATTTCATGGCCAAATACGGGCGGGGGCTGATTTGCCTTTCCATGACCAAGGAGCGGATCGACGTTCTGGGTCTGCCCTTGATGACTACCAATAACCAATCGCGGCACAGCACGGCGTTTACCGTGTCCATCGAGGCGCGGGAAGGGATCACCACCGGGATTTCTGCCGGAGATCGCGCCCGGACCATCGCTACGGCTATCGATCCCAATAAGGGGAAGGATGATATCGTCTCGCCGGGGCATGTGTTTCCGCTGATGGCGCGCCCTGGCGGTGTGCTGGTCCGCACCGGTCATACGGAAGCGGCCTTGGATATCGCCCGGCTCGCGGGGCTGACCCCGGCGGCGGTGATCTGCGAAGTGATGAATGACGACGGCACCATGGCGCGCCTGCCCGACCTGGTGAAGTTCAGCCAGCGCCATGGCTTGAAAATCGCCACCATCGCCGACCTTATCGCCTATCGGCTACGGCATGATCGGCTGGTGAATCGGTCCGTCGAAGATACCCTTAACAGCGCCTATGGCGGTGATTTCCGGATGATCGTTTACACCAATACGGTCGCTTATGCGGAGCATGTGGCTTTGGTGAAAGGCGATATGGACGCAGACGGACCGGTCATGGTCCGCATGCATGCGTTGAACGTGTTGGATGACGTGCTGGGCGATCATTCCGCGGGTAAATCTAGAGAATTGCAGCGTGCCATGCAGATGGTGGCGGAAGCGGGTCGGGGCGTGATTGTGTTGATCCGCGAGCCCTCTGCAACCAGTCTCTCCGACCGGTTGCGTCTGCGCCGGGGTGAGGCACCCAAGGGCACAACTGAATTGCGGGATTATGGCGTTGGGGCGCAAATCCTGCTGGATTTGGGTGTGGAAGACATGATCTTGCTGACCAACACAAAGAAAACCATCGTGGGGCTTGACGGTTACGGGCTGAAAGTGGTGGAACAGCGACCCATTCCGGGAGACGATGAAGCATCATGAATACCACCCAGCAAGCCGTTCTGATTGTTCAGGCGCCGTTTTACCAGGATATCACCGGGCAGCTTCTTCAGGGGGCGACAACAGTCCTGGAACAGGCGGGATATGCCCACGAAACCGTGACTGTACCGGGTGTTTTCGAAATCCCAGCGGCGATCCGTTTTGCGTTGCGCGCCATGGAATTGGGCTCTGCCTCCCGCCGCTACGTGGGCTTTGTCACACTGGGCTGCGTGATTCGCGGCGAAACAGACCATTACGAATTCATCTGCCGCGCGGCAACGGATGCGCTGATGAACTTGTCGACGGAGTTTGCCATCGCCCATGGGCTCGGCATCCTGACCTGCGAAAACCAGGAGCAGGCCTGGGTGCGTGCGGATATCACCCAGAAGAACCTCGGGGGGCGGGCCGCTGAGGCCTGCCTCGCGATGATCGGGGTGAAAAACAAGTTTCATTTGGCGACATGACGGCTGTGACCCAAAAAGAAAGCAAATATAGCGGTTCGGCGCGGTCTGCCGCCCGGCTCGCTGCGGTCCAGGCCTTGTATGAGGGCGAAATCGCCGGCTCGACCCTGCAAACCTTGCTGACCGATAGCGTGCAACGGCGCTGGCGGTCTGTGCCGATGCTGGAAGACGACAGCGACGAACTGGCCCCAGCGGTGGAACCGGATGTGGGTCATTTGACGGCGGTTTTGAAGGGCGTTTTCGCCCGCAAGGACGATCTGGATCAGATGATCAGTGGCGCTTTGGCGGAAGATTGGCCATTGGACCGGCTGGAAACCCTGTTGAAATGCGTCATGCGGGCAGGGGCCTTCGAGCTGTTGGATCGGACGCAAATCCCCCCGAAGGTGATCATCACTGAATATGTAGAAGTGGCGCGTGCCTTTTTCGACAAGGGTGAGGCCGCCATGGTCAACGGGGTGCTGGACCGTTTGGCCCATTTGTTGCGCGACGCGGAGATGTCGCCCGCGCCATGATTGGCGAGTTTGATCTGATTTCCAAATATTTCAAACCCTTGGCAGGGAATGCTGAAGCATTAGGTCTTACTGATGATGCGGCTTTGTTGGATGTTCCCACGGGGAAGCAACTGGTAGTGACCACCGATATGCTGGTGGCGGATGTCCATTTTCTTGCTGATGATCCGCCAGAGACCATCGCTGCGAAGCTGCTGGGGGTCAATCTTTCCGATCTCGCCGCCATGGGCGCCGCACCCCACGGGCATACCGTGGCGCTGGCACTCCCCAAGACCATAGACGAGGACTGGGTCGCTTCCTTCGCGGCAGGGCTAGGGGAGGCTCAAAGCAGCTTTGGTTCCGATCTGCTGGGGGGCGATACGGTGGCGACATCCGGGCCGCTGACCCTTTCCCTCACGGCATTGGGTGTTGTGGCGCCAGAGAAGGCCCTGCGCCGCGATCAAGCCCAGGTGGGAGATCATGTGTTCGTTTCCGGGCCGTTAGGGGATGCGGCGGCGGGCCTCGACGTGTTGCAACATGGTACAGCGGGCCTATCTGAAGCGCATGCGGCCTATCTGGCTGACCGTTATCGCAGGCCAACACCGCGCTTAGCCCTGGGGCAGGCCTTAGGGGGGAGCGCGCGCTGTGCGGCGGATATTTCCGATGGATTAGTGGCGGATCTCGCCCATATCTGCCGAGCCTCCGGGGTGTCGGCCCAGTTGCGCCTACAGGATATTCCGCTATCGGGGGCTTTTCGGGCCTGGCGGGCGACAGGAAAGGGGACTGAAACCCTTCCCCTCACCGGCGGGGATGATTATGAACTGGTGGTTTGCGGCCCTGCCGATCTCTCTGATAGGGTTTCAAGAGACTTAATCGATGTCGGGCACATTGTCGCGAGAGACGCGGAACCGGTTCAGGTTTTCGATCAACAGGGGCGGCTTGTCCCCGTTAGCAATGCGGGGTTTCGTCATTTCTAGAGTTTCGTCAGATGACCTAAACCGTGTCGATCCGAAGAGGGGGGCGGCGTGAAGCGGATCATCATCGTTCTGCTGGTGCTGTTGCTCTTGGGCGGCGGCGCGGGCGCGGCCTTGTTCTTCCTGGAAATCGGCCCCTTTGCACCGGCGGAAGAAATGGACGGGGAGGGCGACGACGCTGGCATTACGCTGGGCCCGGCTCCAACCTATGTAAATATGCAACCGCTAAATATTCCGATACTGGACGGGGATACAGTGGTGACCACCTTGCAGGTGGAATTATCCTTGCAGGTCTCCGAAGAAAAAAAGGAAGCCGTAACCCATAACCTGCCGCGGTTGCGTGATGCCTTCTTATGGGATCTTTACAGCTATTTGCCCCGGGTTCTGCGGGCCGGTGGTCGACCGGATATCCTTGTTCTCAAACAGCATTTAATGCGCGTGGCGGACAAAGCGATTGGGTCCGGGATGATCGAGGATGTTTTGGTGCAATCCCTCGTCGAAGCCAAGTCTCTCTAATATACCCAAATAGACCTGAAAAAAGTCTGTGATTGTTGCGCTGCGTAATGGTTTCTGGCATGTTCCCCTCGCCCGAAACCAGATAATTCGAAGAGGGGCATTTCGACGGTGCGATGGGGCCAATTTTAACTGGCCGGATGACACCTCATGAACCAATAGACGGGGAATTCCGAAATGATAGCCGTGTACATCATTATTATCGTGTGCGGCGCCGCGGCTTTGGCCTATGGCGTCTACGCGATCCGCGAGATCTTGGCGGCCGAGACCGGCACCGATCGCATGCGGGAAATCGCCGCTGCCGTGCAGGAGGGCGCGGCTGCTTACCTTAACCGCCAATATACCACCATCGCCATTGTCGGCGTGGTGATCGGCATTTTGCTGGGTTGGCAACTGGGGATCACGGTCGCCATCGGTTTCGCCATCGGGGCGATCCTGTCTGGCGTTGCCGGTTATATCGGGATGAACGTTTCTGTGCGTTCCAATGTGCGTACGGCCGAAGCGGCGCGCAGCAGGGGCCTGGCGCCCGCGTTGGACATCGCGTTCAAGTCTGGCGCCATCACCGGCATGCTGGTGGTGGGTCTCGCGCTTCTGGGCGTGGCGGTCTACTACGTGATCTTGCGCGGCATTGGCGATCCGACCAGTGGGACTGGCCTCCGGCATATCCTGGAAGCCCTGGTGGCGTTGAGCTTCGGCGCCTCTCTGATCTCCATCTTCGCCCGGTTGGGCGGCGGTATTTTCACCAAGGGCGCCGATGTGGGTGCCGACCTGGTGGGCAAGATCGAAGCCGGTATCCCGGAAGACGACCCCCGCAACCCGGGTGTGATCGCCGATAACGTGGGCGACAATGTGGGCGACTGCGCGGGCATGGCCGCCGATTTGTTCGAAACCTATGCGGTGACCGTGGTGGCGACCATGTTGCTGGCCGCGATCTTCTTTACCACCCCGGATGCGCAGGAAAGCATGATGGCCTTCCCGCTGTTGATCGGTGGTGTATGCATTCTCGCCTCTGTGGCCGGCACCTTCGCCGTGCGCCTGGGCGGCGGCAACAACATCATGGGGGCCTTGTATAAGGGCTTTATCGCCTCGGCGGGGATTTCTGCGCTGTTGATTGCCATTGTGACGGCCATCTTTGTTGGGTTCGGTGATGAATTCACCATGTCTAACGGGCGGGTTGTCTCCGGTTTGGATCTGTTCCTCTGTTCGCTGGTCGGTTTGGGTGTGACGGGTCTGATCGTCTGGATCACCGAATATTACACCAGCACGGAATACCGTCCGGTGAAGTCGGTGGCCAGCGCCTCCAATACCGGGCATGCCACCAACATCATCCAGGGTTTGGCCGTCTCCATGGAAGCCACCGCCCTGCCGGTGATCGTGATTTCCGCGGGCATCATCCTGGCCTACACGGCGGCGGGCCTTTACGGCATCGCCATCGCGGCAACCACCATGTTGGCCCTGGCCGGTATCGTGGTCGCGTTGGATGCCTACGGGCCGGTGACCGACAATGCGGGCGGCATCGCGGAAATGGCGGAACTGCCGGAAGACGTGCGCAACACCACGGATGCCCTCGATGCGGTCGGCAACACCACCAAGGCGGTGACCAAGGGTTATGCCATTGGGTCTGCCGGTTTGGCTGCTCTGGTGCTGTTCGCGGCCTATACGGAGGATCTCAGCCACTATTTCCCGGACCTGGGCATTGAGTTCCGTCTGCAAGATCCCTTCGTGGTGGTCGGCTTGTTCATTGGTGGTCTGCTGCCCTACATGTTCGGCGCGCTCGGCATGATGGCCGTGGGCCGGGCTGGCGGCAAAGTGGTCGTGGAAGTGCGGCGCCAGTTCAAGGAAATCCCCGGCATCATGGAAGGCACCGCGAAGCCGGAATATGGCCGCTGCGTGGATATGTTGACCAAGGAAGCCATCAAGGAGATGATCGCGCCGTCCCTGCTACCGGTTTTGGCGCCGGTGGTACTTTACTTCGTGATCCTGTTCACGGCGGGCCAGGCGGCAGCCTTTACCGCTCTTGGCGCCATGCTGTTGGGTACCATTGTGACCGGTATCTTCGTGGCGATCTCCATGACCTCCGGTGGCGGGGCCTGGGATAACGCGAAGAAGTATATCGAAGACGGCAACCATGGCGGCAAGGGCTCTGAGGCCCATAAAGCCGCGGTGACCGGCGATACGGTCGGCGATCCTTACAAGGATACGGCGGGACCGGCGGTGAACCCGATGATCAAGATCATCAACATCGTTGCCCTGTTGCTGCTGGCCATGGTCGCCGCCTGATCGGCGACTGTCTTTTGGTAAAAAACACCCCCGGGATCCATCATGGTTTCCGGGGGTTTTTTGCGCGTTAAAGAGTGCATTACCAGACGATCACGTCTTCGCCTTTTTCTCGCAAAGCCCGGAATTTCTCATCGATATACTTCTGGAAATGCTGGCTGGTGTAGCGGTCTTTCTTGACGTATTCGAACATGGAGATGAAGTGATAGGGCTTGAAATATCCGGGCATCATGGCGACGAGCTGCGCCGAACCCGGTTGCCCTTCCTTGATCTCGGATTCCTTCCCGAAGAAATGAATGGTTGGGGTAAAGACCACGCCCCATTTACGGGCCAGATTCTTTTCCGTCACCACCTCGCCATCGAAATCGGTCACCTCCCGATCGCCCCAGATGTTGAGCTGGATGACCGCGAAATTGTCTTTTATGTAGCTGTTGATCTCCGGCTTGGCGAAATTCACGTAATGCATTTCCCGGCAATAGGGGCAACCGCGCTGCTCCCAAATGATGGCCAGACGTTTTCCGGCCGCTTCTGCCTCTTGCAGGTCTTCAGGGAGCTCGAGGAAACTGTTCAGGAACCAGGGTTGAGTCGGCGAGCCATCATCGTTGATAAGGGGTTCGATGCGTTCCGGCGATTCTGTTGCCCCTGCTGGATGGCCTGCTATCAAACCTAGCGCTGTGGCACCTGCCAGACAAATTTTCGTTAAACGGCCCATGATACCGGCCTCCCAGGTTGAAATTTTTCGTGGTCAGGGGTGGATATAGTGCCAGCCCCGCAGGCGGCGCTCCACGATCTCGGGAATCCCCGCCTGCACCGTTTCCACCCCATCGACGAGGGCGCTTTCCGGCTTATGCATTGCCTCCAGCGTGTTGCCGCAAGCAACGAACGCTACGTCATATTTAAGAAGGCTGGTGATCCGATCCAAGACCGGGGTTTCGTCTTTCAACACCGCCCGCAGCCCGGCACCATAGAGAATCACGGCGATTTCAACGTTATCGAAGCCATAGAACTTCTGAATATTGACCACGTTGAACAGCACATTATTGATTTTGACCGGGTCATCCGAATTCAGGGTCAACATAATCTGCCGAGGCGCGTCGAAGGATGGCGGCGGGTCCGCCATGATGGTTTCCCCCGCGCGGGCTGAAAAGATACAGATTGTCAGCAGCAAAGACGCAAGAACAGCTTTTCCCATGCCCGTCGTTGCACCTCCCTGATGATGGCCTGCGTGAGAGAAAGGGGCTGTGCGCCACCCATATTCTGTGCAAAGTCTATCTGAAACGGCTGACTTTGTGAATCCGGGGACATATATGCGCCACGCCGTCTATGGCATCGCGATTTTCCTGAGCGCTGCGGGTGGGTTGATCGTCGAGATCACCGCCGGGCGGCTGGTGGCGCCTTATGTGGGCATGTCATTGTATACCTGGACGGCGATCATCGCCGTGGTGTTGGCCGGGTTCTCCGTCGGCCACTGGATCGGCGGTGTGCTCGCCGGGGCGGAAGTCACCGCAGAGCGGGGGGGGCGCCGGGTCGCTTGGGCCTTCGCCGGGGCGGCGGTAACGACCCTGGGTTCGCTCGTATTATTGCGATTGCTGGCGGCGGTTTTGATGCCATCCGGCCTCACTATTCTGCCCATCATTATCTTGCTGACAGGAGGGGCATTTTTCCTGCCGAGCCTGACGGTCGGGGTGATTTCCCCCATCCTCACCAAGCTCGCCATCGATGAAGCCCCAGGAAGAACAGGGCGCATTTTGGGGCGCTTTTATGCCCTGGGGGCACTGGGGAGCATCGCTGGAACCCTGGCTGCCGGATATGTTTTTATCTCCTGGATCGGCAGTGTCGGCACCTTGTATCTGGTGGCGGCGATATATGCGCTGTTGGGGCTGGTTTTTGCCGCGCAGGATCGATTCAGGGTGCTCTTGGTCGTCGGGCTTATTGCCGGGGGTGCCGGGATGGGGCGTTGGGGGCAGGGGATCGGCGCCTTCGCGTCGCCCTGCCTGATTGAAAGCGACTACTTTTGCATTCGGGTGGAGGATTTTTCGCCGCAGACCGGGCGCCCCAGCGCCATCATGGCCCTGGATCATCTCGCCCATGGCATCAATGATCGGGATCGCCCGGGTTTACTTTATAGTCCTTATATCCATTGCGTCGACGAACTGGCGCGGCGCCGTTTTGGTGGCCCTCCCGATACAGCATTCCATGTGGGAGGCGGCGCCTACACCTTGGCACGGGCTTGGGCGGCGGCCGGGCGGCGTGAACCTGTGCGACAATTGGTGGCGGAAATCGATCCCCGGGTGACGGAGGCCGCCCAACAGCATATGTGGTTGAAACGGGACGCCCCGGGCCTGGAGGTTGACCATGCGGATGCCCGCCTTTCCTTGGCCCGCTTACCCGCTGATCGCCGTTTTCAAGTGATTTTCGGTGATGCGTTCCACGATATTTCCATCCCCGCTCATCTGATCTCTCGCGAATTCGGGGTGATGGTGGCGCGGCGCCTGACGGAAGATGGGTTTTATGCCGTGAATGTTATCGATCGGGGGCTGCAGCCACTGTTTCTGTTTGCTTATGTGAAGACCTTGAAAACCGTGTTCAATTCTGTGGAAGTTTGGGTGGACTCGGTGGAAATGCGGGAAACCGGTCGCGTCACTTTCCTGGTTGTTTCGGGTCAGGGGGGCACGGGGATGGATCGACTGGTGTCCCAGCATGGCATTGAACGGGAATGGCGCCGCTGGCCCGACGAAGATCTAAACCGCCGCATACATGAGGCCGATGTGCCACTGTTGACCGATGATTTTGCCCCGGTGGAACGTTTGCTTGCCCCCTTGATCCTTTCCGGGGGATAAATCCGCTCAGTTTCTCGGGGGGAAAAGGGGACAAGCCCGATGGGCACGGAGATCGAACGCAAGTTTCTGGTGGTGGGCAGCGATTGGCAAGGATTGGCCGCCGGGGTGGATTTTCGCCAAGGTTATCTATCCACCGACAAGGAGCGCGCGGTGCGGGTGCGGATTGCCGGGGACACGGCCTATTTGACCATCAAGGGAAAACCGCGCGGCATCACCCGGGCAGAGTTCGAGTATGAAATCCCCATTGCCGATGCCAACGCCATGTTGGATGGCCTCTGCCACCAACCGATCATCGAAAAGACCCGCTATCGGATTCCGCATAACGGGAAAACCTGGGATCTGGATGTATTCCACGGGGTAAACGACGGCTTGATCGTCGCTGAGGTGGAACTCGCTTCGGAGGAAGAGAGCTTCGATCTGCCCGATTGGGCTGGGGAGGAGGTCAGCGACGATCCGCGTTATGCGAATGCCAGCTTGATCTCACACCCCTTTACCCAATGGTAACGGCGGCCGTTATTCGGGCAGGGTGGAGTCGCCCATCAGGAACAGATCAACGGCCCGGGCCGCTTGGCGGCCTTCCTTGATGGCCCAAACCACCAGGGATTGGCCCCGCCGCGCATCCCCCGCCGCAAAGACTTTCGGGATGGTGGTTTGATAATCCCCGTAGGCGGCCTTGACGTTGCCCCGGGCATCTTTTTCGACAGACAAGCCATCGACTAAGCCATCATGGATGGGATGCACGAAGCCCATGGCCAGAAGAACCAAGTCGGCCTTCAGGTCGAACTCGCTTCCGGGTACGGGCTGCATGCCAAATTGCCCGTTTTCATCTTTTTGCCATTCCACACGGGTGGCGGTCAGGCTCTCAATCTTATCGGTCCCGTTGAAACATTTCGTCGCGATGTTCCAATCCCGATCACAGCCTTCCTGATGGGAGGAGGAGGTGCGCAGCTTCATGGGCCAATTGGGCCAGTTCAGCCCTTTGTCTTCCTTCTCCGGCGGGCGGGGCATGATCTCGACCTGGGTGACCGAGGCGGCGCCTTGCCGGATCGAGGTGCCGACGCAGTCCGAACCCGTATCACCACCGCCGATGACCACCACATGTTTGCCGGTCGCCAATATGGCTTCGTTTTCAATGGTGGGCTCACCGGCAACCCGGCGATTTTGTTGGGTCAGGAAATCCATGGCGAAATGCACGCCGTCCAGCTCCCGCCCAGGCACGGGCAGGTCGCGCGGCTGCTCTGATCCCATGCACAGAACGATGGCATCGAACTGTTCCAGAAGCCGATCGATGGAAACATCCTTGCCGACCAAAGTGTTGGGGCGGAATTCCACACCCTCAGCCTGCATCTGCGAGATACGCCGATCGATTACCGATTTCTCCAACTTGAAATCCGGGATTCCGTACCGGAGAAGACCGCCGAACCGGGCGTTCTTCTCAAACAGAACAACGCCATGTCCTGCGCGGGCCAGCTGTTGGGCGCAGGCCATCCCGGCCGGGCCGGAGCCAACCACCGCAACGCGCTTGCCGGAGCTGAAGGTGGGAATATCGGGCTGTACCCAGCCTTCCTTCCACCCTCGTTCGATAATGGCATGCTCGATGGTTTTGATGGTGACCGGTTCGTCGGTGAGGTTGAGCGTGCAGGATTCTTCACACGGCGCGGGGCAAATCCGACCGGTGAATTCCGGGAAATTATTTGTGGAATGCAGAACCTCCAACGCTTCGCGCCATTCGCCCCGATAGGTCATATCGTTCCAGTCCGGAATAATATTGTCTACCGGGCAACCCATGTGACAGTACGGAATGCCGCAATCCATGCAGCGGGCGCCTTGCCGCTGCAGATCGGATTCCGCCAATGGCTGCACAAACTCGTTGTAATGGCTGATGCGCTTGTGAACCGGCACATAATCCGGCGTTTGGCGCTCAAATTCCAGAAAACCTGTGGGCTTTCCCATGTGTTCTCTCCTTTATCGCGCCGAAACGGCCTGTTCCAATTCCTGTGCCCGTTGCATTTCCTGCAAGGCGCGACGGTATTCCACGGGCATGACCTTGACGAACTTGGGCAGGTAGGCGTCCCAATTCTCCAATATTTCCCGCGCCCGACCGCTGTTCGTATAGCGCATGTGGTTTTCGATCAGCAGTTTCAGACGCGATGCATCGTAGCGAGTCATATCCCGCATGATATTAACCCGGCCAAGGGTTTCCAGATCGGCCCCTTGATGATCCAAGCTCTCCAAGGCATCGGCTTCATCCAGAATGGGTTCCAGCTCCACCATGGCCATGTTGCAGCGAAGATCAAAATCACCAGCTTCATCAAGCACATAGGCAATGCCGCCGCTCATGCCCGCAGCGAAATTCCGCCCCGTTTGGCCGAGCACAACAACCACCCCGCCGGTCATATATTCGCAGCCGTGATCACCGACACCTTCAACAACCGCCAGGGCACCGGAATTGCGCACCCCGAACCGTTCGCCACCGACGCCCCGGAAGTAGCATTCCCCGCCAATGGCGCCGTACAGGACGGTGTTGCCGACAATGATGTTGTCTTGAGGGGTGATTGGGCTTTCATGGTGCGGATAGATCACCAGGCGCCCGCCGGAAAGACCCTTGCCCACATAGTCGTTGCCTTCGCCTTCCAACTCCAAGGTGATGCCCTGGGCGACCCAGGCACCGAAGCTTTGCCCGGCGGTGCCGGTCAGCTTGATATAGATGGAATCATCGGGCAGGCCTGCATGGCCATAGCGTTCCGCTAAGCGGCCAGACAACATCGCGCCAACGGTCCGGTTCACGTTTTTGACCGGCAGGTCGATCTTTACGGGCGTGCCGGACTCTAGCGCAGGTTTCGCCAATTCAATCAATTGGTTGTCCAGGGCTTTATCGAGGCCGTGATCTTGCTTCTCGCAGTTATAGACCGCAACACCCGGGCCCGCTTCCGGCTTGTGCAGGATGCGAGAATAATCCAAGCCCTTGGCTTTCCAATGGGAAATCGCCGCCTTCTTGTTGAGAAGGTCACTGCGGCCCACCAGTTCGGTCAACTTACGTACGCCCATCTCCGCCATCAGTTCCCGAAGATCTTCGGCAATGAAGGTGAAGAAATTGATCACATGTTCGGGCTTGCCGGTAAACCGACGGCGTAGCTCCGGGTCTTGGGTCGCCACACCGACGGGGCAGGTATTCAGATGGCATTTGCGCATCATGATACAGCCTTCAGCGATCAATGCCGCGGTGGCAAAGCCGAATTCGTCAGCCCCCAACAGGGCACCGATCAGCACATCCCGCGCGGTGCGCAGGCCACCGTCCACTTGTACCGCAATACGGCCCCGAAGTTCGTTCAGCACCAGGGTCTGATGGGTTTCGGCAAGGCCGATTTCCCAGGGGCTGCCTGCATGCTTGATGGAAGTCAGTGGGCTCGCGCCCGTGCCGCCGTCATAGCCCGCGATGGTCACGTGATCCGCATGTGCTTTGGAAACGCCCGCTGCCACGGTTCCCACGCCCACTTCCGAGACCAACTTCACGGAAACACGGGCCTTTGGGTTCACATTCTTAAGGTCATGGATGAGCTGTGCCAGATCCTCGATGGAATAAATATCGTGGTGCGGCGGCGGTGAAATCAGGCCCACGCCGGGGGTCGAGTGACGCACCCGCGCGATGGTCTGGTCCACTTTATGACCGGGCAGCTGGCCACCTTCGCCAGGCTTGGCGCCCTGGGCCATCTTGATCTGAATGTCATCCGCATTGACCAGATATTCTGTGGTCACGCCGAAGCGCCCGGAGGCCACTTGCTTAATGGCAGAACGCTTGGAATCCCCGTTGGGCAGGGGGTTGAAGCGCTCTGTTTCCTCGCCACCTTCACCACTATTGGATTTGCCGCCGATGCGGTTCATCGCCAGGGCCAGGGTGGTATGGGCCTCGTAAGAGATCGAGCCGAAAGACATGGCCCCGGTCGCGAAGCGGCGCATGATATCCGCGGCAGGTTCGACTTCTTCCAATGGGACCGGGGGGCCGGCCGGTTTGAATTCAAACAGGCCCCGAGGAGTCATCAGCCGCTTGCTCTGATCATTGAGATCGGCGGAATACTCCTGGAACAGGCGACGGTCGCCTGAACGCACCGCATGTTGCATTTTGGCGATGGCTTCCGGCGTCCAGACATGCTCCTCGCCGCGAATACGATAGGCCAGGAACCCACCCACATCGAGCTGGCTCTTGTAAACCTGATCGTCCCCAAAAGCGGATTTGTGCCGCGCTACGGATTCTTCTGCGATGGCCTCCAGACCAACGCCGCCGATCCGGGAGTTGGTGCCCGGGAAGAATTCGTCCACCAAGGTATCGGACAGGCCGATGGCGTCGAAGATTTGCGCCCCACAATAGGATTGATAGGTGGAAATGCCCATCTTGGACATGACCTTGAGCATCCCCTTGTCGATCGCCTTGATATAGCGCCGGATCACCTGTTCTTCATCCAGAGACTCAGACAGGCGGCTACGGAGGGCTTCCAGCGTATCGAAGGCCAAATAGGGGTTGATCGCTTCAGCGCCATACCCGGCCAACACGCTGAAATGATGCACTTCGCGGGCTTCGCCGGTTTCCACCACGAGGCCAGAACTGGTGCGCAAACCTTCCCGGACCAGGAAATGGTGCACGGCTGCCGTGGCCAAGGCCGCAGGGATGGGAATCCGGTTCCGGCCCACCTTGCGGTCGGACAGAATAATAATGTTATAGCCCTCGATCACCGCCTGGCGGGCGGCGCGGCACAAGGCGTCCAGGGCCGGACGCAGCCCCTCGGCACCTTCGCTGGCATCCCAGCAGGTATCCAGGGTCTGGGTCTTGAAGGCGCCGTTCGCCGAAGTCTCGATATGCCGGATTTTTTCCAAATCCGCGTTGGTCAGAATGGGTTGGTCCACTTCCAACCGCATATGTTGGCCGCCCGTGTTGAGCCCCAAAAGATTGGGGCGCGGGCCCACCAGCGACACCAACGACATTACCAATTCTTCCCGGATCGGGTCGATCGGCGGGTTGGTCACCTGGGCGAAACACTGCTTGAAATAATCGTACAGCAGGCGCGGCTTGTTGGACAGCACTGCGATCGGCGTGTCGTTGCCCATGGAGCCAACGGGATCCTGCCCGGACACGGCCATGGGCTTGAGGAAGAATTTCACGTCTTCCTCGTTGTACCCAAAGGCCTGTTGCCGGTCCAACAAGGTTTGCGGGTCCGGCGGCATCGGGGTGATTTCCGACGGCAGCTCTTCCAGCTTGATCTGGGTTTCATCCAGCC
>JBMYUJ010000074.1:0-15440 GCA_049605255.1 Magnetospiraceae bacterium
AGTGGATCGATCGCATAAAGCCTGAAAGGGCAATCCTGACCCATCTGGGGGCTTCGCTGGATTTCGAACGCTTGCGGAGTGAATTACCGGAAGGCGTGGAACCAGCATATGACGGTATGGTGATCGAAGGTTAGATTGCTATTTCATGCAATGGTTGGGAAATGGCTTTAATCCCATTGAGAAGAAACGATAACTAACTCAATCTCTTTTAAACCCATAATATATATTCCGGCACTATCGATGTTACTTTGTTCGGCCAATGTTCCGGCATTTGCGGGTGCGCCTGAAAGTAGAAAAACTAGCGGCAATGCGTATGCCATTTCTTTGATTTTGTACAAGACGCCTAGAACGTTTAGGTGTGCTTTTTGTACCTCAGGGGTTTTAGCATTCCAATATGCAAGGTGGGTAAGAGCGATCTCGCGATCTTCCCCGGCAAGGTCGGCTAGCTTGATCATGGCTCGTTCACTGGGAAGGGTGCGCTTCTTTTTCCAGTGATTGATAGTTTGGGCGGACACTTCAAGTTCACGTGCCATTTCCGCGTCGGAAACAAAGTTACCATTCCGCATGGCTTCAGCAAGATAGTCGTCAATCCGGCTCTCGTCCGCCGGGTCAAGTTTGGGCAATTCCAAGTTCTGATAACGCATTGCGGTGCCTCCGTTACGAATCAACCTATTGATATTGAATCCATATTTTTTGTCTCTTGACAAGAGACAAAATATCTAGGTGAATATCGCATCTAGAGACGCGATATATTGTGCGTCCCACCAAATCGGGTGGTTAACAAAGGGTTAACCCATAGGAGCGGCCTAGATGTTTGAAATTCTCCTTTATTTCCTCGCATTCGGCGCGATCAGCGGCTTTCTCGCTTTGGTCGATGCCGTCGCGGATTTTCTCGATGAACGTTCTTTTCCCCGGCGAGTTCTTGGCCGTTCCAGCCGGGGTTTTGGAGGGCGCCCGTAGGGCGTTTTTCGGTGTGGGGAGTTCTGCCTTGTAAGCGGTTCTCCCCACGCTTTTCCATCCTGCTCAGGGGCGCGCCCCGCGCCCTTGAAAACTCAAACGGCCTCTGCGCGAAGCGCGCGGAAATCCTGACAACGGCCAATGAAAGGAGCGGCTATGTCTATCGAATGTGGTTATTGCATCCGTCAAGAAGTCCCCGGAAAACCGACCGTTTTCCATGGTGAGCTTGAGAATATTCCGAACATCGGCGGGGAGTTCTACTTGATCCCGCATCCCACCAAGCGGGGCGAAAACAGCCCAGACTATGCTTTTAAAATCCGGGCTCAGGATGGGAACTTTGTGCATTTCGGCAATGCCTGGATCAAGAACTTCAAGGACGGCGGCGGGTCGTTCTTCTCGATTACCATCGACGGTCCCGGCATGGGGGCGCCTGTCTATGTGTCGGCATTTCCGGACGATGAACAGCCGAAGGAGACGCCCAAGGACAAGCCGTCGAATTTCACCATTCGATGGGGCAGGCCGCGCGGCGGCATGTCGATGGCGGCAAATCAAGCGCCCGTCAACGATGCCATCCCCTACTAAACCCATAGCCCACACTGGCCCGGCTGAAACATGCCGGGCCGTTTTCTTGGGGAACAAGGACCCTCATAGCGTCCGAAAATGGGCCGTGTGTGCCGATCTTCGGGTTTCAGGGGTTCCGCCATGGGCATTTGCGTTTGTCGGTTCCTGGTTGTTTGTTGCCGATCTAGCGGACGCTCTATATCGCGCGTCCTGTGTCGACGATCCGGAAGTGTTCAACGTGACCCTATGGCCCTGTGTCTATGGGCTTCCCGGATCGATCTATTGGCGAGCGCGGCAAGCGCTCCGGGAAATGACAAAATCGGAAGATCACGCGCGGGCAATTACCGGCGTCTTGGCTGATGTTGGTTTTGACATGCCGCATGTATTCGAATTGGCATGCATGAAATAGAGGAAGGGAAAAGGAAGTGGAAACTCAAGATATTATTGCTGAAGCCCTAGCGTTCAGCTTGGGGCATCATGGAAAAAAAGAGTGGGGACTGTGGATCGTCGAGACTGGGGACCCCGATGCTCCTGGGCTGCTTCGCGTTCGCATGAAATTCCCGAACGGGCCTTATATTGATGTCGGCATAGAGTTGGACGAGAACGCCTTGTTGAATTTTTCGGAGGCGTTTTCGAACCTTGCGGGAGTCGGCCAATAGACGAAGCGGGGTGCCATGTAGCACCCCCTCCTAGAATTGCAGAACAGGGAAAATGGGCTATGGAAATCACAGAAATATGGCGCGGCATCGATACTCTGGACGTGTCGTTTAAGGGTGCGATTTCGGGGCGGGCGCGCAAGGCGCTTTCAGACGCGAAGGCGCGGGCCTCGTCCAGAGGTGATGGAAACGGCGAATATCTGGAAATTGGCGGCATAGCGGGCATTGTCGGTGAAACTGGAGCGAAGGGCGGTTATGCCTTCAGATTTGATACCGGACCGGATGGCGAAATTTGGACGATAAAAGACAATCCGGATTGCGATCAATGGAACATTCGGGTGCAGGTTAGATCGGCCCGGATAGCGGTCGACGGCTATCATGAGACCGTCGAGCATTTGTTTCGGACACTGCGGGCCTGGGATGCGCAAATCATCACGGAAAGTGTTTCGCGGATAGACTTCGCGGTTGATTTTGTAGCGCCTGACTTTGAACTGGACCCTATGTGCTTTGTCCATCATTCCCACGCTACGTTAGGGGAAGGTCACGATGATCCAGAGGAAATGCCGTTCGGCGTGCGGCGCGTCGGAAGGAAACCAAACAGCGTAACGATTGGCAAACAGCCTGGGCGCCAAGTGATCGTTTACGATAAACGGCGCGAACAGGCTTACAAGGCACATACCCATTGGTACGAGGTCTGGGGCGTGACGCGGGAAGGCTGCCCCCACATTTGGCGGATCGAACTCAGGGCCGGGAAAAAGCATCTCAAAGATTGGCGGATCACTACATTTGATGACCTGGAAGAGCGGGGCGGCGATATGTTCGCGTCGGCTGTCCAGTCGGTGCGAATGCTGGTGAGAGAGCCAGCTGAAGGCGATACCGTAACGCGCATTCCACCCCATCCTGTCTGGGAATGGATGGCGGGAATTGTTGACGAATATCTTGGCGGATGGGTATCGGGGGTAGAGCGCGGGCGGATCGTGGAAGGGCGTCGAGAAGATATTCAGGCGATTTATCGACGTCAGATAACGGGCCTCGCAACGTCCTATGCGGTGGCGTTGGGCGTCACGTTAGAAGAGGCAGGAGAAGAGGTTTCGGGGCTTCTGAAACAGGATTTCAGGGCATATGCGTTAGGGGACCCGTCCACCTTCGCGCGAAAATTTAATGGAGCGGCCAAGCGTCTACATTTCCTAGATGAGGGAGACAGCAAAAATGGCCGACGAGAAACCGAAAACCACTCTGGATTATATGAACGAAGGACGGAAGGCGCGGGGCGATGGGAAAGCCCTGGCGGCCTGTCCGTATCGGCGGGGTAAGGCGAAAATCGCATGGTGCAAGGGGTGGGGTATCCGTGACCGCTCCATGCAAAAGGCGGCTGCGAAGGGATGACAGACCGGGCAATTGCCTTTGCAACATGCCGGGGCGGTCATGCGGGGGCGAAATGCACGCAGACCATTGAAATCCGTCGCCAAAAAAACGGGCGGCTTTACTACAACTGTTCGGGCCGTGGTGGCTGTAAGCATCACGAACGCTTTGACCCTGATATCGACAATCCAAACGATTTGCCGATCAGCACATGGGCACGGCCTGACGCTCCTAACGTAAAGGAAGCGCCTGCCGAAACCCCCGAACCGCAACCCAAAACCAAGGAAGGAGGGTCCGGCGATGGATGGGGATTTGACTGGTGAAAGGGGCCTTTTCGATGCCGTGAGGTACGAAGGGCGCATGGTGATCATCGACGATGACCGCGCGCCCGGTGATCCGGAAGAGCGGGCGGCGGAAACCCGTGGCCGTGTAGCATCGCTTTATGGTCCGGACAGGCTACATCGGCATGTCGTTTGGGTGTTGGGGGCCTATGGCAAGCGAAAAGGGTATCACTCTCTCCAAGTGGACGAGAGCGACGAAGCGTTTAGGAATGCCTGCGAGGTACTCCATCGGCGCGTATTGGCTCATGTGCCTGATCAGGTTCTTGAATACCTGTCGGATCAGGCGATCGAAGATATCGTTGTGGTGTCGCTCGGTTTCGGCCCGGTGGTCACGGACTATGTGCAGGAGAAGCGCGCGAAAGGTCGTCGAGCCCACGTTACAACACCCATTAATCCTAACGAGGGGGGAATTGACAATGAGTGACGGCGGGAAGCGCATGGGCGTCTATGGAACGTCCGGGTCTGGAAAAACCACTTACGTTAAGAAATTGGTCCGGGAAATGCCCCGCCTCGTCGTATTCGATCCAGAAGAAGAATATAGCGATCTTCCTGGCATGGTGACGGTGGACCATCCCCGCCGCCTTGGTGAAATCCTGGATGATTGCAAGGATGGTCATTTTCGGGTGGCGTTCGTTCCGGAAGAGGGGCGGGAAGAGTTCGATCTTGATCAGGTCTGCAAGCTGGTTTCACAGGTGCAAAGGCCGTTCCTGACAGGGGAGCATACCCTCAAGACAACCCTGGTTGTCGATGAATTGAACCTTTCGTTCCCGCTGAACTGGCAACCTAAGTTCAATCAGTTTGCGCGTGCCTGTTCGCGCGGTCGGAAGCGCGGGATCAATGTGATCGGCGTAACGCAACGCCCGGCTGAAGTCGGAACCCGGTTCCGGGGAAATCTCAATCGGGTGGCGTGCTTCCGCCTGTCGGTGCCCAATGATTGGAAGGTCATAAGGGAAACCATGGGTCCGGACGCTGAAACAGCGGTCCGCGAATTGGGTCAATTTTCTCATGTTTTTTGGGAAAACGGCGATTGGAAGGCCGTGAAGCCCTCCTAACGTTACGCCCGAACGACAGGCCGTCTGAATTCTGCCTGCAATGAGCCCCGATGACCCGGCGTGGTGTCGGGGCTTTTTGTGGATGGGGTTCGGGTTTGTTGTCTTCTCGTGATGTCAGAACGGTTGTGCTGGCCGTGGTCGCTTCGGTGATCGCGGCTTTTGTTGTTCGGTGGATCGAGCAATCCCGACAGGATCAAATCGTAGGAACTTGGATATGAAGATTTTCTTCAAGGCCATGCTGCCCGTGGTGGCTGGCGTCTTCGTTGCCGGATTGCTGATGAATGCGCTCCGTGACAACGAAATTGTGGATCAGGCGATCTCTGGCTTCGATAGCTAAGGGGGCGCGTCGATGAAACAGTTTACTTCTCTCAATTCGTTCGCGACCGTCACGCCCGGGGCGACGGCTACCCTCGGCATTACGCCTGAGGGTGTCTATCATCAATTGCGGCTGTATTACACGTCCGGCGCAGGCAACACGCCCGCCACGGCGGCAACCGTTGCGGCGGAAATCGACGAAATCCGCGTCAAGATCAACGGCAAGACGCAGCGGCGTCTGACCGGTGCGCAACTGGTCATGCTGAATGCGCTTCATGATCGGGTTTGGAACGATGGGCGGGTGATCCTGTTCTTCGCCGAACCCTGGCGTTTGACCGCGCAGGCGGCGGAACTCCTGGCCTGGGGAATGGTCGGTGTTGATCGCTTCGAAGTAGAGGTTGATATCAACGCGGCGGCGGTCAACCCGAAGCTGACGGCAACCGCTCTCTGGTCCCCGGAAAACCGGCCCTTGGGCGCTATCGTCAAGTACCACACGGTCAATATCGACGTGACTGCAACCGGCCCCAAACAGGTCTTGGATTTCCCCCGGGAAAACGCCTATGTGGGCTTGCATTGCCTGACCACGGATATCAATTCGGCAAAGGTCACGGTCAACAAGGGCATTGTCCTGGACGATATCGATATCGCCGATTTGCATGAGTATATCGACGATCACGGGTTGGTGCCTCAGGCCGGTTGGTCTCACGTGATGTTTGATCGCGAGCGCCGTTTGTCGGACCCGCTGCCCATGGCTGTTCAGACGGGGAAGAACCGGGCCGTGAAGGTTGCCGAATTCAAAGTTGAATTCGACATGGCGGCGGCAAATCCCTTCGAAGTGCTCCTGGAGCGTGTCGGCCCGGCTGACTGATAGGAGGGGTCGATGAATAGCCTTCTGAGCCCTCTTGAGGGTTTGTGGAATGGGGTTGTCCAGGGTTTTGATACGGCGGTGGATTATACCGACGATATCCTGGCAACCTATCTTTCCATCGAAAGCGCGCAGGCCTTCCAACGCTGGTTCGGCGATGATCTTGCCGACCTCGGCTATGACCCCACCACGGGCGAATATGTCGGAGACACGACGACGCAAAGCGGCGGCGGTCTCGCCAGTTGGATGCCGGTCTTGGCGATTGGGGCGCTGGCCATTGGCGCGGTGATGCTTCTGACGAGGAAGTGACGTGACTTATCTCGCGACCATGGGAATGGGAACGTCACTCGGCCAGATTGCCGATGCACCGATAGGAGTAGCGGAATTGTTTGATCCATTCTCCCTCATGTCCGGCTTGCCGACGGGTCTTTCCACGTCGTCGACCGCCATGTCGAAATCGGACGGCGATCAGTATGTGAACTACTTCGGCGGCGCCTTCGCGGTCGGAAGCGGGGCGGACGCGGATAGTGAACCGAACGTCTCGCAACCGAAAACGGAAACCCAGTCCGATAACAATATTTGGCTGCCGATCATCATGGTGATCGGGATTTCCTTGGTGGGGATTGCATGGGCAACCAAAAAATAGACGCCTTCGCGGAACCCGCGGGATGGACCGATCAGGTCGCTGAATGCTTCGCGCTGATCGATCATCGCGATGGGTTCGATCCACGCGAATACAAGGAAATGGTGGATCGTGGCGAGGCGCGGTTAATGCGCTGTTTCGTCATGTCGGAATTCGTCGGGTTTGCCCTCATCAGGATCGAAAGTCACGGCACCTACTCCGAAGGGGTTGTGGTAGCGGCAGGCGGTCGGAGTTCCGAAAACCTGACGGCGATTTTCCTGCCATTGTTCCGGGCCTATTTCGAGAAATTCGGCTGCGCGCATATGCGGTTCCATACTCATCGGGAAGGGCTGGCGCGCAAGGCTGAAAAGTTTGGCTTCGGCGTCGTGGAATACACCCTACGGAGTGCCATCAATGGGCAGTAAATCCAGTTCGTCCACGTCCGCTGCGACCAATATCCATGACAACCGCATGGCGGCATCTGACGAAGCCTTTGTGGTCCGGACCGATGCCGGTGGATCGACCACGGTTGTCAGTCAATCGGTTGATGGGGATGTTGTGCGGGCAACCTCGAAGGCGGCGCAGCAAGTCGCCAATGTAGCGAACCGTCAGGTCGGCAAGGCTGCAACCCAAGCGGTTAAGATGGCATCGGCGGCGGCGATTGTCTCGGCGCGGCAAAGCGCCAAGACGGCCAAGGAAGCCATTCAGTCGGGCGAACGAAATGTAGACCGGTCGTTGGATTTCGGCGGCGATGCCATGGACGCGGCCTTCAAATTCGCGGGCGAAGCCCTGGACGACAGTTTGGATGTTGCGCGGGCCGAAGCCTCAGGGGCGCGGGACTGGGCTCAAGCCTTCGTTGGTGATTTTTACGAGGCGAACCAAAGCGCGGAAGAACGGCAAACGGCGGGCGTCTTGGATACCATCAAGGTGGTGGCGATTGTCGGCGTCGTCGGCGTGGTGGCGTACAAGGTGATCAAATGAGTGATTTTGTAGGGTTCTCTCAATATCGGCTGACTTTGCAGGCTGGCGAGACCGTGACCATTCATGCGTCGGGTCGGTTCCTGCGCTGCACTGAGGGTTCGGCCTTTACCTTGAGCCTGGATCACGGCCCCGCCATCCCATGGGCGAAGGGGTTGTCGGTATCTCTAGAGGGGGTCTTTTCCAATCTCGTAATCACCAATACCAGCGGCGCCGTGAACACGATCCAGATTTACACCGGCTGGGGTGCCATGACCGATGATCGTGCGTTGCTGGACAACAACGCGGTCAATGTGAACATCACGCAGACCAGTTCCCCTGGTGGCCTCGTTGCGGTTGCCGACGTCGCCTTGGTTGCGGACACGGCAACGCAGGTGATCGCGGCGTTGTCCACGCGAAATGAAGTGATCGTCTCAAACGTAGGGGCGGCGGCGGTGCGAATTGGCCATGACAATACCGTTGGCGCAGCCAAGGGCTTTCTGTTGGGCGCGGGTGAAACGGTGGGCTTGCAAACCGGGTCGGCGATTTGGGCCTATTCCCCCGGCGCGGCGGGAACCTTGGCCCTCGCCTATACTGAGTGGGCATAAAATATGTGGATGCTCGGCAATGGCGGCGGCGTCGGTGGGCTCGGTGAAGATCTGTCAGAATGCACATATTTGCAGGATAGCAACGGCGGTGCGTCTATTGCCTATAACCACGCTGACGATTTGTTGGTTGCGGCCTGGGGGTTCGATCCCAATGGCATCTGCACCATGGACATTGTCGATAGTGGCGGCGTGATCGGTCGGATTTTCGAAAACTGGGGGTCGACCGCTTCGGGCTATTCCCAATCCGGATGCCCGGGCGCGTTCATCCTTCCGGCTGGCATCGGGCTGACGACGGGCATTGGTGGTTCAGGTGGAAAATTCGTCGCGTTTACACGGGATGCGATCTTAGCCGACACGGTGCGATATCCCACCATGGGGGATAGTTACGCCCTCGTGACGTCGGCGGCGGCACTGGTCTCTGCGGGTGGCGGCATCTGGATCAATTCCATTGTCGTGGATAACGGGGTTGGCTCGCAAATCCAGATTTATGACGGTCTCGTGACCAATGTCTTTGGCGACAGCGATGCCAATAAGAACCCGGGGGCATCTTCCGGTGGTTATCCGTTCTTTCTCCCGGCTGGGTGGGAACTTCGGACTGAAAACAATGACATGGACGTATTTTATCAGGCGGCATAGATGGACAAACAAACCTATTTGACAGCGCGATTGATCAAGGCAGGCGGGGACGCGCGAACGGTCCCTCAAATTGTTGCGGACCTGGAGACCGTTTGGGATGCGCTGAACCCGCCGCCTGCGGAAAGCCCCGATGATGTGGTCTTATTCAAACGCTCGCGAATTGCGGGGACGGACACCTATCGGATTATCCGGAAACTCCGCGATGGCCGGACAGAGGAACTCATTCAATGACCCGGGGGCAGCTTCTGGGCTTCGCCCTCTTCATGACGGCGGCGGGGCTGTATCTCGTCCGTGAACTGAAAGACGGCGAATTCGATGGTGATGTCGATTTCGGGCTTGGTGATTGGGATTTTGGGAGCATCGACGTCATGGCGATCTTGAGCGGGCAGGGTGCAACGACGGTCGACAATACGGCGGTGGATGTGGTCGCGCGGACCATTTGGGGCGAAGCGCGTTCCGAAGGCTATGACGGCATGAAGGCCGTCGCCAATGTGATCGCGAACCGGGTCGCCAGTCCGTCTTGGTGGGGGTCCGGATGGGTCTCTGTTTGCCAGAAGGACAGGCAATTTTCCTGTTGGAATGTGGGAGACCCGAATCGTCCCCGGTTGTTGGCGGTGACGGCGGAAGATGACCGTTTTGCGGCCTGCCTCAATATCGCATCGGCGGCGGTCTCGGGTCACCTGCCCGATATCACGGGCGGGGCAACCCATTATCACGCGGATTATGTGACGCCATCCTGGGCGTCCAGTTTGACCAAAACCGTCCAGATCGGTCGGCATATTTTCTACAAATAGGAGGGTTCGCCATGGCGAAGCGCAGTGTTTCAAAAAAGACCGCCACCAAGGGCAAGGGGCGCCTGAAAAAGGGCTACCGCTACGCCAAGGGCGGGCGGATCGTTCGCGCCAAGAAGGGGCGGTAAATGTTTGGCTTGGCGCCGTATATCGTTCCGGCTGTCATTGGCTTCTTCGCGGGCCTATGGGCGCGCTCGGAGGCTGATGGGGATGGGGAAGGCGGTTGGCTCACGGGCCTGACCACAACGCAATGGTGGATCATCGGCGGTGTGCTCGCGTGGTTGGTCTACAAGGGCAAGATCAAGGTGTAAGTGATGGCGGATGATTTCGACAGCGGCGCGGCGGCATGGAATGACGGGCTTTCCTATCTGACCCCGTCCGGATGGACCAGTTTGATCGAAAGCCTGGCCTCGTTCGGCAATACGATCTTTCAGCCGCTCGGGGTCTCGGGGTCGTCCAATTTCGGCAACATTTTCGATCAGGGTGGTGTCTATACCAGCAATCCGGATGCTGCGGTTGTCACGGTTTCTGAGCGGACCTGGACCCTTGCCGATATCCTGATTGTGATCGGGCTGGTGTCGGGTCTTGGCATGATTGTTTGGTCGCTGACGGGCAAAAAATAATGGAACCGCAAGAACTGGAGTTCTTGGCGGATTTTTTGAAGGGCGGCGTCGGGCCGATTGTGCTCCTGGCTTATGTCGCCTGGAAACTGGATCGGCAAATCGCGCGCATGGAGCAATGGATTAAGGATCATGACGCGCGCGAGAAACAGAAAAAGGATGCGTGAAAATGCCTCAGTTTAACGAAGTTCTAACGCCGTCGCGGATCAAGGAACCGTCCACCTGGGCGGGTCTCGCGGCGGTGGTCCATGGGATCGGCTCTATGATCGGATGGGACGGCACGGCGGCGGCCGCGCAGGCGGTCGGGTCCGTGGCGCAAGGGCTCTCGGTAGAGCCATCCTGGTATGGTTTTTCGATTTCGTTGGCGGGCGCCGTGGCCATGTTTATGAGGGAAGGCGTCGGCAAGTAATTACCCCTGGGTGCGCGGCGATGGGGCGGGGTCAGTGCGGGCCTCGCCCCTTTTTGTCACACGTTTTCACCGGAAATACCGCGCGACCGTGTTCCGGTGCACGCCTAGGACGGCGGCAATCTCGTCATTGCCATAGCCAGCCTTCCGCATAAGCCGCGCGGTTTGTCGGCGGGCGAAAGCGCGCTGTTGTTTTTCGACGGTGCCACGGCGGCGCATTTCATGGAGAACATACACCATGTCGAGAGCTGCCTTGTCGGCGGCAAGCGCGGCGGCGTCGAAGGTGGTGGCACCGGTATCCCGTATGATCTTTTCAGCGGCGATGGCGGCCTTTATGATGGCCGCGCGGCGATTGTGATGTTTGGCCGGGTCGCGTTCGTTGAGTTGTGCGGCGGTTTTTCTAAGGAGTTCAGCGGCTTCGATCAGAGCGTGTGCAGACGGCAATTCACTCATTGGTTAATACCCCCTCGGGCTCCGCAACTTAAGGGGATATTATGGCGGGTGGTGTGACGCGGATCATAGACGGGAAGATTTCGCGGTAACCCAATGCAAATACGAGGTTTTTCATGTTTCGGCGCAGGCGGCGAATAAGAGCCATAATATATATTATGCGACAATAATAGTTATATATCACCGGTTCACCTATCACTGGTTCATGGTGGGGCGCTGGGTGTACGATGAAGGGGTAAGGATACATAGGTAGCGCGCAGGCAAGGCCCCTTCTTCTTGTCGGCCGGATACCAGACAATCAAAAAGCAGCAAAACATCCACAGGGAGAAAAAACATGGAACGCAGTGCCATCGCCCGCAATGTGATGTTGGAAATCAATCAACGGGTTCAAGCCTGGATAAACGGGTCGGTGCCCAACGATGCGGCGACCTATGATGCCTTCGTGGCGCTTTGCACCCCGGATTTTTCCTATGTGGGCCCGGGTGGCGGAAAGACAGATGGCCCGGCCTTTTTGGAAGGCATGCGTGGCGCCCATGGCAGTAATCCGGACTTTCGCCTTAATTTGTCGGATACTCCCATCGAGGAGATCTATGATAATGGTGAGATATTGATCGCTGAGGTGATTGAGATGCAAGATGGCGCCAAAGCGGTTGCCAAGGCGCGCCATGCCCGGCGGATCACCGCGATCTTCCTCGCCGATGCGACGGCAACCCATGGGTATCGGGTGTTGCGGCTGCATGAAACCATGATCCCCGAAGAAGAGGAAGCGGCCCTGGATTGGACCGTATTTGACTAGGAATTAGACAGTCTAAATTATGACAGATATGCTGAACGCCCTGCCCCCAATGGATCGCTTACTGGCGATCATGAAGCAACTCCGTAATCCTGATGGCGGGTGCCCCTGGGATGTGGAACAGACCTTTGCCACCATCGCGCCCTACACCATCGAGGAAGCCTATGAGGTCGCGGATGCCATAGACAGGGCCGATATGGCGGACCTGCGCGATGAATTGGGCGATCTGTTGCTGCAAGTGGTGTTTCACGCCCGCATGGCGGAAGAACAGGACGCCTTTGATTTTAATGGCGTCGCGCAAGCCATTTGCGACAAGATGATCCGGCGCCATCCCCATGTGTTCGGCGACGTTTCTATCGAGAGCGCGGAAGCGCTGACCGACGCCTGGGAAACGCTGAAAGCCAAAGAGCGTGCGGAAAAAGCCGACCAGGGCACCCAGCATATCCTGGAGGGCATTCCCACCGCCCTGCCCGCCCTGACCCGTGCTGAGAAGCTGCAAAAAAGGGCCGCGCGGGTAGGGTTTGATTGGCCAGAGGCGCTCCCCGCCTTGGACAAAGTGCGCGAGGAGGTCGAGGAATTGCACACAGAGATCACCCAGGAAGCCGAACCTTTCCGGTTGGAGGATGAATTAGGGGATATTCTGTTTTCCGCCGTCAATGTGGCGCGCAAACTGGGCATCGACCCGGAAACGGCCCTGAGGCGGGCCAACAGCAAATTCGAACGCCGCTTCAGAACAATGGAAGATGCCCTGGCGGCGGAAGGTCATGACCCTGGTGCCCTGCCCCTGGATACGTTGGAAGCCGCTTGGCAGGCTGCCAAGAAATCCTCATGAGTCTGCAGTCGCTGGCGATCATTTTATGACCTGTACTCTTCGCGTTTTTCTGGTCTGCTTGGTGATGCTGCCTCTGTTGGGATGTTATATCCCGGTGAAGTTCGATGCCGAGATCACCCTTTCCCGGACCGGGAACTATGGCGTTGAATTCGCGGGGTATATCGCTGATGCGACCCTGTATCAGGATTTAGTGCAGAACAAACTGACCGCCGTACAGGAACGGGACAAGGCCGCGTTGATCAAACGGGATCTCTTGCGCGATAGCAGCATGGAGAAAGCCGATTATTACCGGACCGGCCATTTCGATATCCTCTACAAGCGGGTCAGCGATATTTTGCGGGATCGCCAATTCACCTTCATCCGCCGGAATGAAGAAATTATCACCCTCGCCTACGATCCACAACGGGGGGCGGTGACCGTGCGGGGCAAGAGTATCGGCCAGGCCAACGCCCGTCGGCTACGGGACATGGGCCTGTGGGTCGAAGGCGAGATTCGCCTTCGGACGGACGGGCCGGTGTTTAATCATAATGCGACGACGGTCCGGGAGGGGCAAAATCCGGGGGAAACCCTACTGGTATGGACCATTTCCAGCCCCTATGATCCCGCGCCCACGGCGGTGATCGGTATCCGCTGAGGTCTTTATATGCACATTCCCGTTTTCGCTGCCACTTATGGCTATCTCTCTTGGATCTCGCGCGTCAGGGATGGAAGCGTTAAGCAGTCCAGGGGCGTTCTCGCCTTTTTCTTCGTGATTACCCTATTGCTGGCACCGGGGGAGGCTTGGTCCCAGACGCTGGGAGCGGATGAGATTCGGTTGGTGAGTCGCTTGGTGGTCCTACCCGATCCGAGTGTACGCTTTTCCTATAACTTTGACGTTGAAGCCTTTCGCAGTGCTCCAACGAAAGAGCCGAGCAACGCTAAACTGAAGGCTGCTCTCGTCGAGGGAAAGCTTGCCTTGAAGGCGCGAAAGTACGACGAAGCGGTGCAGATTTATCTTCAAATCGCGACTTCATTCCCAGAGAATCCTTTGCCCGCCTCCCGGTTGTGCCAAGTCCTTATGGCTTTGGGGAAAATTCAAGATGCAAATGGCATTGCCGCACTTCTGATGGAAAACCATCCACAGCAGATTGATGGGTATGTCTGTTACGGGGCGCTGGGAATCATGACCGCTTTTAACCGGGGTGAACCGCAATATAGCGCCCAGCGCCTGAACCTCGACCCTCTTAGGATCGCGAGAGAGGAATATACAGCGCTCACCGCCCCACTCACGGTCTTGGAGGACTATCTGATCAGCGCGCTCATGGTGATGGACGCGCTCACCCTTTACGATCGGACCGAGGGACCCTGGGTCGGCCTCCCCGATGACCATCCCACAGCGGAGATTCGGTCCCGCATTGCAGATCGGATGAAGACGATTGCAGACGAACCGGGTGCGCCTGCCGCAGTTTGGTCGGTGCTCGCGTCTCTCGCCATACTCTCCGGCGATATGGAAGGATTGGGTGCGGCAACCGCCGCGCTCGCCAAACATGGGGGAAGTGAAGCAGGTTTAGAACGATCCCTGTTCGTGCTGTCGTTGATGGACCGGCCGGGACCAGCAATCGACATTCTCAACAGGCTTTCGGATCGTCTATCAGAGCCAAAGTATCAACATTTACGGATATGGTTCTTAGATAAGGCCGGTGATCTTCAAAAAGCGCAAGAGGTTGCCGAAGGTTTACCTTCCCAGGATCCCTATCGATCCTATTCCGACGCCGTTCTCATGCTTCGGTCTGGCGATACCGTCGCTGCAGCAGGTGCATTTGGCTCGGTTGAAACCACACTGCCGGAAACTTCGAGGTCTTATTACAAGGGAATAGCGGCTTTGCTGTCAGGTGACCGTCCAGCAGCCCATACATGGTTGAAGCAGGCTCGACAGGACGCCTATTACCGCGCCTCTGCAGACGGTCTCCGTCATCATTTCCTCATGCCAGAGCGCTAACCTACCTACGGGTTACGCGTGTCCCGCCATGGCCGATTTCAGCTTGCTGATCAAGCGCCGGTCCGTGGCCAGAACCATGCCGTTATTGCCATAGAGGTGCGGGCGGTACGGCGCCTTTCCAATCTGCATGGCCGACATGCCGCCGGCTTCGCGGAAAAGCAGTTCCCCCGGGGCGTGATCCCAGGGTTTCAAACGGGAATAGACCGCAAAATCCGCGTCGCCGTTGGCTATATTGCGATATTCAATGCCAACACAGCGCAAAGACGTCAGAGTGCTGAACTCAGACCCTAGATATTTTTGAATTTTTTTCCGGCCAGACCATCCCGCATACCCGTTCAGGCGCTTCTTCGACCGTGTATCTGCGACGGTCATCTTTTTACCGTCGAGCCAAGCCCCGCCCCCCTTCTCTGCGATCGCCATACTATCCCTCAGGGGTTCATAGATCCAACCCGCCACAGTCTCTCTGCCCATGACCAAGGCCATCATCACGGCAAAACGGGGATCGCCATGAGCGAAATTATGGGTGCCGTCCACGGGATCGATCAGCCACAGGGGCTCGGAATCTTCCAGAAGGTCGAGGATTTGCGGTTTCTTCGCTGCACCCTCTTCGCCAATAGCAGCGCTACCCGGCAATAGCG
>JBMYUJ010000075.1:0-15306 GCA_049605255.1 Magnetospiraceae bacterium
GGATCGATTCGGCTATCATCGGGGATGAACTCGCGGGTCATCTGGGGAATATCGGCTAAAAGCAGATCACATGCTGCTGCAACGCACGACCGCCGAATTAGGAAAGGAAACGACCATGACACCTTCAAAATCCACCCCCCATCACGCTGCCGATCCTTTGGAAATTGGTGCAAACCGGGGTAACCGTCGCCTCGACACCCTGAATGATTTCACCACCTTTCATGGGGAAGATTGCAACGCGGAAATCATCGCCCTGTTGGCAGAAATCGAAGCCGGTCGGAAACAGGCTGCAAACCGCAATGCGGCGCCCGCGCCCTCTTCCTTGCACCGGGCCAGAATGAACCTGGACCGCGTTTCCCTGCATATCGCAGAAACCTTATGGGATTGGACCGAGCGCCGCCGCCAACGCCGCGACTTGGGCCGCTTGTCTGGCAGTCACTTGAAGGACATCGGCCTGACGCCAGCGCAAGCCTTCCAGGAAAGCGCCAAACCGTTTTGGAAACTTTGAAAAGCATTCCCCCCGCTGAAGACCCTATCCCCCTCCCTCTCCTGCCCCCCCCCGCGCCAACACAGCGCGGGGTTTTTTCTTGATGATTACAAAAGGTGTGCCGCCTCAGCACTCCCACGCTTTACCAGCCGCCCACAAGCTTCCCCAAGCTTCCCCAAGCTTCCTCAGGAAATCCCCAAACAAAACTCAGGAGCCCATCAAGCTTGGTGTCGGAGCAACGCGTAAACATTGGGTCATCAAGTCGGCGCCGCCGGCGACCAGGATTTCAAACCGAACTCAAATGTGAACCACTTCGAACTCAGCAAAGGAACCCGTCATGAATATGGTAACCCCCGTCCAAGAGACCCCGAACTACACCGCCATCAAAGCCAAGCAACAAGCCACCTGGGCTTCCGGCAACTACGCCGTGGTCGGCACCTCCATCCAAATGGCCGGCGAAGAACTCTGCGAAACCATCGATCTGAAGGCCGGTTCCGTGGTCCTCGACGTCGCCGCCGGGAATGGCAATGCCACCCTCGCCGCCGCCCGCCGGTTCTGCGCCGTCACCTCCACCGATTACGTGCCGAGCCTGCTGGACCAAGCCCGGGCCCGGGCGGAAGCCGAAGGCCATGCCATTCGGTTCGAAACGGCGGATGTGGAAGACCTGCCCTTCGACGACGAAAGCTTCGAGGTGGTGATGTCCTCCTTCGGCGCCATGTTCGCCCCCAACCAAATGCAAACCGCGGCGGAAATGACCCGGGTATGCAAAACCGGTGGCACCATCGCCATGGCCAACTGGACCGCGGACGGCTTTGTCGGGCAGCTCTTCAAGACCATCGGCAAGCATCTGCCGCCGCCCGCCGGCCTGCAATCCCCCGCCCGCTGGGGTGATCGCACGGCGCTGCAAGAGCTTTTCGGCGACAAGGTGAGCAACATCAAGATGACCCCGAAGGTCTTCACCTTCCGCTACACCTCGTTCGACCATTTCCTGTCGGTGTTCCGCACCTATTACGGGCCGATCCACAAAGCCTTCCTGGCTCTGGGTGACGATGGCGCCGCGCTGGAAGCGGACATCAAGGCCCTGTGCGACAGCCTGAACCGCGCTGGTAATGATGGCTTCCTGGTGCCCTCCAACTACGTGATCGTCGACGTCACCAAATAAGCCCCTAACCCTTCTGCCGCGAACCAAACGGCCCGGTCATTGACCGGGCCGTTTCTTTTCGCGCGGGATCATGGGATCAGAAACCGTATTTTCTGAAACAGGCTTCCATTTGCGCCCGCAGCGCGGGCTGAATGACCGGCAAAGACCGGAAAAATTGCTCCTGATTGGCATCGGGTTTTTGCGCCTTCACCGCCAACGCCTTCTTCTGCGCGATCTCGTGATTCCCCATAAGACCCTGGGTGAGAACGGCGATCATGTGAATCAGGTAATGGGCGCCGGGGGTGCCCGAAGCTTCCTCGGCAATTTTGCAGGCTGCCTCAATCTCGCCATTGCCCAGATAGGCGATGGCCCGGCTGGCCAGCATGCCATAGCGCAAGGGGTCGAGCGGGCTGAGTAGACAGGCCGTATCCAGGCTCTCCCCGGCAGCTTGGGAATTCCCCAACAGGGCATCCACCAAGCCAAGGCAATAATGCCCCTGGGCATAATTGGGGCTGAGGGTGATGGATCGTTCGAACCAGCTTTTACCGGTTTCCAAGTCACCGCCGATCCAAAAGGCGCGCCCCATGGAAAAATTCGAAAAGGGATCTACCGGGTCCAGCTCGATACTGCGGTCGGCGCTGGCGCGGGAATCGCGAATCGCTGACGTGATATCCGCCGTGCGGTTGATAAAGGCATCTTGGAATCGCACGAAGGAATGGCCCGCATGGGCCCTGGCAAAACTCGGATCCTGGGCAATGGCTTGCTCGAAAAACACCCGGGCCTTTTCCGTATCCGCGATGGTGTAGCGGTACATATGGTTGAGACCGAGATGGTAATTGGCCCAGGCATCCAGATTTTCCGTAGTGCCCAGGCGCGCGTTGCGGGCCTCATTCATCGGGATATAGAGTTCCAGGGCGGCAACAACAGCCGTCATCAACCGTTCCCGCACGCCCGCCACATCATCGAGGGCAACCTCCATCCGGTCGCCCCACAGAACCTCGCTGGTGCCGCTATCGGCCAATTCAACCGTCAAGATCCGGGTATTGCCGAAGACCGCAATGGACCCCGCCAGCACATAGCGCACATGCAGGCGCGCACGGATATCCGCCAGATCCGGGTCTGGATCGCGGAATCGAAACGCCGTGCCCCGCGCGATGATGGTCAGCCACCGCATTCGCGACAGGGTCTGGATCAATTCATGGGGCACCGCATCGGCCAGGATGTTATCAGCGGTCTCGCCCCCAAAGCATTGGAAAGGCAGCACCATGATCGAGGGCTTGCCCCCCGCCGCCGGGTCTAAGGCGACACTGCTTTCCGACTCCGGCAATTGGGGGGCGACAACCGAGGTCGCGGGCGGCGATTCCAAGGCCGCTGGTGCGTTGGTCGGCACGTCCGCCGCCGGTTGCGGTGCTGCGGATAAAGTCCCGACGAACCGGAAACCCCGGCCTCGTACGGTGCGTATATAACGTTGCGCCACCCCATCATCCCCGAGGGCTTGGCGCAGGGCTTTGACCGCCGTGGAGATAGCCGAATCGGAAATGAACCGGCCCTCCCAGATTTTCTCCACGAGATCGTCTTTGGTGAGAACGCGGTCTCGATGGTCTAGCAGAAGCACCAGAAGCTCGAAGATTCGCGGCTCCAACGGCACTTCATCCGCACCTTTGGTGAGGACCGCCAAATCCGTATCCAACCGGAAATCGTCAAACAGGTAAACCATACTGGGAGTTTACGGAGTAGCTGCGAAAGCACCAAGAAAAACTCGTGGAACAGGCAATTTACACATAAATTATAAGGATTTGCGCGTTACCCCTCCGCAGCGCCAAACCCATGCATGCCGAAATACCATTGAATGGCCACCACCTGCCCTTTAACGGGCGGCAGCAAGCCGATGCACAGGATTGCCGTGGCGGGCAAAAATATGGCCATCTGCACCCAATAGGACAGATCGGTCAGCACCACGACCGCAACCAAGGCCGGGACCACCAAGGCACCCACGAAGAACATCACGATATACGCCGGAAGGTCATCGGCCTGATGGTGGCGAAGTTCCTGGCCGCATTGATCGCAACGGTCTCTGACCTTCAGGAACCCGGAAAACAACCCGCCCTTGCCGCAAGATGGGCAACGGCATAGCGTCCCCCGCCAAAAAGCACGGCTAAAGGTCATGCCTTCCTGAGTCCGACCGGCGCTCATCTTCGGTTTCCCTTCCATTAATGCGTGATCCAGGCGGATTTATGTTTAAAGGGGATCGCTCGAAACGATCCCCTCCCATACTATCCGCCCCTGATGTATTAGTGGTTGATAACATACCCTTCCGCCCCCGACAAATCCTGTACCAAGGAGACCAAGAGAATTTTTGCAAGGCGCGGCCTTTTTGATCGATGGCGCATTGCAAGGGATGCGGTTATCGGATTTTCCCCGTAAAATCATTGCGTCGTATGAATGGCAATCCACGCCGAGCCGATCTGGGAGGCCCTGATGCACCACTTTTCTCCAAGGAACGAGGATGGACCGCGCCCAGATCGTCCATGAAAATTACCTGCGCCGGGTGGCCGCCGGGGATTTCCCCTCTGGCAATAGCCCCACGCCGGGAGTAACGCCGGAACAGGCCCACGCTGTTTTTGCGGCGCAGGTGGCCAGCCGCGCGCTGGACCTGGAAAGCCGCGCAATGCAGCGGGCCGGGCAGGGCTTTTACACCATCGGCTCTTCCGGGCATGAGGGCATGGCGGCGGTGGCGCTGGCCCTGCGCCCCACCGACCCCGCCTTTCTGCATTACCGGGATGCGGCGTTTCAGATCGCCCGCGCCGGACAGGCCGGGCACGGCCAGATTCTGCAAGATATGTTGCTGTCCTTCGCCTGCGCCGCCGCCGACCCCATCTCCGGCGGGCGCCATAAGGTGCTGGGGTCCAAGTCGCTGAACATTCCGCCGCAAACCTCCACCATCGCCAGCCATTTGCCGAAAGCGGTCGGCGCGGCCTTCAGCGTGGATCTGGCGCGCCGCCCCCCACCAGAACATCGCGCCTATCCAGAAGACGCCCTGGTGATGTGCAGTTTCGGCGACGCCTCGATCAATCACGCCACCGCCCAAGGCGCCCTCAACGCGGCCGGTTGGGCGGCCTATCAGGGCACTCCCCTGCCCCTGCTGTTCGTCTGCGAGGATAATGGCCTGGGGATTTCCGTGCCCACACCGCCGGGCTGGGTCGCCGCCAGCATGGCGCAACGGCCCGGATGGACCTACCTTGCCGCCGATGGGCTCGACCTGTTCGAGACTTTCGCCAGGACCCGGGAAGCCGCATCCTTGGCGCGGGAAAAACGGCGCCCTGTCTTTCTGCATCTGCGGATGGTGCGGCTTTATGGCCATGCGGGGGCCGATATTCCCACCGCCTATCTGACCCAGGAAGCCGTGGAGGCGGACGAGGCCAACGATCCGTTGCTGCATGCGGCGCGGTTGCTCGCCGAGGCGGGATTCCTGCCCGCCCCGGAGTCCCTGGCGCTCTATCAGGAGACCTTGGAAACCGTGCATCAGACCGCTCGAACAGTGGTGCAGCAACCGCCGCTCAGCACAGCCTCCGATGTGATGGCCAGCCTGATCCCGCCGCGCCGGGCCTGCACGCCCATAACCCCGCCAACAGAGGACGCCCGCGCCGACATCTTCGGTACCGACCTGTCGGCGCTGGATGCGCCGCAACCCATGAACCGCTTGATCAACGCGGCGTTGACCGACCTGATGTTGACCCATCCGGATATCATCGTCATGGGCGAGGATGTGGGCCGAAAGGGCGGGGTTTACGGCGTGACCCAGCGCCTGCAAGCCCGGTTCGGGCGGCGGCGGGTGTTTGATACGCTGCTCGATGAACAGACCATTCTGGGCCTCGCCATCGGCCTGGGGCAAAATGGATTTGTGCCGATCCCGGAAATCCAGTTCCTGGCCTACTTGCATAATGCAGAGGATCAGCTTCGCGGCGAAGCGGCCACCCTGCCGTTTTTCTCCGATGGCCAGTTCAGCAACCCCATGGTGGTGCGGATCGCCGGACTGGGCTATCAGCGCGGCTTCGGCGGGCATTTCCATAACGATAATTCCATCGCCGTGTTGCGGGATATTCCGGGGCTGGTCATCGCCTGCCCGTCGGACGGCGCGGATGCCGCCCGCATGTTGCGGGAAGCCGTGCGCCTGGCGCGGGAGGAACAGCGGGTGGTGATCTTCCTGGAGCCCATCGCGCTCTATGCCCTGCGCGACCTGCATGCCCCCAAGGATGGCGCTTGGTTGCGCCCCTATCCGGCCCCGCAAGAGACCCTTCCCCTGGGCGAAGTTGGGGTGCACGGAGACGGGATGGATACCGCCATCATCACCTATGGCAATGGCCGCTACCTGGCCCATCAAGCAGCAAAAACCCTGCGCGACGACCATGGCATCGCCGTGCGGATCCTCGATCTGCGCTGGATCGCGCCCTTGGCCGTGGATGCTATTCGGCGCGCTGCGGCGCCCTGCAAGACCGTGCTGATCGTGGATGAATGCCGCCGCACCGGAGGCCAGGGGGAGGCCTTGCGGAATCTGTTTTTGGATCGGCCCCCTGCGACCGTCGATCTCTTGGCCGCCGAGGATAGTTTTATCGCCACCGGGCCCGCCTATGCGGCGACCCTCCCCAGCGCGGCGGGGATCGTGGCAGCCGTGCAGCGCCTGCAACAGATATCGAAAGAATAGGAGAAACCCATGAAGGTTTTGACCGATGCCCTGCGAAACCTCGGTCTGGAGGCCGCCAAGCTACAAGACGGCGATTTGGTCAAGGCCTCGCCGATCAACGGCAAGGAAGTGGCCCGCCTGGTGGAAAGCCCGGTGACCGACATGGCAGCGGTGATCGCCAGCGCGCAGAGCGCCTTCGCGGTCTGGCGCCAGGTGCCCGCGCCGCGCCGGGGTGAATTGATCCGCCTGTTGGGAGAGGAACTGCGCAAGGCGAAGCAGGACCTGGGCACCATTGTCACCGTCGAAGTAGGCAAGATCCTGCAAGAAGGCCTGGGCGAAGTGCAGGAGATGATCGATATCTGCGACCTCGCGGTGGGGCTTTCCCGGCAGCTTTACGGCCTGACCATGGTGTCGGAACGGCCCGGCCATCGGATCATGGAACAATGGCACCCGCTGGGCCCGGCAGGGGTGATCACCGCCTTCAACTTCCCCTGCGCGGTCTGGTCGTGGAACGCGGCCCTGGCCCTGGTCTGCGGCGATCCGGTGATCTGGAAACCCTCGGAAAAGGCCCCCCTCACCGCCCTGGCCGTCCAGGCGGTGATGCAGCGGGCGCTGGACCGGTTCGGCGGCGATGCGCCAGCAGGCCTCTGCCAACTGGTGATCGGAGGTGCCGCCGTGGGCGAAGCCCTGGTGGACCATCCCGGCGTGCCCTTGATCTCCGCCACCGGATCGACCCCCATGGGCCGCGCCGTAGGCGCCCGGGTCGCCGCCCGGTTTGGCCGCTCAATCCTGGAGCTGGGCGGCAATAATGCCATGATCGTCACCCCGTCTGCCGATCTGGACATGGCCGTACGGGCCATCCTGTTCAGTGCCGTGGGCACCACGGGCCAGCGCTGCACTAGCCTGCGGCGGGTGATCGTGCAAGAAAGCATTCGGGAGGCGGTGCGCGACCGCATCCTGAAGGCCTATGAGCAGCTTCCGATCGGTGATCCCCTGGTGGACGGCACCCTGGTCGGCCCGCTGATCGACGGCCTCGCCTTTGACGCCATGCAAGAGGCCCTGACGGCGGCCACGGCGCAAGGCGGGGTTGTGCAGGGGGGCCAGCGGGTGATGCAATCGGAATTCCCCAATGCCTTTTACGTGAAGCCCGCCGTGGTGGAAATGCCCGCGCAAACCGAGACCGTCCGGCAGGAGACCTTCGCGCCAATCCTGTATCTTATGGGCTACCAAGACCTGGACCAGGCCATCGCCCTGCAAAACGACGTGCCCCAGGGACTGTCTTCCTGCATTTTCTCCACCGATATGCGGGAAACGGAACGGTTCCTCGCCGCCGCCGGGTCGGATTGTGGCATGGCCAATGTGAATATCGGCCCCAGCGGCGCGGAAATCGGCGGCGCCTTCGGCGGCGAGAAGGAGACCGGCGGCGGCCGCGAGTCCGGCTCGGACAGCTGGAAGGCCTACATGCGGCGGCAGACCCAGACCATCAACTGGGGCACCAGCCTGCCGCTCGCGCAGGGCATCACCTTCGGGGAGTGAGGGGGCGGCGAATTGGGGTGAAGGTTTGGGATAACCCTGACCGATCCTGAATTACAGCGACGCATTACAGTGACCCGAATTAAAGTGGATTAAAGTGACAATGGATTAAAGTGACAGTTTACGTTTTTAACGAGCCTCGGTATCCTTTCCGCCATGGCTCGGATTGCGCGCATTGTCATTCCCGGTATACCGCATCACGTTACGCAGCGGGGCAACCGGCGCGAGACGGTGTTCTTTGATGATGACGATTTCCATCATTACAAAGCGTTGCTCTGGGATGCTGCTGAAAAAACAGGAACAGAGGTTTGGGCCTATTGCCTGATGCCCAACCATGTGCACCTGATCCTGGTGCCACGAGATGAGGACGGCCTGCGCGCCACGGTAGCCGACGCGCATCGGCGCTATACCCGTCGGATCAACGCCCGGAACAAATGGACCGGGCATTTATGGCAGGGGCGGTTTGGGTCCGTTGCCATGGACGAGGCGCATCTCGCGAATGCGGTGCGTTATGTATCGATGATCCCTGTCCGCGCACGCCTTGTGGATACAGCGACGGATTGGCAATGGTCGAGCGCACGTGCCCATGTGGACGCGAAAGATGATGGGTTGGTACGGGTTGACCGGGTATTGACGCGGATTCCAGACTTTGCAGCTTTGTTGGAAAGTGCCGAGGATGCCCAGATGACAGCCGCGCTCAGGCTTTCTGAGACCACCGGTCGCCCGATTGGCGCGCCAGACTGGATTGGCGAAATGGAGGAAAGGCTCGGTCGCCGCCTCAGTCCCCGTAAACGGGGGCGAAAACCGAATGCCCAAAATTAAAAAAGGTAAACTGTCACCTTTTTAAAAAGGTAAACTGTCACCTTTTTCATGTCACCTTTTTCACTGTCACCTTTTTCACTCTGCCCTCCTTAAACAGTCTCCCTAATTCCGGTACAACCGTTCCGTGGAGGCACGGATCATCGGGTAGTCCCGCTCGGTGCCGATAGCGGTTTCATCCTCGGCGAACAGCGGCGCGCTGGTGATATAGGCGGCCAGCAGCTTGGCAAGGTTCTCCAGGGAATCGAAATGCACGCGCTCATAACCGTGCGAGGCATCCAGCCCGAAACAGACCAGCGCGGTGCGGATATCGTTGCCCGCTTCCAGCGCGGCGGCGGCGTCTGAACGGTAATAATTGAAAATATCGCGGCTGAATTCCAACCGATTCCGCAGGCAAAGCTCGATCAGATGCCGGGTCAGGGGCCGGTCGAAAGGCCCACTGGAATCCTGCATGGCGATGGTCACGCCGAACTCCGCGGTATTTTGCTCTGGCGCCACGGTGCCGTTGTCCACCGAGACCATTTCCGCCACATCCCCATGCAGGATATGGGAGGCGCCGACCCCAACCTCTTCTGAAATAGTCAGCAAGAGATGGCAGCTCAGCGGCGGCTCTTCTCCGCTATCGCGCACCGATTTCAACGCCGCCAGAATGCAGGCAACCCCGGCCTTGTCATCCAAATGGCGGGAGTTGATAAATCCGGTATCGGTAATCTCCGGTTGTGGGTCTATGGAGACGAAATCACCGATCCGCACGCCCAGTTCCCATAAATGATCGATGCTGCTGCAATTTTCGTCCAGGCGGATTTCAACATTGGTCCAGGCGCTGGGCTGGGTATCGATCTCTTCGTTATAGGTATGTCCGGAAGCTTTCAACGGCAGAATGGTACCGCGAAACTTGCGACCCTTGTCGCCATGGACCGTACAGCGCGCGCCTTCCGCGAAGCGGGAAGACCAGTAGCCGATGGGCACCAGGCTGACGCGCCCGTTATCCTTCAACCGTTTGACCATGGCGCCAAGGGTATCCAAATGACCAATGACGGCGCGACGGGTGGTCTCCTGCTTGCCAGGAAGGGCCGCGCGAATGGCCCCTCTGCGGGTGATCTCATAAAAAACGCCGAGCTTGTCCAACTCGGCGCAGGCAAAGCGGACGATATCGTCCGTCATGCCGGACGGACTGGGAATCGCCAGCAGCTTTTGCAGAATGTCCTGCAAATAGTCCATGGCGATTTTAGGCGGTGTCATGCGGGCCTCCGGTCTTTTTTGGTTCTTGAATGCGGAAACAATAAATCGATAAAACGTTCAGCGGTAGGTTGCGGTTCGTGATTGGCTAATCCAGGCCGCTCGTTGGCTTCGATCACAACATAATCCGATCCTTCCACATCCGGCACCATGAAGTCCATGCCCACGACCGGAATTTCTAGCGCCATGGCCGCTTTTACCGCCGCCCGGGCGAGCACGGGATGCAATCGGTCGGTCACATCATGGATGGTGCCCCCGGTATGCAGATTGGCGGTTTTGCGTACCCGGATTTTAATGCCATCGGGCAGGATATCACCCATTTCATAGCCCGCCAGGCGTACGCAGCGTTCACATTCGGAATCCAGGGGAATTTTGCTCTCCCCTTGCGTGGCGGCCTGGCGCCGCTTGCTCTGCTGTTCGATCAGATCGCGGATCGGGGTTTGGCCATCGCCTTTTACTTGCGCGGGCCGCCGCACCGCCGCCGCGACGACCGCATTGTCGATCACCACGATCCGGAGGTCATCACCGCGCACGAATTCTTCCAGCAGCACGGTGTTGGAAAAGGCGCGGGCCTCTTCAATGGCGATTTCCAGCTCTTGAGGGTCGGAGACATCCACCTTGATACCCCGGCCCTGTTCGCCCCGCGCGGGCTTTACCACCACCCGACGGTGGCGGTCTAGGAAAGCCGCGATGGTATCGGGGTCACTGGCGACCGCCTGTTCGGGCACCCGGATGCCTTCTTTATGCAAGATCCGCCGGGTCACGGATTTATCATCGCAGCGGCTCATGGCTACGGCGGAGGTAAGCTCACTCAAGGACTCCCGGCATGTGACCGACCGCCCCCCCAAACTGAGCCGGAAAAACCCGCCCGGCGCATCCAGCACGTCCGCCGCGATGCCGCGCCGCCGGGCCGCATCGATGATGATCTGCGCATAGACGTTCAGGCCTTCTTCATGTTCCGGGCCGATGAAGAGCGTTTCGTTGATGGGGTTTTTGTTTTTGATGCAATAAGCGGGCACTTGCTCGAATTCCAGCCGCTTATACAGCCGGATGGCATGGTCGTTATCATGCATCACGGAAAGATCCATGAATTGCCGACCGCGCCCGATATACATCTCCACCAAGGCCCGCACCAGGGCTTCGCCCACGCCCGCCCGCGCGCATTGCGGATCCACAGCCAACGCCCAGAGACTGCTGCCATTATCGGGGTCGTCGATGGCCAGGGTATGATCGACGCCGGTGACAATGCCCAGGATATCGGCGCTATCTTCCTCAACGGCAACGAGAATGGTGATGACGTCGGACCCGATTACCTTGGCGTAAAACCCGTCATAGGCGGGGACCATATGATGGTGCATGTAGATGCGGTTGATGGCCTCGTCGTCATCCTTGAATTGCAGGGGACGAATGACAACCCCCTTAAGCTGGCTGTTCGAAGGCTGGTAATGCTTGAATTTCAGGCGAAAGGTCAGCGACGGATCCAAAAACAGATCCTGCGGCGCATAGGACAGCACCACATTGGGATCGCGGGCATACATGGCCACATCCCGCTGACCGGATTTTTCCCGCCGGATGGTTTCCACCAAGGCCTTGGGATCGTCGAAGGTCTGGCCAAAAATCAACCGACCCCAGCCACAATCGATGCTGCGCTCCGACCGGGCGGCGCCGGTGTCACTACCCGCTGGTGGCTCCCCCCAATGCTTGAGGGACAACATCGAGGTGAGATCCTTGTCGTCCACCGTCTTCTTGCCATCACCCTGCATGATCTTATAGCCCGTTTTGTTGCAGCCATATTTCCAACAGCGCCACCTGCCAAAGCTTGGACCCCCGCAGCGGCGTGATATGGGATTTGGGGTCGGCCAGCAGCTTCTCCACATACGAGGCCTGGAACAGGCCCCGGTTCCGCGCCTTGTCGCCGCGCAGGTAATCGCTGACCATTTCCAGATAGGGCCCTTCGATATATTTCAAGGCCGGAACGGGAAAATACCCCTTGGGCCGGTCGATCACTTCTGCCGGAATCACCTTGCGCGCGGCTTCCTTGAGGACCCATTTGCCGTCACCGCCCACCTTATGTTCCGCCGGGATGCGGCCCGCCAGTTCCGCCAATTCATGATCCAGGAACGGCACCCGGGCTTCCAGGCCCCAGGCCATGGTCATATTGTCCACACGTTTCACCGGATCGTCTACCAGCATGATGGTTGAATCTACCCGCAAGGCCTTATCGACTGGTCGGTCTGCGCCTGCCGTGGCGAAATGCGCCTCGATAAACGCCTGGCTGTAATCCTCGCCCACATGCTGGGGATGCACGGCTTCGGCATATTCCGCCGCGTCCCGATCGAAAAACACCTTGCGGTAGTCTGCCGCTGGGTTGTTGCTGTCCATCAGCGGCGGGTACCAATGGTATCCGGCAAAGATTTCATCGGCGCCCTGCCCGCTTTGCACCACTTTCAGGTGCTTGGAGACTTCCCGGGAGAGCAGGAAGAAGCCCACATTGTCGTAGCTCACCATGGGTTCGGACATGGCCGAAATGGTGGTGGGAATGGCTTCGAGCAATTCCGAGGAGGGAACAAAAATCTTATGGTGGGTGGTGCCGTAATGGTTGGCGATCAGGTCCGAATATTGAAATTCATCGCCCTTTTCGCCGCCCGCTTCCTCGAAACCGACGGAAAAGGTATTGAGGCCCGTTTGCCCGCTTTCCGCCAGCAGGCCGACAACAAGGCTGGAATCCACCCCGCCGGACAGCAACACGCCCACCGGCACATCGGCCACCATACGCCGCTTGATGGCGAGGCGCAGGGCATCCAACACCCGGTCCATCCATTCCTCGGCGGACACCGCCACATCTTCGGCGGATTGGTTCATCTCCAACCGCCAGTAGGTCCAATCGGAAGCGGCGCCGTCTGCTTCAATGGTGCGCACCGTGGCCGGGGGCAGCTTGCGCACGCCTTTCAGCACCGTATAGGGCGCGGGCACCACCGCATGCCAATGCATGTAGTGATGCAGGCCCACCGGATCGATGGATGTATCGATCCCGCCCGCCTTCACCAAAGCGGGCAACGAGGAGGCAAAGCGCAAGCCGCCCGAGGTTTGGGCCAGATAAAGCGGTTTGATGCCGAACCGGTCGCGCCCCAGGGTGACCCGGCCTGTATCGCGCTCATGGATAGCGAAGGCGAACATGCCGTGCAGGCGGGTGACGCAGTCTTTGCCCCAGGCATGGAAGGCCTTCAGGATGACCTCCGTATCCCCGTGGGAGAAAAACCGGTAACCCTTGCCTTCCAGCTCGGCCCGGAGTTCCTTGTAGTTATAGATACAGCCGTTAAAGACGATGGCGAGGCCCAGCTCGGAATCCACCATGGGCTGCTGCGCATGTTCGGAAAGATCAATAATCTTCAAGCGCCGATGGCCGAACGCCACGCGCCCTTGCGCGTATGTCCCCCCGGAATCAGGGCCGCGTGGTACCATGACCTCGGCCATGGTCGCAATGGCCCCGACCGACGCCGCGGTGTTATCAAAACGGATATCGCCGCAAATCCCACACATAAAGAATCCTTCCGATGATGTCGTTTCTGGCTCGATGGAGATGACGCCCATGATATGCCCTCAGGGCGGGGAGGAGCCTAAAAAAGTTGCAGGTCACCCCAAAGACGGGGACCGCTGATCAAAAACCACGCAGATCACAGGGTAACGGGATCGAAGGTGAATATCTACCCGTGGGTCGAAAAAATTGCTGCAAGGGCGAAAATATTTACGCGTGACCTGGGTCACCCCACTTGCATATCGGTGGCGGCGAACCCATCGGGGTTGTTGGAGAAGGTGGCGATGGCCGTATAGGCGCCCGCGCCCGTGCCGTCCGCATCGTAATAGAGGGTATCCGTATCCTGGGCGTAGAAGAACCGGGTATTGCCATCCCCATCCCCCGCGCCGTAATTGGCCAGCGCGGCGGTATTGACGAAATTGGTGCCGTCGATGGTGCCGATGCCGCCAAAGTTTGCGCCCCCAACCTCGATCTTGTCGGTGCCGAGTTGGAAATCGATGATCGTATCACCGCCATCGGTGGGGGTGTTGTAGAACAGAATATCCGCGCCGGTGCCGCTGGTGATGGTATCCGCGCCGCTGCCGCCTTCCAGGGAGTCGTTGCCGCTGCCGCCGTTCAAGGTATCGGCGCCGGACCCGGCGTAAATCGTATCGGCGCCGGTGCCGCCAATCAGCGTATCGTCGCCGCCGATATCCTCCAAATAATCGTCGCCCAACCCGCCAAACAGGTAGTCATTGCCCGTATGACCTTCGATCGTGTCATTGCCGGACCCGCCATACAGCGTGTCATTGCCAACGAAGCCGAGCACACTGTCATCGCCGCTGCCGCCATCGATGCTGTCGTCGCCGAAATGGCCATCCAGATAGTTGGCATTGCCATCGCCGGTGATGAAATCGTTATAGGTACTGCCGGTGACATATTCGAAGTTGGACAAGACATCAGACCCGCCATACCCATCGGTTGCCGTGCCGAAAGACAGGTTCACCGTGACCCCCGCCGTCTCGTTCAAGTAATACAATGTGTCGATGCCCGTGGCGCCATCGAGGGTATCATTCCCCGATCCGCCATCGATCTGATCATCGCCCGTACCGCCATCGATGGAGTCGTCGCCGCCATTGCCGTAGAGATCGTCATTGCCACCCAACCCCTGGATGGTATCGTCGCCCGCGTATCCCGATAGCGTATCGTTGCCGCCGCCACCGGTGATCAACTGCCCGGCCACATTGGTGAGCAACAGGTCGGTGGCAGCAAACGCATCGGGGTTGTTGGAAAAATTCACCAACAAGGTCGCGGCGGTGCCGCCGGTGCCGTCTGAATCGTACCAAAGCTGATCGGCGTTCTGATCGTAGATGAACCGGGTATTGCCGTCCGCGGAGGCATTGCCCGAGGCGTTGGAGACGAAATTGGTGCCGTCGATGGCAAGCACGCCGCCAAAGCTAGTGCTATCGATCACGATCTTATCGGTATCGGGGAGAAAATCGACGATGGTATCGCCGCCTTCGGACGGGGCGTCGTATTGGAAAAGGTCCGTTCCGCTACCTCCCTCAAGGAGATCCGCGCCAGAACCCCCTTTCAGGGTATCGTCGCCGATATCGCCCCTAAGTGTATCGACACCTCCATTCCCCACAATTGTGTCCGCACCGGAAAAGCCCCGAATGGAATCGTTGCCGGTACTCCCGAATGCGGTATCATTGAAGTGCGATCCATAGATGCGCGCAAAATTTGAAATAGAGTCTGTCCCGCCATACCCATCAATCACAACACCGGTCGCAAGGTTAATTGCGACGGCTCCAGGATCAAATTGGTAAAACAGGAAACCATCACCGCCCCCATCTAGCGTATCATCTCCAGCGTCACCCGCTATGAAATCA
>JBMYUJ010000076.1:0-14864 GCA_049605255.1 Magnetospiraceae bacterium
GCGGATGCTCCGCACCCTTGGCCGCCGCCTCAATGGCGGCTTTTTTTACCCCCCCCGAGCGCGGAGCGCGAGAAGCCCCGAACAGGGGCCGCCCGGTCAGGGCGCAAGCCAAGGGACCGGAGGTCCCGCCCGGCGCTTGAGGGCAAAAATAACCAAGGGACCGGAGGTCCCGCCCGGCGCTTGCGGGAAGTTCATTAAATCACTCCGGGCAGGTCGGCGATGCTGTCGATCACCAGATCGGCCAGCGGTTCCAAATCCGCCCGTGTCGAGGCGCCGGTGAGCACCCCTACCACGAGCCCACAACCGGCGGCGCGGCCCGCGATCAAGTCGGCTTGGGCATCACCCACCATGGCCGTCTCTGCGGGCGCAAGGGCGAGGGCCTGGCAAAAAGCCGTGATCATGCCGGGGTCGGGTTTGATCCCATAGCCGCTGTCGCAAGCCGCAACAAAATCCACGTTGCGGCGTACCCCCAGGGCGTTCAAAACTTTTTCGGCGCCCACCAGGATATCGTTGGTGGCCACGCCGATGGCGATGCCCCGGGCGTGCAAGGTCTCGAACAAGGGGGGAAGGTCGGTGGGCGGCACATAGGCATCGCCGATCACCGCATGGCAGCGGGCATGATACCAATCCGCAATCTGGCGCCGCTGATCGGCAGACGTCGACCCCGCATCGATTTTTGCCGTCGCAATTTCCGGATGATGGTCCATCCAATGGCTGGTGAGGTCTTCTACCGTGGCTTCCGCCACCAGACTGCCCGCCATGACGGCGCCCGTGTCCGGGTCCTGCCCGCCCAGTTCCAGCAGCCGCCGCCACAAGTCCGGCACCCCGGCGCGGTCGCACAGCTCTTGGGTGACCTGCCGAATCGCGGGCGGCCAGGTTTTGGAAAAATCGATGAGCGTGCCGTCCTTGTCGAACACCACACCGCGAAGGGGAGTCCTATGCTGCATGATGGTGGAAATTAGCATGGTGCCAAGCGGGCGCAATTGACCTTTTTGTAACGGTCCGCGTGGTAAGGCTGCGCCATGACCATGGCGACTCCAGAATATCAACCCCGCAGTTGGCGGGAATCGGCCCGGGCCATGCTGTCGCCCAAGGTCATCACCATGTTGTTTTTGGGTTTCTCCGCCGGGCTGCCCATCTTGCTGGTGTTTTCCACCTTGTCTTTCTGGCTGCGGGAGGCTGAACTTTCCCGCTCCACCATCGGGTTTCTCAGTTGGGCCGGGCTGGCCTATGGGTTCAAATATGTCTGGGCACCGGTGGTCGACCATTTACCGCTGCCGGTGCTGGGTAAGAAACTGGGGCATCGGCGGTCCTGGTTGTTGTTGTCCCAGGTATCGGTGATCACCGCCCTGGTGTTGATGGCGACCAACGATCCGGCGCTGAACCTGACCCTCACCGCGATCTTTGCCGTGTTGCTGGGGTTTTCCTCGGCGACCCAGGATATTGTCATCGACGCCTACCGCATCGAAGCGGCGGATGCGGAGATGCAGGGCTTGATGTCCGCCAGCTATATTGCCGGGTACCGACTAGGCATGGTCTGCGCCGGGGCGGGGGCGCTGGAAATCGCCGGGCTGCTGGACCCTGACGAAGCCACCTACCAGTATATTCCCTGGTTGGGCGCCTATCTGGCCATGGCTGTCGCGATGTTGGTCGGCATTGTCACCACCCTGGTGATCAAGGAACCCAATCGCCCGGCGCGGGACTCCGCCATCGGAACGGGCCTCGACTATGCCCGTTTCCTCGCGGTGTTCGCCCTGGTGGCGGGCGCCTTTGCCACCAGCTTCGCCTTGTCGGCGGACGGAATAGCGACGCTGGAGGGCATTTTGAGCGGCGTCGGCTGGGGCGATGGTTTGGCCACGTTCTTAGGCCAGACGGGCCGTTTGATTCTGGCGATCTTGTTTGCCGTGGTCGTGGGCTATGGGGCGATCTCCATTGGTGTCGCCCCCAAAGCCATGGTGCGGGAAACCTATTTGGATCCGTTCCTGGATTTTTTCCGCCGCTATGGGCGGGTGGCGCTGCTGATCCTGGCCCTGATCGCGGTGTACCGAATCGCCGATATCGTCATGGGCGTGATGGCCAATGTTTTTTACCAGGATCTGGGCTTCGAAAAGCAGGAAGTATCCCGCATTGTCGGCCTGTTCGGCATTTTGGTGACCATCGCCGGATCGTTCCTGGGCGGTATCCTGATCGCCCGGTTCGGGGTCATGCCCATGTTGATGGCGGGCGCCATTCTGGCGGCGGGCACCAACTTGCTATTCGCGGCGTTGGCCCTTGCGGGAAAGAATCTACTGTTCTTAATCTTGGTGATCGGCGCGGACAATCTGGCGGGGGGATTGGCGGCGGCGGCCTTCGTGGCCTACCTGTCCAGCCTGACCAGTATCCGCTTCACCGCCACCCAGTATGCCCTGTTCAGCTCCATGATGCTCCTCCTCCCAAAGTTGGTTGCCGGATATTCGGGTGTTGTGGTGGACGCGGTGGGTTATTCGTGGTTCTTTACTGCGACCGCGCTTTTAGGTATCCCAGTGCTGGTGTTGATCGTGCTGGCGGCGGGGGCGACATCACCCACGCCAGCGAGCGGCGCGGCAAGAGAAGAGGCAAGACCAAAAACGTAAAAGACGGGAGGAATGCGTCGACCCCGCGAATTACGAGATAAAGCTCGCGAAGTCCTTCGCAGACGCAAAAATTTTTAGAGCGGTGTTTTAAATGGATATCACGAAAGTTCCAGTGGGGGCGAACCCGCCCTACGACGTTAATGTGCTGATCGAAATTCCCTTGGGCGGGAATCCGGTAAAATACGAGCTGGATAAGGAGTCCGGCGCCATGTATGTGGACCGGTTCCTGCACACGGCCATGTACTATCCGTTCAATTACGGTTTTGTCCCGCATACGCTGTCGGACGACGGGGATCCGATCGACGTGGCGGTGGTCGGCCGGACCCCGGTGCAGCCGGGCGTGATCATCCGCAGCCGCCCCATCGGGGTGCTGATCATGGAAGACGAAGCGGGTATCGACGAAAAGGTGCTCTGCGTTCCGACCGACAAGCTGCACCCCTATTACGCCGATACCACCTCTTTCCGCGACTTGCCGAACATCATGATCGAACAGTTCGCCCACTTCTTCGCCCACTATAAGGACCTTGAAAAAGGCAAATGGGTGAAAGTGAAGCGCTGGGGCGAGGCGGAAGAAGCCTTCGATCTGATCCGCACCGGGATCGAGCGCGCGAAAGAAAAAGACGAGTAAAGGTTTTCCGGCGTCCTGAAAGGGCGTCCGCCGTTTGAAGCCGGAAAGGAGATTTCCCTCCTTTCCGGTTTTTTTTCGGAAAAATCCCGTTAGTTGGAAGCCTGCAGCAGGGTTTCCGGCTTTAGGGCGATGTTGCGTCGGACCGCGCCGACGGCGCCGAGAGACGGGGCCAGGGTATCGCCCACATAGATATCCAATCCACCTGCATTGCCGGTCATCAGAATCAAATCCCGCTCATCGGGGACCTCATAAACCTCGCCCGCGTGCAGCAAGCGGGCCGTGAGCAAGCCGCCCGTCGCCCGATCGCGCACCGTGAACCAGGTTTCCAGACGGGCTTTCAGGACGATTTTGGTATTTTCTGATGCGGCGGTGGCGGTTTCCGGTTCCGGCGGCGCCACGTCTGGTTCTTGCCGACCAGATAAGGGTTCCATGGGAAGCGGAGCTTCCTCCGCCTCTTCCACCGCTGGCGTGGCGGGCAGTGACGGTGCGGGCGCAGGGTCTGCTTCGGGTGTTTCCGCCGCAGGCAGGGCTGCCATTTGCGCCGGTGGCGTTTCCGTATCGGGTTCAGGCACGGGCGGGGATTCCGCCACTGGTGACGCCACAGGTTCAGGCGCCGACTCGTCGGGAACTTCCGCAACCGGCTCTGGTGCCGCGTTTTCCGTCGGCGCAGGATCGGGAGTCGCCGCGGCGGCATTGGCGGGGGACGGCTCCGGCGTCGGATCGGGCGCAGGCGCGATCCCGGCGAGGGATTCCGGCACCGGAGGTACGGTAACCACATCGATCTTGCCGCGCTGATTATAGAGATACCAGCCGCCATATCCGGCAGCCATGACCAGAGCCCCCAGCAAGACCGCCGCAATGCCCGGCAAGCGCCGTTCTGAAACCGGCACGGGGAACACCAAATCCCTGGCCTCATCCAAGGATTCCGCCTCCTCCCGGAAGCGGCGGACCATTTCGCTGCCATCGAGCCCCAGATATTCGGCATAAGACCGCACGAACCCCACCGCATAGGTGGGTCCGGGGAGTTCGTCATAGTTTCCCGCTTCTATCGCCTGCAAATAAGGCAACCGAATGCGCAAGGTTTTGGCGGCCAGGGATAACGGCTCGCCGAGACTTTCTCGCTGGCGCCGCAGCGTTTGTCCGACCGCACCCCGGGGCGAGGTCGCACGGGGGTCCTGATTTTTAGGGTCGTTATTTTTCACGCTGTCTCGCTTGTTGCCGTCCCGAAGGACCGATCGCCTTCATTTTCGGCGTATTTTGACAACGAATCGCTAAATTTCAACTAATAAACAGCTTGTTTTGACGTTATTAGAGAACGACCCCGTGGTCCGATGCGAAATTCCGCAAAATCTCCCGTAGGCTGTGACGTGGTTCGTCTAACAAGCGATTGAGGGTGGATTCCGCCTCGCCCACAGACAAGCTGCGGATCATCGCCTTGACCGGCCCAACCGCCGGAGCAGGCACGGAAAACCGACGCAGGCCAACGCCAATCAGGGCCATGGCCTCCAGGGGTTTACCCCCCACCTCACCACAAACACTGACCGGCACGCCCGCCAGATCGCATTGGCGAATGACTTCCTTCAAAGCGCTGAGCGGCGGGGGCGACAACAGATCGTAGCGCCGCGACATGGTCGGGCTGGATCGATCTGCCGCAAACAGGAACTGCATCAGGTCATTGGTGCCGACGCTGAGGAAATCCACCCGTTTCAGCAGGGCGGGCAGTTGGAACAGCAACGCGGGAACCTCCAACATGGCGCCCACTTTCACGCTTTCGGGCGCCTGCCCCTCGCGCCGTTGCAAGCGCGCCAGTTCACGATCCACATAGGCGCGGGCCTGTTCGAATTCCCCCACCTCGGCGATCATCGGGAACATGACCCGCAGGTCCCGCCCCGCCGCCGCAGTGACAAAAGCGCGGATTTGCTGGCGCAGAATAAACGGCCGGTCCAGGGTCAACCGCACCGCGCGCCAACCCATGGAAGGGTTTTCCTCTTCTTCCTGGTTCCAGTAGGGCAACACTTTGTCCCCCCCCGCATCCAGGGTGCGGAAGGTCACCGGCTTGCCATCCGCCTCGTCCAAAATCCGGGTGTAGAGGCGGATCTGCTCCTCTACATTGGGCATGGTCGGGCGCGCCAGGAACGGTACCTCGGTACGATAGAGGCCAATCCCGTCCGCGCCGACTTCCGCGATCATCTTCACATCTGCCACCAGGCCCGCATTGATGCTAAGCTCGATCTTTACCCCATCCTGGGTTTCCGCCGGCAGGTCTCGCAAGGCAGCGTAGGCGATCTTCCGGGTTTCCCGAACCTCGATGGCGCGGTCGAAGGCCTCGGTCACATCTTCGCTGGGCCGGATGAAGACCTGTTCAGAATCCGCATCGACGATCACCGAATCCAAATGGGTGACCTGTTGGAACAGGTTTTTCACCCGCCCCACCACGGGGATATCCAGCGCGCGGGCGATCACTGCCACGTGGGCGGTGGGCGATCCTTGTTCCAGCACCAGCCCGGCGATCTTATCGGTGTCGTAATCCAGCAGGTCCGCGGGGCCCATGGCCCGGGCGATGATCACCGCCTTATCTGGCAGATCGAAGGATTGCACCGGCCCCTTGGTCAGATATTGCATCAGCCGGTTGGCCAGGTCGTCCAGGTCATGCACCCGCTCGCGCAGGTAAGGGTCCGTCACCTGAGCCATGCGGAGTTGGGTCTCTTCCCGCACCCGCTGCACCGCCGCTTCGGCGGTTAGCCCCGTGGCGATGGCCTCATCAATGCGCCGCAGCCAGCCCGCATCCTCGGCGATCATGCGATAGGTTTCCAGGATATCCCGGTGTTCGCCGCCGTTCAGAAGCTCCCGGTTCAGCATGGCATCCAGGGCGCCATGCATTTCCTTGACCGCACCTTGCAGACGGACCCGTTCCTCTTCCACATCATCGGCCACGAGCTGGCGCACCACAAAGCGATGCTCGTGCAGCACGGCAACACCCCGGGAAATGCCCGCATTCAGCCGGGTGCCTTCCAGCCGCAACGGTAAGATACCGATGCCATCCACGGCGGGGAGGATTTCCGAGCGGGGAACCAACTCGCCGCCCGCCACCAGTTCCGCCAATACCATGGCGACGGTTTGCAGGGTTTCCAGGTCCTCTTCGTCGTAATCCCGTTTGGTGGTGTTCTGGACCGCCAGAACCCCAAGCACCCGGCGTTCCCGCACGATGGGCACACCCATGAACGAATGAAACACTTCTTCGCCTGTCTCTGGGCGATAGGCGAAGCGCGCATGGTTTTGCGCATCGGACAGGGCCAAAGGGCGGGCGTGGGCACCGATTTCACCGATCAGGCCTTCCCCAAGTCGCAGCCGGGTCACGTGAACCGCGCTGGGCTTCAGGCCCTGGGTGGCGAACAGTTCCAACACCTCGCCCGCACGCAGCAGATAGACCGAGCAGACATCGGCCACCATGGAGGTCGCGATCAGACTGACCAATTTATCCAGGCGTGCCTGGGCGGACCCGCCCGCCGCCATCAAATCGCGGACGCGGGATAAAAGCCGCCTCGGTGCCACCATATGCCGCCGTTCTTCCGTCAAGTCGGTCTCCACGGAATCCATACCACCCCCCATTAATACCCAAACCCGCGCCACTCCGCAAAGGGTGGTAAATCATCCAAATGTCCAAACCCTTGCAGGGGGGCAAGAGGTTTCTGCTTTGGGTGCCCCATCGACGATACGCGGGAATGACAGGATTCTGCCCGGAACCATCTTGAAGCGGCGCGCCCGGGGGCGTAGGCTGCGGGCGTTCCAATCGTCTATTTTGGCGACGGGGCGCTCAGATCAAGTCTCTTTCAAGCAACTCACTAATCAGGGACGCCGACCCATGGCCTTTATTGCGGATCGCCTTTCGCGCATCAAACCTTCCCCCACCCTTGCCGTCAGCGGCAAAGCCGCCGAACTTAAAGCCGCCGGGCGCGATGTCATCGGCCTCGGCGCCGGTGAACCGGATTTCGATACCCCCGAGCATATCAAGGATGCCGCGGCAGCGGCCATGCGCAGCGGCGCCACCAAATACACCGCCGTGCCGGGCACCATGGAACTGCGCCAGGCCATTTGCGCCAAGCTGAAACGGGATAACGGGCTGGACTACACCCCGGCGAAGGTCTCTGTCGCCTGCGGTGGCAAGCAGAGCATCTACAACGCCCTGATGGCGACCCTGAACCCGGGTGACGAGGTGATCATCCTGGCGCCCTATTGGGTCTCCTACCCGGATATTACGCTGCTGGCGGAAGGAGAGCCGGTGATCGTGAACTGCCCCGAAGAAACCGGCTTCAAAGTGCGGGCCGAAGACCTGGAGGCCGCGATCACCGACAAGACTAAATGGGTGATCCTGAATTCTCCGTCCAACCCCACCGGTGCCGCCTATAGCGAAGCGGACCTGCGGCCCGTCACCGACGTGTTGATGCGCCATCCCCATGTGTGGGTGATGACCGACGATATGTATGAGCATATCGTGTATGACGATTTCAAATTCGTGACCCCGGCAGAGATCGAACCGGGTCTGAAAGACCGCACATTGACCCTGAACGGGGTTTCCAAGGCCTATGCCATGACCGGCTGGCGCGTGGGATATGCGGCGGGTCCGGAAAGCCTGATCAAAGCCATGAACAAGATCCAATCTCAAAGCACCACCCATACCAGCTCGGTCTCCCAGGCGGCCGCGGTGGCCGCCTTGAACGGCCCCACGGATTTTCTGGCCGAGCGCAATGCGGCCTTCAAAGGCCGACGTGATCTGGTGGTAGAGATGCTGAATGCCGCCGAGGGGATCACCTGCGCCAAACCGGAAGGGGCGTTTTATGTGTATCCTTCCTGCGCGGGCTGCATGGGCAAGAAAACCCCGGATGGGACGGTCTTGGAAACCGACGAGGATTTCGTGACCTATCTTCTGGAAACCGAGGGCGTGGCCGCCGTGCATGGCGCGGCGTTTGGCCTGTCCCCCTATTTCCGGGTGTCCTATGCCACCTCGGAGGAAGCCTTGACGGAAGCTTGCAAACGCATTCAGCGCGCCTGCGCGGCGCTGAGCTGATATCGCACATCGGTAAAGGGTGGGGCCGCCCCCCTTTACCCAGCCGTTTTTTAATTGCGTCCGCAAAAAGGGCGCTAACAAGAACACCTTTAAAGGGAGACCGGTACCGTGACTTCTCAATCCTCTGCGCCCCGCTGCGCCGCCCTCGTAGGCCCCTATCTCAGTGGCAAGACGACACTTTTGGAGGCGCTGCTGTTCAAGGTCGGCGCTACCACCCGCAAGGGCAGCATCGCCGACGGCAATACGGTGGGCGATTCCTGTGCGGAGGCCCGCGCGCGGCAGATGAGCACGGAGGTTTCCGTCGCCCGGTTCGATTATCTGGGGGATAGTTGGAATATTCTGGATTGCCCCGGCTCGGCGGAGTTGCTGCAAGAAACCCGCAATGCCCTGATGGCGGCGGACATCGCGGTGGTGGTCTGCGATCCGGAGGCGGACCGGGCGATCACGGTGGCGCCTGTCTTGCAATTTTTGGACGACTACAACATCCCTCATGTGCTGTTCATCAACAAGATGGATACCCCCGGCGCCCGGGTGCGCCCCACTTTTGAGGCGCTGTCCAGCGTCTCCGCCCGTCCCCTCGTGTTGCGGGAATTGCCGATCCGGGAAGGCGATAACGTGACCGGCTTCATCGATCTGGTAAGCGAGCGGGCGTTCAAGTGGAAAGAGCATAAATCCTCCGAACTGATCAAGTTGCCGGAAGCCGAAACCGACGCGGAATCCGAAGCGCGCAATGAGATGCTGGAATCCCTCGCCGACTTTAACGACGACCTGATGGAGGAACTGCTGGAAGACGTGGTGCCCCCCACCGACGAGATTTATGAGAATCTGGCCAACGATCTGCGCGATGATTTGGTGGTACCGGTGTTTTTCGGGTCCGCCAGCATGGATAACGGGCTCACCCGGCTGCTGAAGGCGCTGCGCCATGAAGGCCCGGACGTGACCCATTCCCGCACGCGGCTGGGATTGCCGGAAACCGGCAATGTGGCGCAGGTTTTCAAGACGATCCATGGCGGCGCAAGCGGTAAAATGTCCCTCGCCCGGGTCTGGTCCGGCTCCATCAAGGAAGGGCAATCCCTGAACGGCATGCGGATCGGCGGCCTCAGCACCCTGTTGGGCGGACAGGTGACCAAGGCGGCGCAAGCGGATGCGGGGGATGTGGTGGCCCTGGGCCGCATGGAAGACGCCCATACAGGCCAAGTCCTGACGGATGAAGGCGCCATCGAAACACCCACTTGGCCGGATACGGCGGCGCCGCAATTCGGTTTGGCGATCCAGGCCACCAAGCGGGGGGACGAGGTCAAACTCAGCGCCGCCCTTGCGAAAATCGTCGAGGAAGACCCGTCCCTCTCCTACGGCCATGAAGACGATACCGGCGAACTGGTGTTGCACGGCCAGGGGGATATTCACCTGCGCATCGCGCTCGATCGGTTGAAAAACCGGTTTAATTTGGAGGTCGAGGGGCAGACCCCCCGGGTGCCCTACAAGGAAACCATCCGCAAGCCTGTCAGCCAACATGCCCGCCACAAGAAGCAATCCGGCGGCCATGGGGAGTTCGGCGACGTGCATCTGGATATCAAACCCTCCGCCCGGGGCAGCGGGTTCGAATTCACCGATACCATCACCGGCGGCGTGGTGCCGAAAAACTATATTCCGGCCGTGGAAGCCGGGGTGCGGGAATATCTCGGCACCGGCCCCCTGGGCTTTCCCGTGGTGGATATCACCGTAACGCTCACCGATGGGCAGTTTCATGCGGTGGATAGTTCCGACATGGCGTTCCGCAAGGCGGCGCAGCAGGGGATGCGCGAAGGCATGCCGAAATGCAGCCCGGTGCTGCTGGAACCCATTGAAAAGGTCACCATTTCCGTGCCTACCGATGTAACCCCCAAGGTGCAGCGGCTGGTCAGCGGTCGGCGCGGCCAGTTGCTGGGCTTCGATACCAAGGAAGGCTGGGCCGGCTGGGATGTGGTCGAAGCTTTGATGCCGAAATCGGAAACCCGTGATTTGATCGTGGAGTTGCGCTCCTTGAGCGTCGGCGTCGGCAGTTTCGAAGCCAGCTTCGACCATCTGCAGGAACTTTCCGGCAAGGAGGCCGATCAGGTGGTGGCGCAGCGCAAGGAAGAAATGGCGTCTTAAAAGGGCCCTAACTATTCCCCCAACCGAGGGCTTTTTCGATGGCGGCGGCGATGCGCAGGCATTTGGCGTCGCCCCCGGTTTCGCCCATGATGGTAATGCCTGATGGTGCATCATCCCGCCCATGGCAGGGCACGGAGGCGGCGCAACGGCCCAGGATGCTGGCCACCGAGGTATTGCGCAGCATGGCCAGGTTGACCCGCCGATACACCGCTTCATCGGCCTGTAAATCGGCGATCGGCGGCGCGGTCATGGCGGTGGTGGGCAACAGCACCGCATCATAGGGCAGGGTCAGGGCATCGGCCTGTTTTTGCAGCGCCGCCCGGCCCCGCAAGCAATGGATGTAATGGGCGGCGTCCTGTTCCTTGCCAAGCGCCAGACGCTCGCGCACCAGGGGATCGAAACGGTCACCCGATTCCGCCAAACGGTCGCGATGCAGATGCCAGGCCTCGGCGGCGACGATGCCGCCCTGATGGTACAGGGCGGGGATGCCATCCAGCACCGGCGCGGGGGCCTCGATGATCCAGGCACCTTGCTCCGATAGCCGGGTCAGGCTGCGTTCGAACGCGTGGGCGACGGCGGGTTCCAAATCCTCCAGCACATAGCATTGCGGCACCAATAGCCGCAGGCCGGTCAGCGGGAACGGGTCATTGGGGGGCGGCGGTTGATCGGCCATGATGGCATCGATGATGGCGCAGCAATCCGCCGTGGGCGCCAGCGGCCCGGCCGCATCCAGGCTTTCGGATAAGGGGAACACCCCCTGCAACGGGATACGCCCTTGCGTGGGGCGGAACCCCGCCGTGCCGCATAAGGCCGCGGGAATGCGGGTCGAGCCATTGGTGTCGGACCCGATTCCCACCACCGCCATGCCATCGGTAACGGAGATCACCGCGCCGGAAGAAGAGCCCCCGGGGATGCGGGCGCTGGCGCGGTCATAGGGGTTTTTCGGCGTGCCGTAATGGCTGTTGAGGCCGACGCCGGAATAGGCGAATTCGGTCATATTGGTGCGCCCGATGATGATCGCCCCGGCGGCCCGCAAGCGGCGCACCACCGTGGAATCCCGCATCGCGGGCGGGGCATCGGCCAAAACGGTCGATCCCGCCCGGGTCACATCCCCCGCCACGTCGTACAAATCCTTCACCGAAAGGGGAATGCCCGCCAAGGGTGGCAGCGGATAGCCCGCCGCCCGCAAGGCATCGCTCGCCTTGGCTTCCACCAAGGCGCGATCCCCATAGACGTTCAGGAAAACCCGGTCACCCTCCCCTTGCGGGTCCTTGATGCGGTCCAGGGCGGCTTCGATCAGCCCTTGAGAGGTGGTGGTTCCGGCGGCCAATTCCGCCGCTGTTCGGCGCAAGCTTTTCATGATGATGTTCCGATTCTACCCCGTAGGCGTTCATGATCGCCGCGCGGCGAACAGAGTCAACAAAACTTCACATGAGAAAGTCCTGATTTTTCAAAGAAAATTCTGCTCGCGAAAATGTTATCCCAAATGGGGTATGAACAGCAAAGGTTGTGGTGGTACGTTGCGCTGCGTTACTCGGCACCGAAGGGGTGCGGTCAACCGAAACGGAGTGTGGATATCATGGGTAAGCAAGCTAAGGCTCCCAAAAATGCGGCGCCAATTCTTGAAGGCGGTCAGGAATTTTTTATCGGCGAAGATGGCTTGTGGGTGGGGGAAACAACGGTGGCCGCCAGCGATCCCAACGGGGATACGCTGACCTACTCCCTGGATGACCCCACCGGCCTGTTCGGGATCGATGCCAATACGGGCGCGCTTTACCTGCTGGCGCCTTCCAGCTTCGATTACGAATCCGGCCTCACCGATTATACCGTGACGGTTACGGTCAGCGAATCGGGCAAGAAGCCCAAAACCGCCGAGGCGGACGTCACCATCAATCTGCTGGATGTGAACGAGGCGCCCACTGTTGATGCGGGCCTGGCCTTCGCGGCGGATGAAAATACCACCGGCACCATCGGCACGGTCACGGCCACCGACCCGGATACGGGCGCTGGATTCGGCGATATCGCCAGCTACGCCATCGTCGGTGGCACGGCGGGCTTTGAAAACTTCTCCATCGCCGCCGATGGCACCCTCAGCCTGGATGCGCCCCTGGATTACGAAACCCTGTCTTCGGTCGATCTGCAAATTGTTGCCACCGATGGCGGCGGCCTGCAATCCGCCGTGGAATCGGTGTCGATTACACTTAACGATGTCAACGAAGCGCCGACGGTCGATGCGGGGCAAGGCTTTGTTGTGGATGAAAACAGCACCGGCACCATCGGCACGGTCACGGTCAGCGACCCGGATACGGGCGCCGGATTCGGCGATATCGTTGATTTCGCCATCGTCGGCGGCTCCGCCGGTTGGGGTGATTTTTATATTCAGGCCGATGGCACCCTGGGGGTCTATTCGGCGCTGGATTACGAAACCACGCCGTCGGTCACCCTGGATATCGTCGCCACCGATGGCGGCGGCCTGCAATCGGCGATGCAAACCGTTGGCGTGACGGTGAACGATATTTATGAACCGGCGCCCGATCAACCGGCGGTCATCACCGAGGCATTCTATCGGGTCTTCACGCAGGATGAATTCATCGAGGAGAACACGGTTTACACGGGCGAGGTGGTCAGCACCCTGGCCATCGACGATCCGGATGCGCCGGACGGCGCCATCTTCTCCATCGGCGATGTGCAATTCGGCGATCTGACCCTGTCCTTCGAGCTGCTGAGTGACGGGGTCTTCAACATCATCGCCAATGGCTCGGTGGACGCGGAAGCCCTGCTGGCCGATGGCCTCTATACAGACGATACCAGTGAATATCACTACGAAGGTGTTCCCGACGCCTTGCCGGGCGCAGGTGGCGACACCGAGCCGGAACCGGTTGTTGAGAGCTTTCTCAATCTGCTTCCCGTCGGCATCGATGTGGAAATCACCCAGATTGATCCGCTGACCGGCGAACAGACCATCGATGTGGATGAGCTGATTGTTCCCATCCACGACCTGGATGAGTTCGCGCCGGATATGGAGCTGTGGGTCTGGGATGAAGAATATATCAATCCCAGCTTTGTGGAAGAAGGTAGCAGCTTCAGCTTTGCTTATGATCCGGGCGAAACGATCCCCATGTTGGATTTTGTCATGATCGGGGATCAGGACGCCTATTGGAGCTTCATCCAGAGCCTGGGCATTCCCCTCGACGCCCATAGCTACACGGTAACCTTGGATTCGCCCATCGAGACCATGTATTTCGCCGATTGGTTCCAGAACGGAACAAACGATTACGGAGAACCGGCCGCCTGGGTGGATTACGAGGCGGATGGGTTAGGGCCACGCACGGAGACCTTCTCCTTCGATGTGACCGAGGAGGATTCCACCACCACCTGGCAGTATTTCTATACGGTGGAACTGGTCTAAGGCGGGATTTTGCCAATCTATAGACAGAGCGGCTTAGACACCATACCCCACGCGTTCCAGGTAAAGCCCGGCGGCAGGGGCCGTCGGGCCGCCCGCGGCGCGGTTTTTCGCCGCCAGCGCCTGCTCCAGATCCTTTGCGCCCCATTTGCCCAGGCCCACCAGGGCCAGGCTGCCGACCATATTGCGCACCTGATGATGCAGGAAGGACCGGGCATGGGCGTGGATCAGGATTTCCTCTCCCGCCCTTGAAACATCCAGCCGGTCCAGGGTGCGGATGGGGCTGTCTGCCTGGCATTCGGCGGCCCGGAAGGTGGTGAAATCATGCTTGCCGAGCAGGACCTTGGCGGCCCGATCCATGGCGCGGGCATCCAGCGGCTTCGGCGTCCACCAAACCCGGCCCCGGTCCAGCACCGCCGGGGCACGCCGGTTCAAGATGCGGTAGACATAAGACCGTGAGGTGGCGGAAAACCGGGCATGAAACGGGGCTTCCGCCTCTTCGCCCGGCACGATTTCCGCCGCCAATATGGCCACCGCATGGGGTTTGGCGTGAAAATTCACCGCATCGCGCACCGTATCGGGCGGGTCATCCTTCACCCCATCGAAATGGGCCACCTGGCCGAGGGCATGCACGCCCGCGTCGGTCCGCCCTGCCACATGCAGGCGGCAGGCTTGCCCGCAATAGGCGGTGATGGCTTCTTCCACCACCTGCTGCACGGAAAGCCCATTGGTTTGCCGCTGCCAGCCGACAAAATCGGTGCCATCATATTCCAGGGTCAGTTTGTAGCGGGGCATTAGACGAGCCCTGTTCCCTTGGGTAGGGCATTACCCCGCAAGAAGGCGGCGGCGTCCATCGGCGCCTTGCCCGCCTTCTGCACGGTTTCGAGCCTTAGCGCACCCACCCCGCAGGCGATGGTCAGGGCTTCATCGAGCACCGTGCCCGGCGCGCCGGCGGCGTCGGCGGGTGTGGCGGCCAGCACCTTGATCCGCTGCCCGCCTACCTCGAAAAACGCGCCGGGG
>JBMYUJ010000077.1:0-13989 GCA_049605255.1 Magnetospiraceae bacterium
CTCACCGACAAGGATATTGAGGCCGTCAGCCAGAAAATCGTCGCCGTTGTTGCAAAAAGGACGGGCGGGGTCTTACGCGGCTAGGCCAGGAAATTTTTTTCTGGAAAAGGTCAATCTATTAACCTTATGCTGGTAGCGTCTATAAAATGCGCGATAAAAAAGTGGAGCGTTCATGGACGATATCGAGGGGGGTGATGTTATCCGGCGGCTGGCGTTTGAAAACGCCTGGTGGCCGCTAAAGCCGGATCAACCGCACCGATTCAAAGAACCGGTTAAGCGCAGTCATTTCGATTTGTTTATAAAGGCGGCGGAGGACGCGCCGCCGGGTCGTGCCCACATCCTGGCCGGGCCGCGCCGCACCGGGAAATCGGTGATGCTGCGCCAGGCCATCGTGCGCCGCATTCAAGATGGTGTATTGCCCAATCGCATCCTCTATGCGTCGCTGTCCAACCCGGTGTATTGGAGCATGACGGTCGCCGATCTCGTGGCCCTGTTCCAGGCGCATCACGGCCACGGTGCCGATGATCCGCTACATATTTTTCTCGATGAAATCCAGTATATGCGCAACTGGCAGGAAGGGCTGGCTGAAGCCGCCGCCCGCTGGCCGGAATGCCGGTTCATTGCCTCCGCCTCTGCCGGGATCTCGCTGGGCATGATCGCCGGGCATGAGGAAAGTCCGTTTACCACGACCCTGTTGCCACCCCTGACCTTTGCCGAATTCCTGCGTATTCGCGGCGGTGAAGCGGCCATTTTCGATGGCGCCGGCGGGCAACAGCTCCATTCCAGCAAAGTGCCCGTGCTGAACGATGAATTCGTGCGCTACGTCAATTACGGCGGCTTTCCCGAGGGCATCATGACCCGGGCGGAAGGCACCCCACCGCCCAGCTTTATCCGCGATAGCCTGGTAGACCGGTTGCTGCACAAGGATCTGGCGCCGCTTTACGGGGTCAATGATCCTTGGGAGCTCAACCGCCTGATTGCCGTCCTCGCCCGGCATACCGCCGCCGAGGTGAGCATCGAGGGTCTGTCCCGGCTGACGGGTGTGGCGAAAAACACCGTGCGTAAATATCTGGATTTCCTGGAATCCGCCTATTTGATTCACCGGGTCTATCGGGTGAATGATGCGGCCCGGTTCTACCGCCGGGCGGTGACCTTCAAAGTCTATCTGACCACCACGACGCTTTATGCCGCCCTGTTTGGCCCGGTTTCGGCCAGCGATCCCGTGTTCCCCCGCTTGGCGGAAACCGCCCTTTTGGGGCAGCTTTTGGGCTCGCCCACCACCGGGCGGCTCGCTTATGCGGGCTGGCGCGGTGGCAAGGTGGACCTGGTGGCCATGGATGCCGCCAACCGCACGCCTTGGCTGGTGGTGGAAATGGATTGGGATGAGCGGCTGATCACGTCGTCCCAAGGGCCGAAGGCGGTGGGCTATTTCGTGGGCGCCAATTGCCCGCGGGCGAATATTTTCGTGCTCACCCGCCAAGCCGCGCGACCCGCCACCTTGCAGGGCTACACGGTGCGGATCGTGCCTGCCGCCCTGGCCTGCTACCTCACCCGGCACGATCTGCTGGGCGGACTGTTCGAAGGATATCAGGATAAACTTTCCGACGTGGCCTGACGCGCTCAGGAAACAGTGGACAGGGATCAGGGATCAGAGCCGCTTCGATGCTTTCTGACCCCTGATACCTGAACTCTGACGTCTGATATGGACCCCCGGATCACGTCCGGGGGTGACGAGAAGAAGGGAAATCTACAGCATTATGCATTTAATCTGGGTTACCAGATTAAATGCACGTTCAAACGCCACGAAGGCTTACGCGCTGACCGCGCGGCCCGTAGTCGCGGGCTCTTCGCGGATCGTGATACACAAATATCACAATCCGCTTTAAAGGTTCCGCAGCCGCAGCCGCAGGGCGTTTAGCTTGATGAACCCGACGGCATCGGCCTGATTATACACATCGTCTTTTTCAAACGACGCATGGGCCTCTGAATAAAGCGATTTATCCGCCTTGCGGCCCACCACATGGGCGGCGCCCTTAAACAGCTTCAACCGGGCGGTGCCGGTCACCACTTTTTGTGTTTCATCGATAGCGGCTTGCAGCATTTCCCGCTCCGGCGCGAACCAGAAGCCGTTATAGACCAGCTTGGCGTAGCGCGGCATCAGCTCGTCCTTCAGATGCATGGCTTCCCGGTCCAGCGTGATGGTTTCCACCGCCCGATGCGCGGCCAGCAGCAAGGTGCCGCCGGGGGTTTCGTAAACGCCCCGGCTTTTCATGCCGACGAAGCGGTTTTCCAGAATATCGGCCCGGCCCACCCCATGGCGCCCGCCGATCGCGTTCAGCTTGGCCAACAGATTGGCGGGGCTGAGCTTTTCCCCGTTCACCGCCACCGCATCGCCGTTCACGAAATCGATTTCAACATATTCCGGTGTATCGGGGGCGTCTTCCGGGTTCACGGTCATTCGGAACATATCGTCATCCGCTTCCACCCAGGGGTCTTCCAGCGCCTTGCCCTCGTAGGAAATATGCAGCAGGTTGGCATCCATGGAATAAGGCGCCTCGCCCCGCTTATCCTTTGGGATGGGAATTTGATGCTTTTCCGCATAGGCGATCATGTCCGACCGGGAATGCAGGTCCCATTCCCGCCAGGGGGCAATGATGTGAATCTGCGGGTTCAGGGCGTAGGCGGTGAGTTCGAACCGCACCTGATCGTTACCCTTGCCGGTGGCGCCGTGGGAAATGGCATCGGCGCCGGTTTCCGCCGCGATTTCCGCCAGCCGCTTGCCGATCAAGGGCCGGGCGATGGAGGTGCCCAGCAGATAAGTGCCTTCATACAAGGCATTGGCGCGAAACATGGGGAACACATAATCCCGCACGAATTCCTCGCGCAAGTCTTCGATATAGATTTCCTGGATGCCCATCATCTCGGCCTTTTTGCGGGCCGGTTCCAGCTCTTCGCCCTGGCCTACATCGGCGGTAAAGGTCACCACCTCGCAGTCATATTCCTCGCGCAGCCAACGCAGGATGATCGACGTATCCAACCCGCCGGAATAGGCCAATACGACCTTCTTGATATCGTTCTTGTTGATCATGACGTGAGGTATCCCCATGGAATGCGCGAAAAACCGGCGCAGTATAGGGGATTACAAGCCGGGAGCAAGAGGGATGGGATCAGGCGGAAGTGGCGACGTGGTCGTCGGGAATATCTTCGGTGATGCGCGCGACCATGCGGGCCTTGCGCTGGCGTTCGCTGGCGGATTTCAACTGCCCGCAGGCGGCCATGATATCCTGCCCGCGCGAGACCCGGATCGGTGCCGAATAGCCGGCATCGTTGATAATCTGTGCGAACCGATGCATCACATTTCCCGAGGAGCATTCATAGGGTGCGCCGGGCCAGGGGTTGAACGGGATCAGGTTGAACTTCGCCGGAATGCCCTTGATCAGGCGCACCAGTTCCCGCGCGTCCGCCTCTGAATCATTCACGCCTTTCAGCATGGCATATTCAAAGGTAATGCGCCGCGCGTTGTTGGCGCCGGGATACTCCCGGCAGGCGGCCATCAAGTCGGCCAGGGGCCATTTCTTGTTGATGGGCATGATCTCGTCGCGCATGTCGTCGCGGGGGGCGTGCAAGGAAACCGCCAGGTTCACCCCGATTTCCGCCCCGCAACGGCGGATTTCCGGCACCACGCCAGAGGTGGACAAGGTGATTCGACGGCGGGATAGCGCGATGCCCTCCGGGTCCATGGCGATCTGCAACGCGGTTTTCGTCGCCTCGAAATTGAACAGGGGCTCGCCCATGCCCATGACCACGATGTTGGTCAGCAGGCGATCGTCCATGGCGGTTGGCCATTCGCCATAGGAATCCCGCGCCACCATGAACTGGCCGACAATTTCCGCCGCCGTGAGGTTGCGCACCAAAAGCTGGGTGCCCGTGTGGCAAAATCGACAGGTCAACGTGCAGCCAACCTGGGTGGAAATGCAAACGGCGCCGCGATCTTCCTCGGGGATGAAGACGGTTTCGACTTCCTTGCCATCTTCCAACCGCAACAACCATTTACGGGTGCTGTCTTCAGAGGTTTGTTGAACGGAGACCCCGGGCCGGGACACGCGAAAATGATCCGCAAGTGTTGTCCGCAGCCCTTTCGACAGGGTGGTCATTTTTTCGAAATCGGTCTCGCCCTGGTGATAGAGCCAATGCCAGAGCTGTTTTGCGCGGAACGGCTTTTCGCCGATTCCAGCCAAGGCCTCGGTCAATTGGGCGCGGCTGAGGCCGATAAGATTGATGCGGGTATCCATACCGGATGCAAGTGGCACGACACCCGTGGTCTGTCAAGGAATCGCTGTATTTTCGTCAGCCTGTGCAGATTACCATTTTGCTTTGCACGCCGCGTTGATCGCCTTATGGGCCGCCGTGAAACCGGAGAGGGAATAGGTATCCGTGGTCAAGGTGCCCCGTGACGAGGTGCCTTGCACCACCATGGAGCCGCCGCGTCGCATGGCAACGACCAGGGCCTTATCGTCTTTTTCGTCATTGGCCCAGGCGTCTTCCCCATGAGGGAACAGATTGAATTTTTTATCTCCATCGATGGCCACTTCAACGGGCTTGGTGGTGTCGTAGGTATAGCCGGTGGTGATGCTGACCACATGATAGGTTTTGTCATTGGGCCGATGGGTGATCATGGCATAGACATCCCCGCGCTTGGTGTAGTTGCCCTGTTTCCGCGTGGGTTCAGAGGCCATGTAGCACAAGGTGGAATCCGTGTCCTTGTTCTGAAAAACCCACCAATACCCATGCTTATCCCGGGATTCCAAAGCTTGGGCGGTGGCCAATTGGGGCCAGACAAAAACAATGGTAAGGGCGACCGTCGCCACTTTTAAAACATGTGCCATGGTTTTTTCGGTCCTTGATCTGCGCGGTTTCTGTTGTGGGTGGGGATAAGATACCCGTCGATACCTAACCATTCGTTAGTATTTCGCGCAAGTATGGGGGCAACCTTGTCGAAACCATGGCAAGCGCGCCGCTTGACAGCCCCGGGCCAGGGGGGTAAGGCGGCGCTCATCGATCCCAGCACCCGGACCCCGCCGCCATGGACCACCCCTCCCTCCTGCAGATCTTCGTCCTGGCGGTGGTGCAAGGCATTACGGAATTTCTGCCCATCAGTTCCTCTGCCCATCTGGTGTTGACCCCGGTGCTGTTCGGCTGGCCGGACCAGGGCCTCGCCATCGATGTGGCGGTGCATGTGGGCACGCTGGGGGCCGTGCTGGTTTATTTCCGGCATGATGTGATCGCCATGATCGGCGGATTCTTCGCCCTGTCGAAGGACCCAAAGAATATTCAAGGGCAATTAGCCTTGAAGGTGGCCGCCGCCACCCTCCCCGTGGTGATTGCCGGGTTTGCACTCAGCCATTTCGTGCCGGGGGGAATTCGAGACCCCCGCGTGATTGCCTGGACCACGCTGATTTTCGGCATCGCCCTATATGCCGCCGACCGCTGGGGTCCAACGGGCGGGAAAACGGAAAGCCTGGGCTGGATCGGCGCCTTGGTCATCGGCGCCTCGCAAATCCTGGCGTTGCTTCCCGGCACCAGCCGGTCTGGCATTACCATGACCACGGCACGCTTGTTGGGGATGGACCGGGATGAAGCCGCGCGGTTTTCCATGCTGCTATCCATCCCCACCATTTTGGGGGCCGGGTTGCTGGCGGTAAAAGACCTGTTGGAGGCCGACAACGCGGCGATTACGGGAGACGCCCTCTTGGCGGCGATCCTGGCCGGGATCACCGCCTGGGTTGCCATCGCGGCCCTGATGGCCTGGCTAAAGCGGGCCGGATTCGGGCCTTTCGTGATCTACCGGGTTATTCTCGGCATCACGCTTCTGGTTATTTTTCTATAATAATCAAATAGTTATGGGGCTTTCTTGCCCCTTCGCCAGATCTATTCCGTGCCGCCCGCCAAGGCCCCATTGGACAGCCGGTTAAGCACATCATCCAACTGTTCCAGGGTTTTGTAATGCAGCACGAGCGTGCCGCCTTGGGGGGTGAATGTGATCTCCGTCTTCAGGCCCAGCATTTCTTCCAGGTCCCGTTCCAGGGCCAGGGTATCGGCGTCTTTCTCGGGCGGGGCTTTCTTGGCGTCGGGCGCAACCTTCACCCCATCGGCTTTTTTCATCAGGGCCTCGGTCTGACGCACGTTCAGCCCTTCGGCCACCACCTGGCGCGCCATGGCAACGGGATCTTCCGAGCCTAAAAGGGCCCGGCCATGCCCGGCGCTGAGCGTCCCTTGGATGATCATCTCTTTCACCGGTTCGGGCAGCCCCAACAGGCGCATGGTGTTGGCGAGATGGCTGCGGCTTTTGCCCAGATTGTCTCCCAGGTCTTGCTGGGTATACCCGAACTCCTCCATCAGCCGCCGATAGGCCTCCGCCTCCTCCAACGGATTCAGATCTTCCCGTTGCAGGTTTTCGATCAAGGCAATTTCGAGGGTTTCCTTATCGTCGAAATCCTTGATGATCACCGGCACATCATGCAGTTGAGCCTGCTGCGCAGCACGCCAACGCCGCTCCCCCGCGATGATCTCATATTCATCATTATCGCTGATGGGCCGCACCAGGATTGGCTGCAGGATTCCCTTTTCCCGCACCGACACCGCCAGCTCGGCGATCCGCTCCGCATTCATCACATGGCGTGGCTGATAGGCGCCGGGGCGCAAATTGCCAATGGGCAGTTCGCGGATACCGAGGCGTTCTTTTCCGCCGCCGCCAGATGGGGTGCTGGAGGCATCCCCCAAAAGCGCCGAAAGCCCCCGACCGAGATTGCTTTTTTTCGCTGCCATCATGCTGCCAACCGCCGCTCGCGTTTCAGGATTTCGCTGGCGAGCGCGATATAGGCCTGGGACCCGGCGCAGCGGAAATCATAGAGCAAAACCGGCTTGCCATGGGACGGTGCCTCCGACACCCGCACATTGCGGGGGATCACCGTGTCATACACCTTGTCGCCGAAATGGGCGCGCACATCGCTGGCCACCGCGTCGGACAGATTATTACGCCGGTCGAACATGGTGAGCACGATGCCCTGAATCTCCAACGCCGGATTAAAGCTGCGCTTCACCCGCTCTACCGTGTTGATCAGGTAGCTTACCCCTTCCAAAGCAAAGAACTCACATTGCAAAGGCACCAGTACCGACTGCGCCGCCACCAACGCATTGATGGTCAGCAAACCCAAAGCCGGCGGGCAATCGATCAATACATAATCAAAAGTATCGGGGATGGATTGCAAAGCATCCTGCAAGCAATATTCCCGCCGCTCCACATCCACCAGTTCCACCTCGGCGGCAGAAAGGTCCATCCCCGATGGCACGACCCAAAGATTGGGAATGGGGGATTTCTGGATGGCATCGGCCACCGGCACCTCGCCGATCATGACATGATAGGCGTTGATGTCGCGCTGTTCCCGTTCGATGCCGAACCCGGTCGAGGCATTGCCTTGAGGGTCGAGATCGATGATTAAAACCTTCTTGCGCACGGCAGACAGCGCGGTTGCCAGATTAATGGCCGTAGTCGTTTTGCCCACACCGCCTTTTTGATTGGCAATGGCAATAATCCGATGCGCCGGTAAACCGGTTTTCTGCAAGTCTTCTGTCATGATCTTTTTCCGATGCCTTCGAGCCGCAGGATGACCCCATCGGGATCCGTTTGACTTGGGAGAATGGTAGAGGTCATTGTCCAGTTTTTCCCGCAAGCGGTCAATTCTTCCGCGCTGCGCTTCCCCTTCAGGAACAAACAAGTGCCCGTGCCGGAAAGCATAGGGATTGCAAGGGGTAACAGCTTTTCCAGAGGCGCCAGGGCCCGCGCGGTAATCACATCGGCGGAAATTTCATGTGGAAAACTCTCGGGATAATTTTCCAGACGCCGGGTATGGATACTCACCCGCACCTCCATGATTCGCGCGGCTTCGCGGAGGAATACGCCCTTCCGTTGATCGCTGTCGATAAGGTGCACGTTCGGGGCCCCCATGGCCGCCAACACCAAGCCCGGAAAACCCGCACCGCTGCCCAAATCCACCACCGATGTCGCCGTTGTTGGAAGCAAGGGGAAGAGCTGCGCCGAATCGAGGAAGTGGCGCCGCCACAGATCAGGAACGGTCGCCGGACCGATCAGATTGATCCGTTTTTGCCAATGGCGGAGGAGATCCGCATAGGCGCGCAACCGATCCAATGTTTCACGTGAAACGCCCGTAATTTCTTGGAACGCGTTTTCCGTGAACGGCTTTTCGCCCACGCTAGGCCACGCCCCGCCGACGCCGCACATGGCCCAGCAAGGCTGTAATCGCCGCCGGGGTCATGCCAGGAATGCGAGACGCCGCCCCCAAAGTCGCCGGGCGGCCCCGATTGAGCTTTTCCCGCACTTCGTTGGACAGCCCGATGATCGCGCCGTAATCCAAATCTTCGGGCAGGACCAGGGCCTCGTCCCGCTCAAAGGCGCGGATGTCGGCGGCTTGGCGCGCCAGATATCCTGCATAACGCCCCTCGATCTCCATCTGCTGGGCAATTACGGAAGGAACCTCTGCCAAATCAGGCCAAATACCCCGCAGCGTATCGAAACGCACATCCCCATAGCCGAGCAAATCCAAACCCGATCGCCGCACCCCATCCTGGTTCACCTGGATGCCCCGCGCGCCTGCCTCCGACGGCGTCAGATTGACCGATTGCAGCTTGGCGCGGGTTTCGGTCAGGAGCCGCATTTTTTCTGTAAAGGCCGCCGCGCGTTCCCAGCCCACAAGACCCCGGTCGATACCCATTTGCGTCAAGCGCTGGTCCGCATTGTCCGCCCGCAGCAGCAAACGGTACTCTGCCCGGGAGGTAAACATGCGATAGGGCTCCCGCGTGCCCCGGGTAATCAGATCATCCACCATGACGCCCAAATAGGCCTCGGCCCGGCTGGGGATCAATGCATCGGTCCCCCCGGCCGCCATGAACGCCGCATTGGCCCCGGCAATCAGTCCCTGCCCGGCGGCTTCTTCATATCCCGTGGTGCCGTTGATCTGTCCGGCGAGGAACAGACCGGCCACCCGCCGGGTCTCCAAGGTGGGGCGCAGCTCTCGCGGGTCTACAAAATCATATTCGATGGCATAGCCAGGGCGGAACATCACCGCCTTTTCCAAGCCAGGGATTTGCGCCAGCAAGGCCCGTTGCACATCTTCGGGCAAGCTGGTGGAAATGCCGTTGGGATAAACCGTGGGATCGTCCAACCCTTCCGGCTCCAGGAAAATTTGATGCCGTTCCTTATCGGCAAACCGCACGACCTTGTCTTCAATAGACGGGCAATATCGCGGCCCGGTGGATTGAATCTGCCCGGAATAAAGGGGCGCACGATCCAGATTTCCCCGAATCAGCTCATGCACCGCCCCGTTGGTATAGGTGATATGGCAGGGAATCTGCGGTGTGGTGATTTTGGTCGTCAGGAAGGAAAAGGGTTCTGGCGGATCGTCCCCATGTTGGATTTCCAAGGCGCCCCAATCGATGGTGCGACCATCCAAGCGCGGTGGCGTGCCCGTCTTCAAGCGCCCGAGATCGAAACCGATTCGCTCCATGGTCTCCGCCAAGGCCACCGCCGGGGGGTCTCCTACCCTTCCGGCGGGGCGGGTCTCCGTTCCACAATGGATAATGCCGCGCAGGAATGTGCCCGTCGTCAGCACCACCGCGCCCGCGCCAAAGCGCCGCCCATCCTCCAGCACCACCCCTTCTACCCGAGAATGAATGGACAAGATCAAATCATCCACCGCCCCGGCGATCAGGGTCAAATTCTCGATCTCAGAGAGAATTTCTTGAATAGCCTTACGGTATAAAGCCCGGTCGGCCTGGGCACGCGGCCCGCGCACCGCTGGCCCGCGAGATCGGTTCAACACCCGGAATTGAATGCCAGCCCGGTCGATGGCCCGGCCCATGATGCCGTCCAGGGCATCAATCTCCCGCACCAAATGGCCTTTGGCCAAACCGCCGATGGCGGGATTACAGGACATTTCTCCCAATCGGTCGAGCCGATGGGTGATCAGGGCCGTGTCGGCTCCTGCACGCGCTGCTGCGGCGGCTGCTTCTGCGCCCGCATGGCCACCGCCGATCACAATGACATCGTAATTCTTCATGGCCGGGAATTTAGGGATCGCCTGGAACCCTGTCAATTTTTCCCGCGAGTCCGATGTTTCACGTGAAACATTCCGGAAGCGGATTTACTTCCCGATGCAGAATTCCGCGAAAAGCGCGTCCAGGATATCCTCCACATCCACCCGTCCGGTGATGCTCCCCAAAGACCGCGCGGCGAGTCGCAAGTCTTCCGCCGCCAGCTCCAGTTCTCCCGTAGCCTGTGCCCGGCGGAGATCGGCGACAGCGGTTTCCAACCCCCATCTATGCCGCGCCCGAGTCAAAACCGCATTGCCACCCGGTGCCCATCGATCCTTAATTTCCGCCTCCATGCGCTGCATCAGGGCGTCCAGACCCTTGCCGGTTTTGACGGAGATAGCGCAGATGGGAAGATCCGCGATGTGCGCCTTTTCCGGCACATCGGCCAGATCCCCTTTGGTGACGATGGGAATGGCAGAATCATCTATCAGGGAAAGGGTCTCTGGATGCCGCGTCGGCCATTCGGTCCCATCAAAAAGCGCAAGCACCAGATCAGCGCTCTCTGCCCGATCCCGCGCGCGGTTCACCCCTTCCCGCTCGACCAGGTCGGTACTGTCACGCAAACCCGCCGTATCTGCGGCGATTACCGGATACCCACCGATATCCAGATGAATTTCGATCACATCCCGAGTGGTGCCGGCGATGGGGGTCACAATGGCCGCCTCCCGCTTCGCCAGCCGATTGAGCAAACTGGATTTGCCCACATTGGGGGCGCCGACGATGGCGAGACGGATGCCTTCTCGCACCCGTTCACCGCCACCCTCATCGGCAAGATGGCTCTCGATCTCGGTAATCAGCGTGGCGATTCCATCCCGGGCGCTCTCCCCCATGCCGTCGGGTAGATCCTCGTCGGGGAAATCGATATCCGCCTCGGTTACCGCCAGAATGCCGATCAGCCGCTGCCGCCACTCTTCATAAAGTTTGCCAAGCGCCCCATCCATTTGCCGCAACGCCTGGCGGCGTTGGGCCACGGTCTCCGCATTGATGAGATCCGCCAGGCCTTCGGCTTGCGTTAAATCCATCTTGCCATTTTCGAAGGCCCGGCGGGAAAATTCCCCCGGCGCGGCAGGCACCAAACCCGAGATCGATTCCAGGGTCGTGATCATTTCCCGGATCACCGCCGCGCCCCCATGCAGATGGAACTCCACCACGTCTTCACCGGTAAAGCTGGCAGGCGCCGGAAACCACAGGGCCAACCCCTTATCGATCACTTCGCCAGACGGGGATTGGAAGATCCGATAGACGGCCTTACGCGGCGTGGGCAAATCACCCTGGGTGAGCGTGCGCAACGCCGTCGCACTGGCCGGACCAGACACCCGCAGTACGGAGATGCCCGCGCGCATAGCCCCACTAGCCAGGGCAAAAATGGTGGTTTGATCCGGCGCCATGATCTTAGCGTCCTCTTAGCGGGGTGGCTTTGGTGGCCAATGCCGCGCGGGTAGATGACGAACCTTTTGAAGTATGCTTTCAACAGACGCGCGGGCGAACTGCCGCCCCAGGCTGGACCAGATCAAGAAATCCGCGCGACGTCGTTTTTGCTGGTCTGGCAACTGACGCTGTAAAATCGCCGCGAACTTTTCCTCTGTCATGCCGGGGCGGTTCAAGACCCGTTGGCGTTGAATAAACGCAGGCGCCGTCACCACGGCCACCGCGTCACAATCGGCTTCGCCGCCCGTTTCAAACAGCAAGGGAATATCCAACACAACCCAGGGCACCCCGCGCCGGGCGGCCCGGGCCAAATAGGTCAGGCGATGGTGTCGGACCAAGGGGTGCACGATCTTTTCCAACTTGGAAAGGGCGGTCGGTTTGCCGATCACGTGCCCACTGAGTCGTTGCCGATCAACGGCACCCTCCACCACGACGCCTGGAAAGGCCGCCTCCAAGGGCCCTACCGCCGCCCCACCGCGCGCAAAAAGCTGATGCACCGCCGCATCCGCATCATGCACGGGCACCCCGGCTTGTCGGAAAAACAGTGCGGTGGTAGACTTGCCCATGCCGATAGACCCGGTCAGTCCCAGGATGATCATGTCCTTAGGTCTCCAAACCCATCAACACATACTGGTGTAAATCATCCGTCACCTCGGGCACCACGCCGAACCACGCCTCAAAACCCGGCCGGGCCTGATGCAGCAACATGCCCAACCCATCCACCGTGGGATTTCCCCGCGCTGCAGCCCATTGCAGCAAGGGCGTTTGCAACGGCACATAAACGATATCGGTGACCAGAGCGTCGATAGGCAGGGCGGAAAAATCGGCTATCTCAGCTTCTTGTCCGTCCATACCCAGGGTTGTTGTATTCACAAAAAGACACGCATTTTTGAGGTACTGCTCAGTAGCCTCCACATCATACACATGCACCGCGCCAGGAATATCCTCTGCCAATGTTTCAGCCCGCGACCGGGTGCGATTGGCGAGGCGAATTTCCGGTGCACCTGCCTCCAGCAATGCGGCAATAATCCCCCGCGCCGCGCCACCCGCACCGAGCACCACCGCAGGCCCCGCGGTTGGATCAAACCCCGGGGACCTCTGAATCAGATTTTCCAGAAAACCAAAACCATCCGTATTATCTCCCAACAGGCTGCCATCGGGGCGGACAATCACCGTGTTAACGGCTTTCACCACTCGGGCCCGGTCGGTCACCTCATCCACGGTCTGATAGGCGGCTTCCTTATGGGGTACGGTCACATTGGTGCCCGAAAAACCCATTTTTGGTAAGGTCCGCAACACGGTAGGAAAATCTTTCGGATCGATGGACAGCGGCACATAAGCGCCATCGATGCCATAGAGATCGAGCCAATAGCCATGCAGGCGCGGCGATAAAGAATGCCCCACGGGCCATCCCGCCACACCCGCCAATTTCGCTTTTCCGGTCAGGGCCATATTATCCCACCTGTCGAATTTTCAGGTCGGCAGCATAGCGATGCGGCGCAGAAAGTCCAACAACGGGACCAACGGCAGGCCGAGGATGGTGAAATAATCGCCATCGATCTGATCGAACAATTGAACCCCGTCGCCTTCCAGTCGATAGGCCCCTACGGAGTCCAGCAATTCGCGCCCCCCATCCGAAAGATAGGCTTCCAAGAAATCATCGCTGAAGTACCGCATGGTGAGCCGGGCGATCCGGGTGGTCTCCCAAACCACAACGTCATCACAAACCACCGTTGCCGCGCTGATCAACACATGGGTCTGACCACGCAGGAGGGATAATGCGTCTCGTGCTTCGGCCAAGGTTTTGGGTTTATCGAAAAGCCGCGTCCCCAAAGCGAGCATTTGATCCGCGCCCAAAACATACCGACCCGGAAATTGGCGGGCCACGACCCGCGCCTTTTCTTCGGCCAGTTTGGCGGCAATGTGGGCGGGGTTTTCGCCGACCATCTGTTGCTTGATCTGGTCTTCATCAAGATCGGCAGGGATTTTCTCAAAAGGCACACCAGCACCGGTTAAGAGGGCCGCTCGCGCGGAACTTCCCGAAGCCAATATAATGGAGGCCACGGCCTAAACCTGACGCCCCGAATGCATCTTCAAGAGTTGCAAGATCAAGGCGGCGGTTTCCTCGATAGACCGACGGGTCACATCGATGATGGGCCATCCCCGACGCACGAACATGCGTTTGGCCTCGCGGACTTCCTTGGTCACCGCTTCCACATCCACATAGGTGGTTTCCGTCTCCTGTTTCAGGATCTTCAACCGGTTGCGGCGGATTTCGGCAAGGCTTTCGGCAGAGCGCGTCAATCCCACGATCAAGGGACCTGAGAGGGTTTCCAGTTCCTTCGGCAAAATACAATCGGGTACCAAGGGTACATTCGCCACCCTTACCCCACG
>JBMYUJ010000078.1:0-13659 GCA_049605255.1 Magnetospiraceae bacterium
GTTTCGCTGAAAATGCTCTAGGGTCGGATCATTCCAGATAGACTTTTTCTGAGCGATCCCCGCGAAAACCTGAATCCGCCCCGATCACATTCTTGAGCCGGATCGATGTAATCATGGTCAAAACCGTTTCCACGATTACATCCTCGAATCCGCCTCTAAACACTATCTTAGAGGGCGATTCAGGACTTAATTTGTACCAGATTGTGAGTGAGATTAAGTCGATCGCGCTCTAGAATTTTTTATGTAACAGGTCGTGGTGGGTTTCCACAAACCGCCGCGTCCGAGAAGCAGACCGGAGGCAGACCGATTGGGTAATGGCAACGCTGTCCCAATGGCGGACGCCAGAGAGCACTGTTCCATTGGTGATGCCCGTTGCGGCGAAGGCGACATCCGCCCCCGCCATGTCGGTCTCCGTATAGATTTTGGTAAGATCCGTGAAGCCTGCCGTTTTGGCTGCTTCTTCCTCATCGCGATCTCGTGGGACCAATCTACCGATCATCCGCCCGCCCAAGCAGAGTAAGGCGGCCCCGGCGAGAACGCCTTCCCGCGCGCCGCCTGTGCCCAAATAGACGTCGATCTCGGTTTCATGCCATCCGGTGGCGACAGCGCCGCTGACATCACCATCGTCGATTAGAATGACCCGCGCCCCTGCTTCCCGCAGCGCGGCGATCAAAGCGCCGTGCCGAGGCCTGTCCAGGACGCAGGCGGTGATTTTGTCAATCTCCGTCTCTTTCGCTTTTGCCAGACATTTCAATAAGTCTGCCGGTGGGGCATCCAAGTCTAATGCCACATCACCGAAATGGGACCCAACGGCGATTTTCTCCATATAGATATCCGGGACCGGAAGGATTGAATCGCTGGGGGCCATCACAGCGACGGAAATGGCATTCACGCCGCCGCGTGCCACGATGGAAGATCCTTCGACGGGCAGGGCGGCAATATCCATCTCAGGATCGCCCTTTGTCCCCAAAAGCGTGCCGGCGGGCAGGGGAGGATTGCCCCCTTCATCGCCATCGGCGAAGACAACGGTCACGCCCATGGACAGACGCCCAATGGCTTTGCGCATGGCCCGGGCCGCCGCCAAATCCACTTTTTGCTCGTCCCCCTGGCCAAGGTGCCCGGCAGCGGCGATGGCGGCAGCTTCGGTTACGCGCACCATTTCCAGGCCGAGGTTGCGATCAACCATGGGTTTTGCGGATTTGGATTTCCTTGAACTAGCCATCAGCGGTTTCCAGGGCCCCCGAAGTTACGCAGTGTAAAACGAAGCATGATGGTATTGGAAGGTTCCAGGTCACGGTCTTCATACTGATCTCGTTCAAAAGCGATATCCGCTTGGAAACATTCATCAAGATAACGGAAGGCAATGCCTGCGCTGACCAATCCCGTCGGGCTGCTGAACCGGTGGCGTTCGTACACCGAAGCAGACCAATAATCGTTTAGTTTGGTATCCAATTGGGCAAAGATTTCGTTACGGTCTCCTGTGCCCAACGTGTTGGCATCGGCATCGACGAAGGTGTGATCCAAGGTCAGGGTGAAAGGATCATAAGCCCCATTGAAGCGCAAAATGCTCTGCTGCAAGCCCAGGTCTTTATTGTCGAATCGAAACCGGTAGGAAAGATCGAAATCCTCATTGGGCATGACTTGCACATACCCGACGAAATCCGAGAAATTCTCATCGAGTCCCGTTGCAGGGGACAGGGAAGCATCCGGATTGGCCCGAAAACTTTGGCCAAGGAAGATTTCGCCGGAACCACCGTCCTTGTTTCGAACCCCCCAACGCAGGCCGTAATCAATCCGTTGCCCACCGTCGAACCGGTCATAACCTGCATAGCGATTGGCCGAAAATAGATTTATATCGGAAAATTCAAGGGCCTGACTGTCTTCATTAGGAGTCTCAGGATTGTTGTCCGGGTCCGGGCTCAACACGCCCATTACTCGGGGCTCCAGGATATGGGTATAGTCACCACTCTCCCGATAGAGCGGGTAACGCCAGGATAGAGTCATGCGGGGGAAGGCTTGGAAGGCGACATCGTCATCCTCCTGGCCCGTAATCCGATTGATCAGATCATCCGTTTGATAGGCCGCCCCGGCGATCGCCGCTGTCGCTTCGAAAACATGGCCGCCCTCGGTGATGTAGGGGAGATGCCAGCCAATATCCGCCATCAGACGCCGGGTATCTGTGCTGTCACTTCTGCTGACGGTCAAGACCCCTGCATCCGCGGTAAAATAGGATCCATAGGTTTGCGGTTCACTGAAATAGGCGTAGGTAAAATTGGTTACCAGCTCAGGTGTCAAATCATCGCTCCGGTTCAAGCGCTGATTCTGAAAGGAAAAAGCCTCTAGCAGGGCAAAACTGCGCTGGTCGAAATTCTCCGCGAACAGGCGACTGGTAAGCGTGCGTTCATTGCCGAGATCATAGCGGCGCATGTAGGTATCATCGGTCGCGCGGGCGAGATCGAATCCCCAGCGCCAGCTCTCGTCATAGTCAAACCGGCCCATACCGAGCAAATGGCCGCGGAATTCCGCCTCGCCGGGTTCCGTGCCGCCAACATCATTATCCTCTGTGATGGCGGTGGCGCTGCCCTGTACCCAAAAGCCCCCGTTTTCCGTGGCCTGCCGATATTCCCCTTTAAGGACAAGCTGCGGGATTTCAGGGAAGAGCAGGGGCTCAATGGTCAAATCCCGATGGGGGTCGATGTTCAGGAAATAGGGAAAGCTGGCGTAAACGCCAAAATCATCGTCCCGCCCGATATCCGGCACCAAGAATCCGGAAGCCTTTTTATCCCGCGGGTCCGCGTGAGACAGCCAGGGCGTATACATAACCGGCACGCCCAGGAACTCCAGGCTGGCATCCCGGTATTCCACCCGGCGCGCTTCCTCGTCGTGAACGATCTCCTCCGCCTTTAGCTGCCAGACAAGCGGCTTTTCCGGATCGTCTTCGCAGGGCTTGCAAGGGGAATAGGTGGCCTCCCGCAAGATATTGGTCTTGCCATCCACGCGTTCCGCTTCCCGGGCCGTAGCATTGGCGTCGTCCGCCGTCCGCAACCGAATTTCCCGGGCAATGCCATCGCGCATGTCGGAACTGAGTTCCACCCGGTCGGCATAGAGGGTGTCGCCGCTCTCCTGGATCATGACCACATTGCCTTCGGCGATGATCGTATCCGCGCCCTCGTCATAGGTCAGCTTGTCGGCGAACAGGGTTTCGCTCCCGTAGACCACTTCCACATTGCCTTCGGCGATGACCCGGCGGTTCAAGCGATCATGGCTGAGGGAATCGGAGGTAAAGCGAACGGGCTCGTCTTCTTTTACGCGATTGCTGAAATCCTGCGCGGCGGCGGGCGAAGGCAGGCAGAGAGCGCCGAAGGTGAGACCCGCTCCCAGTGCCAGACAGGAGATGGAAAACGCAGACATTGGATACCTGGTCACAGCCCCCCCTTATTTTCCCTCATTTCAATCAGCGGCGGAGTCTCAGGTCGGATCGTCTTGGAGCGGCGCACGTCGCCTGTTCCGCTCAAAGACGTGAATCCGCCCCGGCCCATAAGATGGGAGTGCGATTCACGGACAAGATCGGCGCGCCATGTGCGTCAATTTCGTCCGATCGCACTCTAGGGGATTCCCCCAGGCGCCGCAACATCCGCTAGACGGGTGATTTTTCGGCTGTTTTCTATCTCTACCACCTGTTGATTGACGGCGGCAAAGGAAGTGATGGTAAAAAGCAGCCATGGGTATTCGCGCAAAACTCTTGATTGTTCTCTTGCTGGTGGCCGTCCCGCCATTGGGGATCTTGACCGTCATCAATCGCATGGTCACGGCAACCACCGGTGACGCCCTGGTCGCCGAACGACGCATTTCCGATGAACGGGCCGCTTCCGAGGAACTGGTGCGCATGGTTTCCGTTGCCGCAGATCGCTTGGACCGCGCCCGGGCCCTGCTCGAATCCGATCTACGGGCAACCATACTGCAAGTACAACAGAAGCTTACCGAGGGAACGGGAGAACAGCGCTACGAAGCGGTATTGTCTCTGTTCGAAGATGGTTTGCCAGCCCCCCCCCTGCCAGGAGTGGAGCGAGGCGCCATCTTGCAAAACGGAGATACGGCCTATCTGGTCGGTACAGCGGAACCGCCCCAAGCGCTGGACTTGGAAACTGTCATCGATCCTAACCGATCACAATGGTATGGCGACCATACCGTTGCTGCTGTCGTGAAGCCCATTATCGGCAAAACCGGCCGGGTGACCGGACATGCTTTCCTTTCCGTACCCCCAGGCCTGATTTTGGAAGGTGTACCATTGCGCGCGGCGTGGCGGGGGTCGGCTGTGACCGCTGTAATCATCGACGTTGACCGCAGTGTTACGGCTGTGGTGCCGGAAAGCGACTTGGAGACCGCCGGGCAGTTGGCAAAAAATCTTCCCGCCACGGGGGCTTCCGAGTCGGCAAGCTGGGTACAAGGGCCGGACGACCGGTATCTTGTGTCGTTTCAACCGATGCCTGTTCTGCCGGTTTCCGTCCTCGTGGCCGTGCCCGAACATCAATTGGCGGCCGGGATGGTTACGGCGACGGACCGGATTAACGCCCTGATCGGCTGGCAATGGAAGGTCGGCGGGATGGCGCTTTTACTGTTCGGTACCGGTGCTGTTTTGCTGGCCCTGATTGGCGCCCGATTGATTACTCAACCGATTGATCAGTTGCGGCGAACAGCGCGGCGGATTGCCGAGGGGGATCTGGACGCTCGCGCCAACATTCACACGGGTGATGAACTTGAAGAGTTGAGCAATGGCTTCAACGCCATGGTGCCGAAGTTGCGCGAGCGCATGAAAATGCGCAATGCCCTGGATCTGGCGATGGAAGTGCAACAGCAACTTTTACCCTCGGAGAAGCCGCTACTCCCTGGGTTTGACATGGCCGGAATGGCGGATTACTGCGATGAAACGGGAGGTGACTATTTCGACTTTTTTGAGGTCGACAGCGCCGAGGGCCCGCAGATGGTTTTCGTGGTCGGGGATGTCACGGGGCACGGGGTTGCGGCGGCACTGTTGATGACCACGGGGCGGGCCTTGTTGCGCAGCCATTTTTTCCATGGATCGGATCTGGATCAGGTTGTCACGGTCACCAACCAGCATCTCGCAAAGGATGCCACGCAGGGCCGGTTCATGAGTCTGTTTGTCGGCATGGTAATGGCCTGCGGAGACAAGTTGTGCTGGGTGAATGCGGGGCACGGACCCGGGCATTTGTATCTTCCAGCGGAAGACCGTTTTGAATTGCTTGAAGGGCAGGATATTCCCTTGGCGATTGATCCGGAATGGGCATTTTCTGAACAAGTTCTCCACCCCTGGCCCATCGGCGCAGTTCTGGTGATCGGTACCGACGGTGTGTGGGAAACGAAGGATAAATCTGGAGAAATGTTCGGCGTTGAGCGACTGCATGCGGTGATTCGTGCCCATGCGCAACAAGAGGCCTCTGTCATCTGCGCTGAAATTGAAGAAGCCGTGTTCCATTTTCGGGAGGGGGCGCAAACGGCGGATGATCTGACCGTCATGGCCATCAAACGCGTGGCGACAGAGGCGACAGACCGGTAAAAACGGGTTGTTAACCGTCCCCTTATTAGGATCACCAGAACGGAGAATAATGATCTTGAGGTTCTTTTGATGCGTGGTTTGTCCCGTCTATTCCTTCCGACTCTGGCGCTGGTTTGTGGATCGGTGCTTTTTTCCCCGCCCGCACACTCGGCCACGGATATCCCCGACTCGCCGGATTTCGAAACCTGGCTGAAAGAATTGCGCGCTGAAGCCCAGGAAAGGGGCGTTTCAGACACTATTTTGGAAGAGGCCTTTCAAGGCGTTCGTCCGCTGCCTCGGGTCATCGAGCTGGACCGTTCACAACCTGAGGGCCGGTGGACCCTACAGCAATACCTGAACAATGTGGTCACCGCCGGGCGCGTAAAGCAGGCCAAACGACGGCTGAAGGAAAACCAAGCCTTGCTGGACGCCGTGGGCAAGGCCTATGGCGTGCAGCCTCGCTTCCTTGTCTCCCTGTGGGGGATCGAAACCAGCTTCGGGCATAATACCGGCGGTTTCAAAGTCATCGACGCCCTGACCACCCTTGCCCATGACGGGCGTCGCAGCGCCTATTTTCGGGGCGAGTTGCTGGATGCCCTGACAATTCTGGAGCAAGGCCATATCCAAGTGCGGAACATGAAGGGATCATGGGCCGGCGCTATGGGGCAATGCCAATTTATGCCGTCCTCCTTCCTGAAGTACGCGCAAGATTATGACGGAGATGGGAAGCAGGATATCTGGAATACCCGGGGGGATATTTTCGCGTCCGCCGCCAATTATCTGTCCAAGGAAGGCTGGAAGGACGATGAAACCTGGGGCCGGGAGGTCCTTATTCCAAAGGATTTCGATGCCACGCTGGCAGGTGAGGACACCATCAAGACGCTCAGCGATTGGCAGGCCTTGGGGGTACGGCGGATCGATGGTACCGATTTGCCCACCCGCGACCTCAACGCCTCCCTTATCCTGATCGGCGATCAGAACCCTCGTGCCTTTATTATCTATGATAATTTCCGCACTATCCTGACCTGGAACAGATCCTATTATTTCGCGGTTGCCGTGGGGACCCTTGCCGACCGGATCGGGCGTGGATAAGATGCCCGCAGCCCCAGGGAACGGCTCCACGAAAGGCGACATCTTGAAACGCTGGGTACCGACGGCAGTATCGCTTGTTATTCTGTTAATGGTTTTGGGAGCCTGCGCCGAAACGCGCTTTGCCCTGCATACGGCCAAACGCCTGGGGGGTGGCGGTTCCAGCGCCCATTATAAGGTGGGCAAGCCCTACGAGATCGGCGGGATCTGGTACACGCCCAGCGAAGATTTTACCTATGATGAAACCGGCATCGCCTCCTGGTATGGCCGGGATTTCCATGGCCGCAGCACGGCCAATGGGGAAATCTACGACATGCATGCCATGACCGCGGCCCACAAAACCTTGCCGCTGCCAAGTATTGTGCGGGTGACGAATTTAGAAAACGGCCGATCGGTTGAGGTGCGTGTGAATGACCGGGGTCCGTTCGCCCATGGCCGTATTATCGATCTTTCCTACAAGGCTGCGCAAGTTCTGGGCTTCGTCAACCAAGGTACCGCGAAAGTGCGGGTACAGAACGTAACCCATAAAAGCCTGGCCTTGGCCCGTGGAGACCAATCGCCACAAGTGGTCGAAGGGTCTGGCATTGTGGTGGAAAGCGATCCCAAACCAAAAGTGCAGGTCGCCGCCTTGCCTGGCCCGGATAGTGGCGATACCCGGTCTGACGCCAGCCCCGCCGGATTTCCAGTGGAGGTGAACGAGGTGGAAGCAGACACCACGCCTTCCATGCTGCCCGTGGGGCCGACAAGCATATTTGTGCAAGTGGGCGCGTTTTCCCAGAAAGGGAACGCCGATCGTCTGGCGCGCAAACTTGAAAGTCTTGTCGCGACGCCGCAGATTTCGCAAATTACCCGCCCGGATGGTTTAACCTTTTACCGGGTCCGGTTAGGGCCGCTGGTGTCGGTGGATGCTGCGGATTCCGTTTTGGCTCAGGTGATGAATATTGGCCATCCCGAGGCCAGAATCGTGGTGGATTAAGGGGGCGTTTCGCCCTCTATCCCGAACTGTTGGCCCGATCAAAGGGGCAAAAACCTTGGATTGTTCAATGACCTATCTTCGCCGTTCCTTCGTCATCTTAACGCTGATGGTCGCCCTCACATTTGGCAGTGCGCGTGCCGATACCATCGAGACCACGGCCAAACAGGCCTATTTGGTCGATCTTCAAACCGGCAACGTGCTGATGGAGAAAAATTCGGACGAAACCATGGTGCCGTCCTCCATGAGCAAAATGATGACCCTCTACATGGTCTTCGAAAAGTTAAAGGAAGGTACCCTTAGCCTTGAGGAAAAGCTGCTCGTTAGCGAGAAGGCCTGGCGCATGGGTGGCTCTAAAATGTTCGTCGAGGTGGGTGACGAGATTGCGGTGCAAGACCTGATCCGCGGGATCGCGGTACAATCTGGCAATGACGCCTGCATCGTCTTTGCCGAGGCTTTGGCAGGCACGGAAGAGGCGTTTGCGGATCAGATGACGGATCATGCCCGCAAGCTTGGCATGAACGGTACGACGTTTAAGAATTCCTCCGGCTGGCCGGACCCGGAACATGTCACTACCGCGCGGGATTTGGCGATCTTGGCGGAACATACGATCCGAGAATTTCCCGAATATTATAAATTTTATAGCGAAAAGGAATTCACCTTCTCCGAGATCAAACAAGGGAACCGGAATCCCTTGCTCTACGGTTTCGAAGGGGGAGACGGGATCAAGACCGGCCATACGGAAGCGGGTGGCTATGGGCTGGTTGGCAGTGCTATTCGGGACGGGCGTCGTCTGGTCCTGGTCATAAACGGATTGGAGTCGCGACAAGACCGCATTTCGGAATCGAAACGTCTTCTCGCTTGGGGTTTCCGCGAGTTCGAAAACATTTCCTTGTTCAAGTCGGGAGATATCGTTGAAACGGCGGAAGTCTGGTTCGGCATGTCGGAAACCGTGGCCCTGACCCTGGAAGAAGATATTACCGCAACGGTGCGCCGCGCAGACCGGGAAGGTCTCTCCGTTAAGGTCGTCTACGAGGGGCCCATCCCCGCACCCATCAACAAGGGCCAACCCATCGCGACCCTGGTGGTGCAAACGCCTGGCGGTCGCCCGTTGACCTATCCGTTAAAAGCGGCGGAGGCGATTCCGCGCCTTGGCTTTTTCGGGCGGATTTTGGCGGCGGTCGAATATTTGGTCCTGGGATCGGAAGGATAATGCCGGGCCGGTTCATCACCCTGGAAGGGGGCGAGGGAACGGGAAAATCCACTCAAGTTCAGTTGCTCGTTGAAGCCCTCGGCGAAAAAGGCATAGAGGCCATTGCGACCCGGGAGCCCGGCGGCTCGGAGGGCGCGGAGCGCATCCGGGAGATTCTGGTTACCGGGGCGGTGGGGCGCTGGGATGGCATGACCGAGGCGCTGTTGTTCTTCGCCGCGCGCCGGGATCATCTGCGCAAAACCGTTTGGCCCGCCTTGGCGCAAGGCACCTGGGTGGTCTGCGACCGGTTCGCCGATTCCACCCGTGCCTATCAGGCGGCGGGGCAGGGGATCGCGGACGAAGCCGTGGAGAGCCTGTATGCCCTTGCCGTGGGCGACTTCAAGCCTGACCTGACCGTTGTTCTCGATCTCCCCCCGGAGATAGGCTTGGCGCGGGCGAGAGGGCGAGGCGACGGCGAAGATCGTTTCGAGGGCATGGACCTGTCTTTCCATCAGCGGCTTCGCGACGCCTTCCTTCGCATCGCGGCGGCAGAGCCAGCGCGTTGTGCTGTGCTGGATGCGGACACGGATATCGCAGGGTTGAGTGCGGTTCTAAGGGCCACGGTAAGCCACCGTTTGGGGCAGCCCTTATGAGTGATTCCATCACCCCGCGTGATAACCCGAACCTGTTCGGCCATATGGCCGCCGAGCAAACCTTGCTGCAAGCCCAATCTACGGGCCGGATGCATCATGGATGGCTGATCACAGGGCCCCGGGGGATCGGCAAGGCCACCCTGGCCTATCGTTTCGCCCGGTATCTCTTGGCGCAGGGGGCTGGCGGCACGGCGCAAGATGAAAACCTGTTCGGCGAACCCGTGCTTCCCGATTCCTTACATGTGTCCGAGGATCATCCCGTGTTTCAGCGGGTAGCCGCGGGTGCCCATGGGGATATTCGCCTGGTCACTCGTAGCCTCAATGATCGGGGTGTGTTGCGCAGTGAAATCGTCGTCGATGATGTGCGGACAGTGGGGTCGTTTCTGTCGATGACCGCAGCGGAAGGCGGCTGGCGGATCGTTATCGTTGATTCCGCAGACGAAATGAATCGCAACGCGGCGAACGCCCTCCTCAAAGTGTTGGAAGAACCGCCAAAGCGGGCATTGCTACTGCTGCTGGCCCACAACCCCGGGCGGTTATTGCCCACCATCCGGTCCCGTTGTCGGCAGTTGCCTTTGCGCCCCCTGGCCGACGATCTGGTGGCGGAAAAACTGGTCTCCTTGCGCAAGGATCTCGAAAAATCAGATGCCGAACGTCTTGCCAGGATCGCGGAAGGCAGTATTGGTCGCGCCTTGGCCCTCCATGAGGCAGGCGGTTTGGAAACCTATGATACGCTGCTTGGGGTCCTCGCGACCTTGCCCGCCTTGGATGGGGAACGGGTTCATAAACTGGGGGATACCCTGGCCCGTGCGGGGGCGGAGAATTCATTTCGAACAGTTACCGATCTACTGCGATGGTGGTTAGGGCGGTTGATCCTCTACGGGTCCGGCGGGCAAATCAACCTTCCTGCGGATGAAAAAGCTTTGATGGATCGGCTGTTTAACGCCGCGCCCCTTGATCGCTGGCTCTCCGTGTGGGAAAACGTCGACCACCTAATCACCCGCGCTGGGGGTGGCGGCAATCTGGACCGGAAACAGGTAATCCTGAATGCGTTTCTGGCGTTGCGGAAAGCCGTGCCCGAGGCGGCCTCGACAGTTTCTTAAACGCGCATTGGAGTACCCATGACGGGTCAGCCCCATTTTTACATTACAACGCCCATCTATTATGTGAACGACGCGCCGCATATCGGGCATGCCTACACCACGCTGGCTTGCGATGCCCTGGCCCGCTTCAAGCGGCTGGATGGGTATCAGGTCAAGTTTCTGACTGGCACCGACGAGCATGGCCAAAAGGTGGAAAAATCCGCCGCCAATGCGGGGATCGATCCCCAAGCATTCACAGACAAGGTTTCGCAGAATTTTCGCGATCTTGCCGCCTTCATGAATTTCACCAACGATGATTTCATCCGTACCACCGAGGACCGGCATAAGAAATCCGTCCAGGCGCTGTGGAAGCGCTTGTTGGACGCGGGGGAGATTTATCTCGGCAGTTACGCGGGCTGGTACGCGGTACGCGATGAAGCCTTTTATGGGGAAGGCGAATTGGAAAAACGGGAGGACGGCACCCGCTACGCCAAGGCCAGCGGCGCCGATGTGGAATGGGTAGAAGAACCCAGCTATTTCTTCCGGCTGTCTGCTTGGCAAGATCGCTTGCTGGCGTTCTACGACCAGAACCCCGGGTTCATTTTGCCCGAAACCCGGCGCAACGAAGTGCTGAGCTTCGTGAAGGGCGGCTTGCAGGATCTTTCGGTTTCCCGCACCACTTTTAAATGGGGTGTGCCGGTCCCGAATGACGACGACCATATCATGTATGTGTGGTTGGATGCCCTCACCAACTATATCACCGCCATCGGCTTCCCGGAGACAGAGGCAGGGGAATATCCCATTTTCTGGCCTTGCGACGTGCATATGGTGGGCAAGGATATCCTGCGATTCCACGCCGTCTATTGGCCCGCGTTCTTGATGGCGGCCGGGTTAGCGCCGCCCAAGCGGGTGTTCGCCCATGGCTGGTGGACCAACGAGGGGCAGAAGATTTCCAAATCCCTCGGTAATGTGATTGTCCCCAACGAGTTGGTCGCCACCTATGGCTTGGATCAGGTGCGGTTTTTCCTGCTGCGCGAAGTGCCCTTCGGCAATGATGGGGATTTTTCCCATACCGCCATGGTGCACCGGATGAATGGGGAACTGGCCAATGACCTGGGCAATCTGGCCCAACGGGTTTTGTCCATGGTGCATAAGAACTGCGGCAGGGCCGTGCCGAACCCCGGCCCGTTCTCGGAAGATGATGAGGCCCTGCTCAGTCAGGCAGCGGGGTTGCTGGAAGCCCTACGCGCCCTGATGGACCGGCAAGCCTTTAACGAGGCACTGGAAGCCATCTGGATCGTTGTTCGCGCCGCCAATGGCTATGTGGATCGCCAAGCCCCCTGGGCCTTGCGCAAGGAAGACCCGGACCGGATGGCGACCGTGCTCTATGTGTTGGTGGAATGCATTCGCCATATCGCGATTTTGATGCAGCCCATCACGCCGGACTCCGCCGGGAAGATGCTGGATCAACTTGCGGTGCCGGAAGCCGACCGTGGGTTCACGGCTCTGGCCAAGGGTCATGCCCTGGTGCCGGGCACGGAACTGCCGAAGCCAGCGCCGATTTTCCCGCGCTTTGTGGAAGATGAAGTAGGGTCCTAGTCGGTCGTGCGCACATAACCTTCGTTGTTACACACCCGGTTCACATCCCCTTACGGCTTGTTGCCATGTTGGCGACAAGGGCACTGATAACGGACAGACTGGGGTCAATTCGGGGGAGGGGGCTTCATACAGGAAAATCCGTTTCGAAGGCTTGAACCGATGACCTGTGACGCGAATTCTTGTATAGAATGGCCCGTTCATCAATATCACCCCGAAATGGGATCAGGATCTTGCTCGTAGACAGCCATTGCCATTTGGATTTTCCAGACTTTGCCACCGAATTGCCGGAGGTGGTCTCCCGTGCAAAAGACGCAGGCGTGGGCACCTTGCTGACCATTTGCACCCATGTATCAAAATTTCCGCAAGTACTGGCGGTCGCCGAAGCCTATCCGAATGTCTATTGCACGGTGGGGACCCACCCCCATGAGGCGGGCCGCGAAGCCCCCGTGGATGCGGCGCGTTTGATGGCCTTGGCCGATCATCCCAAGGTGGTGGGGTTCGGGGAAACCGGCCTGGATTTTTATTATAATCACAGCCCCAAGGCGGATCAGGAACGCAGCTTTCGCGCCCATATCGCGGCGGCGCGCGCGGCAGGTCTGCCCATCATTATCCATACCCGAGATGCGGACGACACCACCGCCGCCATTCTCCGCGAGGAAATGGCGCAAGGCGCCTTTACCGGCGTTTTGCATTGCTTCAGTTCGGGGCGGGCGCTGGCGGAAGAAGCGGTTGATTTGGGCCTGTTTATCTCGCTTTCCGGCATCGTGACCTTTAAATCCGCCAAGGATTTGCAGGAAACCGTTCGGCATCTGCCCAAGGACCGGCTGTTGGTGGAGACGGATTCTCCTTATTTGGCGCCGGTGCCCAACCGGGGCAAACGCAACGAACCGGCCTTTACGGTGCATACGGCGGCGAAAGTAGCGGAATTGGTGGGCCTGGATGCGGCCAGCCTGGCGGCGCAGACCACGGCGAATTTCCATACCCTGTTTTCCAAGGTGCCCAGTTCCAAGGCGCCGAGGCCGTGAAAATCCAAATCCTGGGATGTGGGCCGTCTGGCGGAATCCCAGGTGTGAGCTATGGCTGGGGTCGATGCGACCCCAATAACCCCAAGAATCGCCGTTTGCGTCCGTCCATATTGGTGGAACATGAAAACACCAAGGTTCTGGTGGATACGTCGCCGGACCTACGAGCGCAGCTTTTGACTGCGGATATCAGGCATCTGGACGCGGTTTTGTACACCCATCACCATGCGGACCATGTGCATGGGATCGACGATCTGCGGCCCATTAACCGCCTTTTGAATGCACCGTTGGATTGTTATGCAGACGCCGCGACCTTGAATTTTCTGCAAGCCCGTTTTGGTTATGTGTTCGAGCCTTTGGCTGAAGGCGCAACGCTTTATTACAAACCTACCTTATTGGCCCATGAGATCGCCCACGGCACCCGGTTTACCGTGGGGGATGTTCCCGTTCAGGCGTTCGACCAGGATCATGGCTATTGTCGGTCCATGGGGTTTC
>JBMYUJ010000079.1:0-13320 GCA_049605255.1 Magnetospiraceae bacterium
GCACCCCGAGCAAAGAATCACAGGCCGTATTGGCATACAGAACCTGATAGGCGCCGCTGTCGCCCTTGTTGGCGGCCCGATCTGGCTGATACAGAATCAAATAGCCCTGCTGGGCGTTCTCCAGGAGGATGCCCAGCAGGCGCCGCCCGTCGACGCCGCCGCCATCATCAAAATTGGAGGCCGCCCGTAAGGCTTCAAGCCCATCCTCCACGATGGCATCTATGGCGACCCGATCGGCGCCCCAACGAATGGAAAAGGCCCGCATTACCGCAGACTTGACCCCATTATGCACCACCACCACACGGCGACCGTCGGCCGCTTTCAAAACCTCGGAAATGCGATCAAAATCGCCATTCTGGATGGTGGTCAGGTCGAGAAGCACATCATCATGCCAATGGTCGCGCAGGGCCCATGCCGCATCTTCCACCGTTTCCACGCGGATCACCGCAAGCGACGCCAACGCCTGTTCGAGACGGGCGTGGGTCGCTTCCAAAGCGTCGGCATGAATACCAATGAGCAGAAGCTTGCGCATTTACCGCTTTTCCACCAGCGAAAGAAATGCTTTCGACACCTGAGAAACCGTCTCAGAAAGTTCTACGGTAGAGACCTTACCCCAACGAGGTCAACGCAACGGAACGACAAGGATAGCTCAGGAACGCTATCTGCGCCGCCATTGTGTGCCTTCTGGTCCATCTTCCAGCAAAATACCTTGTTCGGCGAGATCATCGCGGATCTTGTCGGCGGCGGCGAAATCCCGCGCCGCCCGCGCTTCTCGCCGTTGACGGATCATGTCGTCAATGGCCTCATCGGTGAGGGTGGAATCTGAAAAATCCTTTTTAAACCAATCCTCTGGATCCTCATTTAACACCCCGAGCAACCGTCCTCCGGCCAGCAGGCCCGCCGCCGCGTGACGTTTTTCACCCTCAGTAGCAGCGCGATTCACTTGCCCCGCGAAATCGTGAAGCGCCGCAATCGCGGCAGGTGTATTCAGATCATCCTCCAAAGCCTGCAAAACCGCTTCCGGCGGGTCATCGGCCATACGGGAATCACGTTCGACGGATCTGAGTGCCGTATAGAATCGATTCAGCGCCTCCTTGGCCTGCTCCAAACCCGCATTGGTCCAATTCAGGGGCTGCCGGTAATGGGTCGACAGCATGCACAGGCGCAAGGTCTCGCCCGCGTGATCCTGCAAAAGATCATGCACGGTCAGGAAGTTGCCCAGGGATTTGGACATCTTCTCGCCTTCCACCATCAGGTAGCCGTTATGCACCCAATAGCGCACAAACGGCGCGCCATGATGGGCGCATTGGCTCTGTGCCCGTTCATTTTCGTGGTGCGGAAAGATAAGATCTTGCCCACCGCCATGAATATCGAAGGTCTCCCCCAGATGCCGCTCGCTCATGGCGGAGCATTCGATATGCCAGCCGGGACGTCCGCGCCCCCAAGGGCTGTCCCACCCCGGTTGATCCGGGCTGGAGGGCTTCCAAAGCACGAAATCCGCCGGGTCCTTCTTATAGGGGGCGACATCTACCCGGGCACCCGCGATCTGATCATCCCGCGACCGGTTCGACAATGCCCCGTAATCGGCCATGGTGCCCACGGCAAACAGCACGTGGCCTTCAGCCGCATAGGCATGGCCTGTCTCGACCAAGGTGCCGATCATTTGGATCATCGCCGCGATATGCTCCGTCGCCCGGGGCTGCACATCCGGGTCCAGGGCCGACAGCGCCCGCATATCTTCTTTGAACACCGCCTCTGTGCGGGCGGTCAGGTCACCGATCTGCTCGCCATTGGCCTGCGCGGCGGCAATGATCTTGTCGTCCACATCCGTGATATTCCGAACATAGGTCACCTTCGGATAAAGATGCTGCAACAGGCGGTACAGCACATCGAACACGATGACCGGGCGGGCGTTGCCGATATGGGCGAAATCATAGACTGTCGGACCGCAGACATAGAGCCGCACATTCTGCGCATCCAGGGGTTCGAAGGTTTCCCGCGCGCGGGTCAGCGTATTATAAAGTTGTAGGCCCACGATGGCCGATCCCCTTTAAATGAGGTTGGTAAAACCGTTGGTGATGGGATAGCGCCGGTCTTTGCCAAATGCGCGGGAGGTGATCTTCACCCCCGGCGGCGCTTGGCGACGCTTATATTCGGCCCGGTCCAGCAGGCGCCAAACCCGGCGCACCGTATCCCGGTCGTAGCCCGCCGCCACCAAATCGTCGACCGATTGCTCCCCTTCGACCAGACCCATCAGGATGGCGTCCAGCACATCATAGGGCGGCAGGCTGTCTTCGTCTTTCTGATCGGGTTTTAATTCCGCCGACGGGGGCTTATCGATCACCCGTTGCGGCATTACCGGCCCATCTGGCCCCAGCAGGCCCGCCGGTTTATGACCGTTGCGCCACTGGCAGAGGGCAAAGACAGTGGTCTTGTACACATCCTTCAACACCGAATACCCGCCGCACATATCCCCATAGAGCGTGGCATAGCCCACGGACATTTCCGATTTATTGCCGGTGGTCAGCAGCATGGGGCCAAACTTGTTGGATAGGGCCATCAGAATCAGCCCCCGGGTGCGGGATTGAATATTCTCTTCGGTAATATCCGGCGCCCGCCCTTCGAACAGCGGCGCCAAGGTCTGATTAAACGCCTGCATGGCCGGTTCGATGGGCACCGAATCCAGGCGGGTGCCCAGCAGTTCCGCGCAGGCGGCGGCATCATCCAGGCTTTCTTGCGAGGTATAAGGCGAGGGCATCATCACCGCGTGCACCCTGTCCGGCCCCAGGGCATCCACCGCCACGGCAGCAGATAAAGCGCTGTCAATGCCACCAGACAACCCCAAGACAATGCCGGGAAAGCCGTTCTTGTTCACATAGTCCTTGAGGCCCAGGCACAGGGCCAAATAAATGGATTCCAACCCGTCTGGTCGCGGCGTCAGGGGTTCATCCGCGCAGGACCAGCCCGTGGCCGTGCGCAACCAGCGGGTCAGCAGAAAATCTTCGGTAAAAGCTGAAGCCTGGGCCCGCGCCGTCCCGGTCTCGTCCTTCACGAAGGAACAGCCATCGAAGATCAGCTCATCCTGCCCGCCCACCTGGTTGACATAGATTTTCGGCAGGCCCGTCTCTCGAATACGGTCAGTGGCGAAGCGGCGGCGCTGGCCCGGTTTATCCACCTCGAAGGGCGAGCCATTGAGGGAAATCAGAATGTCGGCACCGGCTTCGGCCAAAGACCGGGACACGGTAGGGCCCCACATATCCTCGCAGATCATCACCCCGAGCGAGACCCCCTTGAACATCATGGGCGTGGGTTCCGGCCCGGGTTCGAACACCCGCTTTTCATCGAACACGCCGTAATTGGGCAGCAAAACTTTGTAGCGGATATCGGCAATGGCCCCGTCCGCGAGTAAGATCGCCGCATTAAACAGGCCCCGGTCATCCCGCCAGGGCGCGCCGAGAAGCAGCGCCGGGCCCCGATCTGCGGTTTCCGCCGCCAGGGCCTCCACGGCGCGCCGCACCTCCGCCTGAAAGGCGGTTTTCAGGACCAGATCCTCGGGCGGATAACCGCTTAAGAACAGCTCGGGCAGGATCACCAGATCCGCACCCGCCGCCGCCCCCCGGGCACGCCAGTCCCGCGCCTGATCGGTGTTCAACCCGATGGCGCCCACGGTAGGGTTGGCTTGCGCCAAGGCGATGGTCAGCCGGTCCGTCATTTAGTCCCGTTCCTCGTCGCGGCACATGAGGTCACCAAAGCGGTAATAGGCACTGGTCGCGCCGCTGTCAACGACCGCCGGGCAGACGGCAAAAAGCCCACCCCCCTTGCGGCGGATGGGCTTTTTCCCTTGAAAAAGCGGCGATGGGCTTATTTCAGGCCCATGCAATTGGCGTAGTAGGACACCGTGGCGGGCCAATCGGAAAAGATTCCCACGATCCCCACATCCTTAGCCAGAACATCCAACAGGTGGAACATCACGCCATCGTCCGTGGTGACATCCTGGATGGACTGGTAATACCAACCCCCGCCGGTGCCGAGCGGGCCCGACCGTTCCAGGGTCCAGGTGATGATTTTCAGCCCGGCGGCCTGGGCTTCCAGGGTGTAAGGGGAAGGCAGAATGGCGCCACCCTTTTCCATTACCAGCATCCACATGGGCGGCGCGATGTAGTTCACGCCCATATCCTTCAATTCCTGCATGGACGGCTTATAAGTATCCGGGTTCCTGAAATCGAAGCTCTTGTCGTCATACCGGCCATCCAGATACACCGCCTGCTTGCCGAATTCCGGTTCGTTTTTTATCCAGTAGAGGACATCATCCAGATTGAAAGATTGAGCGAACACGTCCGTCGGCGGCACATTGGCGGCCTTGTATTCGTCGATCATCTTTTGCGCATATTCCTCTTGGGAAAATCCGTCGAAAGGCATATCCACCGACGGGGTTTTCAATTCCGGGGTAAATTTAACGCCCAGGGACTTGATCAGGGCGATGGACTCCTTGTGGGTCATCAACCTGCCCGCCGAGGCCGCATACAGGTCGGTGCGCCAACCGGCGGTACCATCCATATAGGCGGCCACCGTGGTCGCCGCCGTATTGGCCGCATCCATTTTCCCTTTCAGGGTTTTGAACTCGGCCAGGGTCAGGTCGCTGGTGCGGCATTCCGCGCTCGCTTTGGCATCACCCGCCGCCGCGGTAAAACCTTTGGTGCATTTTTCGACCAAATCCGTCCCCAGAATATTGGTCGTTGTATGCAAATCGTTCTGCGCATGACGGCACACCAGTTCCTTATCTTTGGTAAATGTGACATCGCATTCCAAGATGCCCGCGCCCATGCGCGCGGCCGCCCGGTAGGATTCTGCCGTATGTTCCGGAAACATCATGGCAGCCCCACGGTGGCCGATGGAGAACAGGGTTTTTTCCATCCTCTGGTCGGCGCAGGACATCAACTTGGTCTTCAAGGCCCCTTCGGGCATTTGCTGGATCAGGAAATACGGGCGGGGCCCCAGTTCCACCTTATCGGCATGTGCGGATGGAGCGATGAAGCCCAACGCAAGTGCGGCTATAATGGCAATACGATTCATTCTTTTCCTCTCTTTCCCGCCGGGTCGATTGAGCGCGACCCCCAAGAACCGCAACGCTGCCCGACGTCAGGGGCGCGACAGTGCCCCGGATGCATGACAGGTGAACGACACCCGATTGACCTCTTGGTGAAGTGTTGGTGACGGGACGGGGACGCGGGCGTCCCGGACCTTTCGGGGGGCCTCATTTAAGCTCAATTATTAATCCCTAATTTTTATAAGGCATCTAACATATGTATTTTACGCTGTATGATAATACCCGGCGTTCGATCCCTGTTGGGCGCCATACCCGAAAGCTCATCGACTATCCAAAAAGGAGCGCTCGAGCCCCCATCATCCGCATTCCCCTGTATCGCCTCGGAGGGAGAGCGACCTTTGGAATGCGCCTGTCTCTTGCCGGAGAAAGACCATGAATGCGCTGAAAAATGTAAAGATTTCCACGAAGATTTTCGCAGGGTTCGGGATCGTCCTTGGCCTGCTTTTGGTGATCGGCGGTGTCGGCTTCACCAGTCTGGAAACGGCAAAGGATGATTTCGTTGGCTATCGCGGTCTCGCCCGTCAAACCAACGAAGCAGGCCGGGTCCAGGCCAATATGCTGATGACCCGCCTGTTCGCGAAGGATTTCCTGCTCAAGCAGAGCCCGGAAAGCATCCAGGGCGTGGAAGAGCGGGCGAAAGCCACGTTGTCCTTGATCCAGGAGGCGCGGTCCCTTAGTGACGACCCAGCGTTCCGGACCACCATTGATGGTTTGGAAAAGAATCTGGAAGACTATCTCATGCATTTTGAGGAAGTGACGGCCTTCCAGGCGACTCGCTCCGACTTGGTTGATAACATCCTGAATGTCGCTGGCCCGGGGATGGAAAAAGCGCTGACCGAAATCATGGAAAGTGCGTTCCGCGATGGGGATACGGAAGCCGCCTATCGCGCGGGTATGACCCTGCGCAACCTTTTGCTGGGGCGGCTGTATGTGATCAAATTCTTGGATGATAACAATGAAGCCTCTTATGACCGTGTGGTTTCAGAAATGGCCGCGATGGACGCCAATCAAGAGCTGCTGTTCGATAATCTGAACAATCCCACCCGGCGTGCCTTGGCGCAAAAAGTGGAAGACCTGCACCAGCAATATGTCCCCGCTTTCGAGAAGGTGCATACGGCGATTATCGAGCGCAATAAGGTCGTCAAGAATGAGCTGGACCGAATCGGCCCGCAGGTCGCCCAAGCGATTGAAGATCTGAAGCTGAGTGTCAAATCCCAGCAGGATGAAGTCGGCCCGCGTGCGCAATCGGATATCGAAAACGCCCTGATCATTACCGCCATTGTCGCCGTCATCGCGCTGGTCTTGGGCATCCTGGCCGCCTGGATCATCGGTGCCGGTATTTCAAAACCCGTCGTCGCCATGACTGGTGCCATGAAGAATCTCGCGGCTGGCAACAAGGAAACTCATATCCCCGCGCAAGACCATAAGGACGAGGTCGGCGAAATGGCTGCAGCGGTCCAAGTGTTTAAGGAAAATATGATCAAGGCCGACCAACTGGCCGCGGAACAAGCCGCGGAGCATGAAGCCCGCGAACAGCGCGCGGCGGCCGTGGATACCTTGACCAAGTCCTTTGATACGGAAGTCGGTTCCGTGCTCGGCCTGGTCGCGGCGGCGGCCACGGAGATGGAATCCACCGCCACCTCCATGTCGGCGACGGCGGAACAATCCAGCCGCCAGGCGACGGCGGCGGCGGCGGCCTCCGAACAAGCTGCGGTGAATGTGCAAACAGTGGCGGCGGCAGCCGAGGAACTCGCCAATTCCATCACCGAGATCAGCCGCCAGGTGGCGCAATCCACCCAAGTGGCCGGGGATGCGGTGCATGAAGCCACGCAAACCCATGATACGGTGCAAGGCTTGGTGGATGCGGCCCAACGGATCGGTGAAGTGGTCGACTTGATCAACGATATCGCCGAGCAAACCAATCTTCTGGCCCTGAACGCCACCATCGAGGCGGCCCGGGCGGGAGAAGCGGGCAAAGGCTTTGCCGTCGTTGCTTCGGAAGTGAAGAACCTCGCCAATCAAACCTCCAAGGCGACCGAGGAAATCAGCCAGCAGATCGGTGCGGTGCAGAAGGAAACCAAGGTGGCGGCGGATGCCATCGAGGGAATCGGTTCGATCATCGAGAAGATCAACGAAATCGCCACCAGTATCTCCGCGGCGGTGGACCAGCAGCAGGCCTCCACGAGCGAAATCGCTCGCAATGTGGAACAAGCGGCGGCGGGCACTCAGGAAGTTTCCGTGAATGTCTCCGGTGTCACGGATGCGGCCAGCGAAACCGGCCAGGCTTCAACGTCGGTACGGGATGCGGCTCAGGACCTCGCCGGTCAGACGGAGTCCCTGAAAGGCATGGTGGAAAAATTCCTGTCCGACGTGCGGGCGGCCTGATCCCACCATCCAAGCTTTCGAAACCCGAAGGGGGTGCCAAGTGCACCCCCTTTTTTTTTAAATCGTAGATTCGGGCGGCGGCAGATGGGGAAACTTCGCCCGTGCTTCCTCGACCAGAGCGCCGGTAGCGGTTTCGATGTCCGATTGCAAACGGGCCATAAAGGCCTTGCGATCCAGGTCCGCTGGGATCGGCGGCAGGATCTCCAGGGTGATCACCCCGCCATATTTCTTGAACTGGCGCCGCCCCCAAAACAGCCCGGAATTCAGTGCCACCGGCACCACTGGCGCGGCCCCATCCCGATAGAGCGCCGCGATCCCCGGATGATAGGGCGCCTTCTGACCCACCTTGGTTCGGGTGCCTTCCGGGAAGATCACCACCAGGCGCGTGGCTTCCAAGGCGTCGCGCACGTCGCGCAGCATTTTTTTCAGCGCCGCCCCACCGCCGGACCGATCCACCGCAATGGCCTTGGCCTTGCGGGCATGCCAGCCCCATACGGGCAGATCAATCAGTTCTTTTTTCAGCACATAGGCGGGATCATGGGCCAGCAGGTAAAAAATCAGTGTATCCCAGGCCGATTGATGCTTGGCCGCGACGATAGCGGCCCCCTTTGGGAGATTCTCGATCCCTCGGATTTTATACCGCAATCCCAGAATCACCCGCGCCCCGAACAAGGCCACCTTTACCCAGGTCCGCACGGATTCCTGAATCACCATGCGGTGGAAAGGCAGAAGCGCAATCATCAAGATCAGCCCGAGCACCAACGTTCCGTAAAACCAGATATTGAAAAGGAGGGATCGAAGCGCGGTCACGGTATCTGCTCCTTCAAGGCGGCCCAGGCCCGCTCCACACCGATGCGCAGGCGCGCCATCAGGTATTTGTTATATTCCTCGGCGAGAAGTTCCAGGGTGCCGGGCCATTTCCACCAGTTCAAGAGGATAACGGTCTCGGGGAACACGGGATGTTGCACGATCGCTAGGTCAGGCAACCGGTACTGAAATTCCACCAAGCTCCGACGCATGTGATAACTGGCCGTCACCAAGCGGATGGAACGAATATCCCGCCCTTCCAACCATTTCGCGGTTTCCGCCGCGTTCTGGCCTGTGGACTCCGCTTCGTGGCCCACATCGATACAGCAGCGCAAATCCGAATTGCTTTCATAGAGCTTAAGCAATTCAGCAACCTCCACGCCCTGGTAGACGCCGGAAATAAACAGCCGTTTCGCCTTACCAGCCTCCAACAGATCAATGGCTTCGCGCAATCGTCCGCTGCCGCCGGTCAACACCACGATGGCATCGGTCACCGCCGCCGGGTTCGCCACCTTGCGCGGCATGGACGCCACATACTGAGTAAGGCCATACCCCCACGCCGCCGCCGCCGCGAGGAGTATGAACAGGGTGAAAAAAATCGAGCCCTTGCCCCGGCGGCGCGCGTTATATCTCATGGTAATGTCCCTAAACGATGACGCACCGTGATCCAAGCGGTCACCCAGGCCACCCCGGCGGCAAGGAGTGGCAAAGAGCCCAGAGCCAACCAATGCCCCGCATCCATGGCCAGGGTGGGCAGAAACATGGTTTCCAAACTTGCCGCCACGCGCCCCAGAATCAGCAACGTGGGCACGGCCAGCACCAAACCGAGAATGCCGCCGCGAAAGGCCATAACCATGGCGTGATAGCTGAATTGTTTGGCGATGTACGTATCCTCCGCGCCGATCAGGTGCAGCACCTCGATCACCTCATGATGCACCGATAATCCGGCCCGGGTGGTAAACACGGCCGTACCCACGGTGGCGATGGCGATGAATATCAGCACCATGCCCGCAAGGCCCTGGGCCGCCCGCGCGAGGGTCACAAACCGCTCCAGCCATTGGCCATGATCTTCCACCGACGCGCCAGGTACGGCGGTTGCCAAACGCTTGGTAAGGTCGGGCAAGGTCCCCCGGCTCCCCGCCAGCAGTTCCACATCGATCAACCGGGGGATCGGCAGGTCGGTAAACCCATCCATGGGGCCGAGCCAGGGTTCCAGAATAGCCGCCGCCTCGGCCGCCGGGATCGGCCTTACCCGCGCCACCTCCGGGCGGCTGCGGAGGAAATCCCGGGCCACATCCACCTTGCGGTCGGTCACCGCTTCGTTCTCCGCCGGCGCAATCTGCACGGTCAGGGTCGCTGTGGTGCCTGATCGCCAGGCGCCGACCTGGGTGTCCACCAAGAGCACCCCGGCCAGGGCCAACGCCGCCAGAAACACCATGAAGGCCACCAGCCAAGGCAGGAAGCGGTCCGCGGCATCTTGGCCGAGTGGCACATCCAATCGGCGGCCAATCATGAAACCGAAGCCTTTTCGATCACCACATCCCCCGCATCCAGGCGCAGCACGGGATGGCCCAACTGGGCCACCAGCCGTTCGTTGTGGGTGGCGATGATCACCGTGGTGCCCATGCGATGCAGTTCTTCGTAAAGCCGCATCAGGCGATAGGCCATATGTTCATCCACATTGCCTGTGGGTTCATCGGCGATCAGCAAACGGGGTTTGGTGATCACCGCGCGAGCGATGGAAACCCGCTGCTGTTGCCCCCCCGATAGCGTGGGCGGCCTGGCCTTGATCTGGTCTTTCAGCCCGACCCAGGTCAGCAGCTCTTCCACATCCTCGGCAATATCCTTGTCCTTGTAGCCCGCCACCCGCAAGGGCAGGGCAACGTTATCAAACGCGGTCATATGATCGAGCAGGCGAAAATCCTGAAACACCACCCCGATATCCCGCCGCATATGGGCAAGGTCTTGCCGCGACACCGTGGCAATATCGCGGCCAAACAGGGTGATCAGGCCACGGGTGGGTTGATGGGCCAGATACATCAGGCGCAGCAAGGTGGATTTCCCCGCGCCGCTGGGCCCGGTGAGGAAATGAAAAGATCCGGTCGGCAGATCGAAGGTGACGTCGCGTAAAACCTCCGGCCCCAAGCCGTAACGCAAGCCCACATTCTCGAACCGAACGATCGTTTGCGGCCTGTCGCCGTCCACCCTACTCCCCCTAATTTTAATGCCCGCGCAAGATGGCATGGGGAGCCCTCGGGCGTCCAGAGGCTTCGCGCCTTCCGCAGCCGCTTGCGTCCTTTCGCCCGACCACTTATAAAATTTAAGGTCCGGACCCTCATAATGGCAACGAACGGCCAAATGACATGATCATTACCTGCCCAAACTGCGGCGCGACCTATGCGGTCGATACAGGGTCCCTGGGCGCGAATGGGCGACGGGTTCGGTGCAACAATTGTAACTACCGCTGGCATCAAAAGCCGGTGGCAAATCAGCCCCCTGCCCGGCAGGCCGCCGCCCCGGCCCCTCCCCCCGTGCAACCGGCCTGGACGCCACCACCGGAACCGGTAGCGCCACCCCCGGAAGCCCCTGTCGTGGCGCCATCCCCGCCGCCGGAACCCATGTCTGCGCCGGAACCCATGTCTGCGCCGGAACCCCCTGACGCCATGCCGGAGCCAATACCCGAACCGGAGGCAATGCCAGAAGACCCCATCGCCATGCCCGCGCCGGACCCCATGGCGAATATCGAAATTCCCGACCCCACCCCCGCCATCCCAGAAGAGGATATGGTGCTGCCGTCGCGGCTGAAATCCCGCCGGACCGCCCCCCGGAAACGCAAGAAAGACCGCAGCGGACAGATTGCCGCCGCCATTTTCCTACTGCTTCTGGTGGGAGGCGCCATCGGTCTTTATCTGCAACGGGATGCCGTGGTCGCCAGCAATCCCGGCGCGGTGGAATATTACGAGATGCTGGGGATCAACGTGGATTTCCTCGGCAAAGGGTTGGACATCAAGATCACCGGCAACGAATGGCAGGACGATACCCTGCTTGTGCAAGGCGAGGTCGCCAACACGACCGACCACGATGTCTCGATTCCCAAAATCCGGGTGGTGATCGCCGACTCTGGGGGTTTGGCCCTGGGCCAAATGATGGTTACCGCGGTGAAGGAAACGGTGGCGCCCGAAGAATCCATCGGGTTCAAGGCGGAATTTGCCGACGCGCCGCCCGAAGTGCGCCGCGCCTTTGCGACCTTCATGGAAGAAGCCCCCCCGGCCGGTCAATAACCTCGGCTTCAGAACAGATCGAGTAATCTGTCGATATAATCCCGTTCCACCGGCGGACGTTCGCCTTCTCCGGCACGGCGGCGCAACTCATCCAGAATTTCCCGGGTACGCTGAATTTCCCCCTTTTCGGGAATATTGATGAAACGCCCGGATTGGCTGCCGTTGGGGTCCTCCATATCGCGGCCCAGGGGGTCTTGGCCGGGGCGTTGCCCGCCTGGCTGCATGGGCATCATGCCGAATCCCCGCTGGCCCTGTCCCATGCCCAACGCCTGGGCGATCCCCTGCCCGGCCTGGGGCATCGACCCCCGCAAGGCCTCCAACGCCCGCCCCTGTGCCGATAGGGCGGCGGGATCATCCCCCGATTGCAGGGCTTGGCGGGCCTCATCCATGGCCCGCTCTGCCGCCCCCATCTGAGGCGGAATCATGCCCGCCAACTCATCGAGCCGACGCATCACATCGCCCAGTTGACGCCGCAAAGCCTCTTGCTCCCCGGCCATTTCCTCCCGGGATTGCGGGTCACCGGGAAGCCCTTCGCGCGGTTGGCCGGAGTCGCGGAACAACTGGTCCATCAGCTCCTGCTGGCGTTCCACCAGGGCGCGCAAATCGCGCATAATTTCCGCCCCTTCCCGGGCCATTTCCGGATCGATCTGCGGCCCCTGCATCTGCGCGTTCATGCCCGCAATCATCTCCCGCAAAGACCGGGCGAGATCCCGCGCCGCTTCCCGCGCGCCGGTGGCACTCAGGTCGCGCATCATCTGCATGATGTCGCGCAGGGCTTGCGGGTCCAACATGTCCATATCGGCGGAGAAGGGAACCTCCACAAGTTGGCCCTGCTCCGCCATCTGGCGCAGCGCCTGCATATATTCGTTGAGGGCCGCCTGTACCTCGGCCATCAGCTTCTCGATCTCCGCATCCGGTGCCTGGGCATCCAGGGCTTCTTCCAGGCGGCTCAGGGCATCTTCCAACCGGCGGCCCGCATTGGACAGCCCCCCGTCTTCCAGATGCAAGGCGGTCTCCCACATCAAACGGCGGGCCGACGCGATCTCGATGGGCGCGTCAGAGGCAAGCAACCGTCGCCGGGCGATGCGCATACCCAAAAAGGCAGTGACATCACCACCATAGCGATCGAGCGACCGGGAGAGTTCATCCAATTGATCGGCGACGGCTTCGCGCTCCGCATCGTCCAAAGTGACGGCCAGCCGCAAGGCTGCCAATTCCGCCGCCACGGGATGGTTGAATTCCCGCATGGGCAGGGTGATGTCGATGACTGTCGACTCGCCCGTTTGCCCGCCTGCATCCACGGCGGAAAGGCGCAACCGCGCAGACAGACCAGACCAGGGATGGGTGGTGAAATCCGCCAATACTTGAGAATCCAAGGTCAACCGTTCTCCCATTTCGGCGTCCGCCGGACGGGGCGGCGGACTGATCGGGCGGGCCTCGGACTCGGTGCCGTCCAGTACCGCAACCAAGGGATCGTCTACCTGGAGATGCAGCGTCACCGATTGCGGGGTCATCTCGTCGGCAAGGGTGAACGGAATCGCCAACCGCCCTTTTTCCGGCTCCAGGGGCAACCCGGAAAAGGAAACCGCCGGTGGATCATCCGGTAAAATCACCAGAGGCCAGGAGACCAGTTCCCGGTTCCCACGCAACAAGGCCAATCCATTGCCCCGCCGTGCCGTAACCGTCGCCTCATGGCCGCGCCCACCCAGGGCCTCCATCGCCACCGTTTCAGGACCGACG
>JBMYUJ010000080.1:0-13316 GCA_049605255.1 Magnetospiraceae bacterium
GCCTTTCCCTCACCCGCCAAATCATGGAATTGCATGGCGGCGGCATTCGCATTCATTCGGTCGAAGGCATGGGCACCACGGTTGACCTGTTATTTCCGCAAGCCGCCAGCGCCGCCGCCGAATAATCCCCATCCTCTTCAGGGATATGGATGGCCTTATACATCCCCCTTACCTTGCTGGATTTTGCGCCGCAGATAGCTGGGGGCGGCGGCCACCAGATCCGCCATTTCCGCAGCGGGGGCCAGCCGAGTCCGCATCTTGGTGGATTGATAGGCGGTTTCCTTGGCGAATTGCTGCGCATCACCAGCCGCCGCCAGATCGCGCAGGCCATCCACCACTTGGTCAAGCCAGGGATTGTCTTTCGCATTGGCTTTGGCTTGATCCAGGAGCGTATTCACCTGCTGCCAATCCCCGTGCCGAGCCGCCTGTTGCGCTGCGTCTTGCAGGTTGGCGGCCTCCAGCTCGGCGATCCGCCGGGCGACCAAGGCATCTTGGGGAACCGCACCAAAAGCCGCAGGAGGCAGAACCGGCAACGCCAAAGGCGCCGCCGTGACCGAATGGGGGTGGCCGCCCAGGTCTTCATAGTGGAACATCAGATCGACGGGCGCAAACGCGAGACTTTCACCCGCTTCGCGCAGCCGATCCGCACCGATGGTCAGCCGCACCACCGCCCAGGCCTCGCCGCCATAAGCCAGATCGAGCAGTCGATAGGCGCCGTCCGCATCCATGGGCAGGTCATTCAAGACGGTTGCCGTGACGCCTGGCGCGGCGGCAACACGCAACCGCAAGCGCCGCGCGCAGAGCGCCGAGAGGAGGTCGAATTCTTCCTGGAAGGGGTCCATCAGATCGGCGGCGGTTTGCCCATAATAGGCGTTGCCCTGTCCGGCACGGGCCATGGCCACCATCAGATCCTCGTTAAAGCTGCGGCCCAGCCCATAGGTCGAAGTTGAAACCCCCGCCTCCGCCAACTGCGCGCATTGCGCCGCAATCTTATCCACATCCTGCAAGCCCACATTGGCCTGCCCGTCGGACAGCAGGATCACCCGGGTAATGGTTTCCGGGTCGATCGCCTCAGATACCTGCCCCGCCCCGGCCAGCCATCCGCCATGCAGGGCGGTCGTGCCACCGCTTTGAACCCGGTCAATTGCGGCATGAAACACCTTCTTATCCAACACGGGGGTGGAGGGCGCGGCGACGGTGATTTCGTTATCATAAACCACCAGCGCCGCCCGATCCTGCGGGCCCAAACGGTTGATCACATAATGGGCACAGCGTTTCGCCTCCGCTAACGGCTGGCCGGACATGGACCCCGACCGATCCAGAACGATGGCCAGATTCAGCGGCGCGCGGGTGGGTGCGGTGTCGGGCAGCGCGGGCGCCCGCAGGCGCACCAATACATCCAACTGATTATCGAACCCCGCCATCACAGCCGGCTTCAGGGGCGTACAAATCAAGGTCAGTTCAGTCATTTCTTCTCTCCAGGCCGAAGGCGCGCCAAGGCCAAAGCCTGGGTCAGCGCCTTCCCGAGCAGTTCCGCTGTCTCGGGAGGGGACGTCATTAACGGGTCCAGCTCAACATATACCTGGCACCAGGGAGACAATGTGAAGCGGGTCACCTTCGCGCCTTCCAGGGCGGTATCTGCCGTGCCGAGGGCGGCGACGGTTTCTTGCCGGGCCGTCCGGATCGTGGTCATTTGCGCGGCGCGGGCCAGCATGGTGGCCTCCGACGGCGCGGCGGTTTCTGCCTTGCCAGTGCCTTTGGAATCTTGTTCAAATTTTTCCACCAACGCCTTGGCGAGATTGGGTTTTACCGGTTGCGGCAAAAGCCCAAAAAGCTGCGGCACCGTGGCCGTCCGGGTAAATTCACCGATTTTTGCCAGGGGCCAGCCATCGCGCACAAGTTGCCGCGCCACCAGGAATTCCACAATTTGGCGAAATCCGAAGTAGGCTTCCTTGCCCTTGCGTGCGGGCCGCTCCAGAATATTATATTGCACATAGTTGCGCACCAGGCGCTCGTTGGGGACAACCGTATCGTCCTCCAATCCTAGTTCGCGCAGCACATCGGTAACCACCGCCGCCAAATCCGCCGCCGTACCGATCCAACTTTCCAATCGCTCATGCCATGGATACATGTTCTTACCTTTAACTAATGTCATTGTGTAAACTAACATTGACATCACAGAATGTCAATTTCATTTATAAGCTGGATTTTGGTATTGGCGGCACCGGCCCTGGGGCGCGGGAGGGAGGGCACCAAGGAGGCGGCTTTACGAGGCCCGGGTCAGGGTGATCAGGGTGATTTCCGACGGCGCCCCCAATCTTTTGGGCGGCCCCCAATAACCGGTGCCCCGACTGATATAGACCCACATGCCCGCCTCCCGGTGCAGCCCCGCCGTAAAAGGCTGCTGGAACCGGACCAAATAGTTCCACGGCCAAATCTGCCCGCCATGGGTATGGCCAGAAAGCTGTAAATCAGCACCGGCCGCCGCCACTGCCGGTGCCGAACGGGGCTGATGGGCGAGCATGATCTTGGGGGTGTTCATCGGCGCTTCCGCCAGCGCCGCCGCTGCATCACTCACATGGGGATGGGACGACCGGTTGGCGCTGAAATCATGAATGCCGGCCACGGCAATCTGGGCATCTTCCCGCGCGATCAACACATGGCGATTCCCAAGCACCTGAATCCCCAACCGCTCAAATTCCGGAATCCACGCATCAACCCCATGATAATATTCATGATTTCCGGTCACCAGATAGGCCCCATGGGCCGCCGAAAGCTCTTCTAGAGGCGCCACATCCTCGGCCAGCGAACTGACCTTCCCATCGACAATATCGCCCGTCAGCGCCACCATGTCGGGTGCCAGACTGTTCACCCGGTCCACCACCCGCTGCACATAGGGGCGTTTGATGGTGGGGCCCACATGCAGATCGCTGATTTGTGCGATGGTGAAGCCCTCCAAGGCGGCGGGGAGGTTTTGGAGCGGAATCGAGACCCGCACCACCTTTGCCACTCGCCGGGCATTGGCGAAACCGATGACGGTCACCAAGAGGGAAAGGGTAATGACCAACAAAGCGCTTTGCGCCGCATAGTCCCGGGTCGCGGGCAGGAGAAATGCCACATCACGCAGTATTGTGAGGATCAACAGGGAGGAGAACCACCCCATGGCGATGCCCCCGGCCCAGACCAGACGGTCCACCAGCTTCGGATCAGCCACGAACACCCGAGAAAAAGTGCCAAACGGGATCAACAATGCGGTCGCTGCCAAGACCGCCGCCCCCGCCACAGACCAGCCCCACGGCCCGGGCAAATCGAACAACAGCCGCCAGCCCACATAGAGGTGACCCACCAGGAAAATACGGAACGCCTTAAAGGCGAACCGTTGCGAGCGCTTTAGGCGCTGCCGCGCAAAGGTCTCCAGGCTGACTTCAGCTTCTGAAATCTCTGACATCCCCGATAATATGGGCGCATCTTGACGGGATGGAAGCGGGGAACGTCAGAATTCCGCGCCGTTTCCGGAGCTGCCGTTAACTGTTGCGCGCGCGGACTTCGATGGCGCAGATGGAATCCACGCAAATGATCGCGTCAAAAAAATCTCGCTCGCTCAACTCTTTAAGGACAACGTGAGTGTCGCTGACGCCCCCCACGGCGCCCCCCAGCGTATCCCCATTCTTCAAATGCAACAGCACCCGCACCCCGAGGCCCTGCGCCTTGCTGAGCGTCTGTTTGAAAGTGTCATTGGCGTTCAGTTCCATCACGATCCCTTTCCGCTGCCGCCCAGACAAGGGCGCCATCCCAACTGGTGAAGATAAGGTAACGCCTTCCCCGGTTGAACGCCAGATACCGTTCCACCAGCGCCACATGGCAGTGGGTGCCTGCCGATCATAGCGGAGTACTGCAGGCCTTGGGCCGAATAGGTTTTTCAATTGCCGTCCCCGATGGAATCCGGGCATCGCGCCCCCGCCACGCCGCGAGTTCCGTTTGCGACGCCCCGGGTTTGGGCTATAGTTGCGCCGATTTCGGCGCCACCGGCCTTCGGCCCCTCGGGTACGGGACATGCAATTGCCCCTTCTTCGACCATTTCCACCTGTGCACATCTGGCCACGCTGGATGGCGATCGCCCTATCTGGTCTGGTGCTGGCGGGCTGCACTTTGCCGACCGCCGACGGGCAACCCAGCACAGAGCCCCCACCGCCGCAGGCCGCGCCGACAACGCCGGTACAAACGGCACAACCGCCCAAGACCATCGCCCCGGCGCCGCCCAAGCCCAAGGGCCCGGCGATGACCCGGCTTGACCTGGAAACCCTGGTCGGCATGAACCGTCGGGACGTGGAACAGCGCTTGGGCACCGCCCACCACGTGGCCGACCAGCCCCCCGCGTTGATCTGGGTTTACCCCGGCGAGGAATGCACCTTGCAGATTCACTTTTTCCTGGAAGTAAAACGCCGGGTCTACCGGGTGTTGACCACCAGCCTGGTGGGCGAAACCGGCGATGAAGCCGCCCGCCAAGCCTGTTTGGATTCCGTGCGGACCCACAGGCTTAGCGCCAACGCTACCCGGTGAGCCCGATGCCGAACGCGGTGATTATCGACGATGACGACCTGTTCCGGGAATCCCTCACCTACAACCTGACGGATATCGATTTCCAGGTGCGGGATTTTGCCGTGGGCCAAGAGGCCATCGGCTATCTGGCCCGACCCGAGGATCAGACCGACATTGTGCTGTTGGATTGGAAAATGCCGGCGATGAACGGCATCGAGGTCCTGAAAGCGTTGCGGGAACACGGCATCGGCGTGCCGGTCATTTTTTTGACCGCGCTGGGAGACCAAATCTACGAGGAAGCCGCCTTGGCGGGCGGTGCGGTGGATTTCGTCGAAAAATCCCGCAGTTTTTCAATCTTGCGACGTCGGATCGAGCTGGTGCTGAGTCGCCGCGCGGCGGCCGACCCGGAAGGGGCCGCAGTCGATGCCGACGAAACTCTTCATGGCGACCTGACCTTGAAGCCGAAAAGTTGCCTGGCCTATTGGCGCGGCGCCCAAGTTGAAATTTCGGCCACCGAATACCGCATGATCGAAATTTTGGCGGAACGGGAGGGCGATTACGTGCCCTATCGGGATTTGTACGACATGGTGCATGGCCCGGGCTTTCGATCCGGATACGGGGCAGAAGGATATCGGGGCAATGTCCGCACCTTCATCAAGCGCATACGCGGCAAGTTCAAGGAACTGGATGCCGCATTCGATCGTATTGAAAACTACCCGAACGTCGGCTACCGCTGGCGCCCCGACGATTGAACCGGCGGGGGCAGACGGGCATGCACCGATCCTTGCTGGTCAAGTTCGTTGCCTTATTGGTCTTGTTGGTCGGGATCGCCCCCTTGCTCTATATTCAATTCCGCGAGGCAGATCGGGAAAAACGCCTGATCGTCAACAGCAGCCTGCGAGTCCAAGGGCGGGTGGTTGCCGAAAGCCTGCGCGATACCCTGGATGCCTTTGGCGAGGGGTCCCTGACCAACCTGAACGAGCGCCTGCGCAAAATTTCCCAAGAAAGCTTGCGCATTAAATTATTGTTCCGCCCCAATGCGTTGGAAGCCGATCAGCAGTTTTTCTACATCGCCTCCTCCTCCAGCCTGTCCGCCGAATATTTGCAGCAGGAACGGGACGAGATTTACGCCTCCGCCGTGCTTGAAGGCCTGGCGGATAGTTGCGCCCTGAACCGGGATGTTTCCGTGCGGTTCAACAACCCGGATGGGGATGAGGAAATCCTTACCGCCATCGTCCCCATGCAGCTCACCTCCGGATGCTGGGTGGTCCTGACCTCGGAATTGGTCTCCGAGACCGGCATGACCCGGTTTCTGGCATCCCCCTATTGGCGGGAACCGGAAGTGTTGTTTGCCGCAGGCGCCTTGGTGATCGCCATTTCCTTCATGGGTCTGTTGTTTTTCCAAATCTGGCTGAATTTGCGGCGGTTCTCAAACCTAGCCAGCCGGATCAGCGCCAATCCCGGCCATTCGGCGGCCTTCAGCGATCAGAACACGGTGCCGGAACTAGCCGGTGTGGCCAAGGATTTCGACCGATTGATCCATACCCTGCGGCGGTCGGCCCAGGCGATGCGGGAAACCGCCGAGGAAAATGTCCATGCCTTCAAGGCCCCGCTGGCAGTGATCGCCCAATCTTTGGAGCCGCTAAAACGGGCTATTCCCGAGTTTGATAACCGCGCCCGGCGGTCTTTGGAGATCGCCGCCCATTCCGTGGACCGGCTGGATGGGTTGATTTCCCAAGCCCGCGACATCGAAACGGCGGAGGCGGATTTGATGACCGCCGAACAGGAACGGATCGATATGCGGGCGCTTTTGGACGCATTGCGCGATGCCCTGGCAGCACAAGCCCGCACCCAGGAGGTGACCCTGGCAATCACCGGCGCCACGGAGGCGGCGATCAAGGGAAATACCGGGCAGTTGGAAACCGCCTTCGGCAATATCCTTGAAAATGCCATCAGCTTTTCTCCGCGCGGTGGCACCGTGGGGATCATCCTCGATAAATCCAAATCCTTCGTGGATGTGGTGGTGGATGATGCTGGACCGGGCGTGCCCCCGGCACTGCTACCGCATATCTTTGAGCGCTCCGCCTCCTTCCGACCCACGCAAGCGGCAGACGCCCCGGCCAACACCGAGGCGCATTTTGGCATCGGGCTTTGGATTTCGGAGCGCAACATCAGCTATGCCAATGGCATTCTTACTGCGGAAAACAAACCCGACGGCGGGTTCCGGGTGACCGTACGCTTCCCCGCCGCCACATAAAAAGAAAGGGTCCCCGGGGAATCCGGGGCCCTTCCAGGTTCTCGCGTGGGGGGACGATAAAGATGAGGGGTTAACTCTACCGGCCCTTTGAGCGAAGTGGGTTAGGAGTCGGTCTTACTGAACAAGCATGGCGTTCTGGTCAGACGTCATGGCGTCCGGTTGGGTGAGGGCATAGCCCTGAAGCAGAACCCGGCGGTTCGCTTCTTCCGGCACCCCATCCGCCGTATGGACGGCAGGATCACTTTCGCCGCGCGCTTCGAGTTCGAAGCTCTTGAGGGAGCTGATCCGCAAGCCCCGGTCCTCCAGCGCCTGTTTCACGGCATCGGCGCGGCGTTTGGAAAGGTCGTCGTTATAGATCTCCGTCCCGGAGCGGTCCGCATGGCCGACGACAACGATTTCCACGGCGTCCTTGTTTTCGATCTGGTCCACGAACTTATCGATGGTGGCCAGGGCATCGGGCCGCAGGCTGTCGTCATCCAGATCGAAATACACCCGCTCGATTTCAGTCACCGGTACCGGAGTCATGGCGGTTTCCAGCATATCCATCGCGGTTTCGAAATCCTTGCGGCAGGCCAGGATGTGATCCACCTGCCAGGCCTCTTCTTGCTGTTCGACCCAGCAGTCAAAGCTGGCCTGGGCCACCGCCGCTTCCTTCGGCGCGGCGGCCTTGGCGCCCGCCGCGAAGGCGGCCATCAAGCGATCCCGGGCCACGTTCAGATCGCGCCGATGCAGATCATCTTCGATGTTCCATGCGCCGATTTCCTCGGGCGCCACGTCATTGCCATCAGCGGCGGCCAGGGCCTTCTCGGCAAACAAGTCCGCATCCCACCAATCGTACATCTGATAGGCCTCAAATTCGGCCAGTTCCCGATATTCCACGGTCAAATGGCTGTTAAAGCTGCCGTCCTGCACCGTGATGTCTTGGGAGTCCTGCACATCGCGATCCAGAATATGGGGGGGCAGGTGATCCACAAAGGGGGTTTCCTCGTTGGCCGCCGCCGCAGGATGGGCGGCGAGGCTCATACTCAAAGCAAGGGCACCAACGGTCGAATACAGAATCTTTTTCATGGTCTTACTCCTTTGAAACTTTGCTCTTCCGGGGGCGCCCAAGGAATGGTCGCAACCCAGGTTGAAAAGACGGATGGGATACCGGGCGGAGAGGTCGAGGGGGGGGGGGAGAGAGGGGTGCCTCCCGGCCCGGTATCCCTGGGTAATGGATTAGGAATTGGTGGGTTCGTCGAACACGTCGGTCAGCGAGTCCCAACCTTCTTCAAAGACGTCGGCGGTCGCATCCCAGGCGTCCTTCACGTCATCCCAGAGTTCCTTCATGTCGCCCCGTTCATTGAAGGGGGGTTCGGAAACCGGGGCGCGGGCCAGGTCCGGCTGGTCTACCTGCTTTTGGGCCTCGGCGGCGTTCAACGCCTTGGCAACCTCGCCATCGTAAGAATGCTGTGTACTGGTTTCGGTCACATCGGTGGTCGGTTGCAAGGCCGCGGCGGCGGCGTCATGGGTCCAGCTTCCTGCCGTCAGCGCACCGCACAGCATAGCGGCGGCAACAGCGGTTTTCAGGGTATAAGCTTGGTCTTTCATGGTCGTGCCTCTTGGCTCTGTTTCCGTTTCTGACGATCCCGCTCCGTGGCGTTCGTCATGAGAAAGAACCTAGCGACACCGCTGTGACCTTCGGGGGGCAATGTTGTGTCATTTGCCGTCACACCGCTGTGACCGGATGACACAGGAGGCTCCGGCTAGCGCAGGTTCGGCGATATCTGAATCGCCGGACCTGCTCTAAAGTATTGTATTCACGCATTTTCGAACCGCGAAACCGCACACACTTTCGCTGAAAATGCCGAGGTCATTTTAATCACGCATTTTCGAACCGCGAAACCGCACACACTTTCGCTGAAAATGCCGAGGTCATTTTAATCACGCATTTTCGAACCGCGAAACCGCACACACTTTCGCTGAAAATGCCGAGGTCATTTTAATCACGCATTTTCGAACCGCGAAACCGCACACACTTTCGCTGAAAATGCTCTAGCGGGCGTTTACGGAGCTGTGGGGAGATCGGTCGATCTGTCGGCGGCTGACCAATACGGCAAGACCGACACCCAGAAAAAATACCAAGATGCCGATCAGGAGAAGAAAGCTCCTGGTAAGGGACTGCGCGTTGTCGACTTTCGCATGAAAGGGGCTCGCGGGATCGTAACGCAGGGTGATCAAGGATCCGATACGAGGGACCACGGATTGGAATTGATGGGCTTTTTGCGCATCAAGCCCGGACGGCAGAACCAAAACCCGGACGCTGGAATATGCGCGGCCTTCCACCACGTAACGGTAGACCAAGTTCAGGCGAAACCGCCCGAGGGAACCGTCCAGGGTGCCGCGCAAGGGGATGACATCCGCCGCCTCCACCACCCCGGTGACCAAACGCCAATCGCGGGTCCTGATCTGCTCGGCGGATGAAACCGACCCCGCCACCAGGATCAAGGCCAACCCGAATGCCGCGAACAGCAGACTTTCGACCACCGGTCGAACGGCAATTTCCGTGGGCCTAGGCATCCGAAGGGTCTTGCGCATTGGGGCCTTTCGCCTTTGCCGTCGGCGCCGCTTTCACGGTGGGCCTTTTGGGGTTGGTCCTGTTATCGGGCGCCTGTTCCGCCCGCTCGGCAAGAGAGGATTCTCCGGCCTGCAAGGCCGCCTGAATAACAGCGGCCACATCCTCGGCCAAGTGTTCCGCCCGCTGTTTCAGATGATCCGGATCCAGGGAACGGCGGCTGGCCTCCTGCTCCCCCGCATCGGTCGCGGCCCGCATGGCTTGGGACACCTTGGTCATTTTTTCGCCCCCTACTTCCGCAATATCTGCTGTCGCCGATTTTCCCTGCGCATAGAGAGCACCGAGGCGCCGACGCGACGGCGGCAGCAACGCGGCCAACACCGCACCGACACTGACCCCCATGATGCCCGTGACCAGCGGATTCTCGCTGATAAACCGGCCCATGCGGCTGAGGGTGGTCCGATCCGCCTCGTCCGAGATCTGACGATACGCCGCGGCCCAGTCGGCGCGGGAGTCACGGTTCGGCGCCTCTGAAAGGGAGGTTTCCGCATCCTGAGAGTCGGCGGCAGTTTCCGCCGATCGCCGCGCCACAGCATCCTGTTTTTCGGCGTCGCCCGGCGCCTTGCGGGGGGCGAAAGCGATCCAGGCAACGCTGGCAGCGGCGATCAGCGCAGGCACGGGGTGATCCCGAACGGCACGCCCCACCACCGCGGCAACCCCTGCGCGACCTTGGGTCGCCGCCAAGGCCTGGTCGATGATCTCCCCCGGCGAGAACTTATCCCGCACGGATTCCAGTGTCCGTTCGATATCCGCATGGGTTTTCTCGATCTCTTCTTCGATCTGGTCGGCTGTCTTGGAGGAAGAACTCATGGCCAATTATCCGTTGCTTTCTGTTTTCCGGTTTGAAGGGATTTGAGGGTGCGTTCGGGCTTGAGGGCCACCAGTTTGACACCGCGCAGCCCCCGCTGAATCAACCCATAGGCAAGCAGGGCAAGCATTCCGCCCAGGGCAACCGCCGCGCTCCACAAGGGTATGACCTGGGACAGCAGGAGCACCCCGCCCGCCAGAAGGAACAACACGCCGCAGGACAGCGCGATCAGGCCCGCGACGATGAAGACGAGGCCGGTCTGCGCCTGCGCCGCCTTCTCGGTCAGTTCCGCCTGCGCCAACCGAAGTTCCAATCGCAGCAGGAGGGTGATCTGCTGGATCAGGTCTTTCAGCAAAGCGGTCAATGGTTTCCTATTCGCCACGGGTCTCCCCTTCGTGGGATGTGATTCAACGCGGGTGGGATGGACGGTGGGCGCGCGACGGCTGCGCGCCGACCCGCTGACCGAAAAACGCCACGGACAGGGAAAAGTTCCCCTCCCCCCGAAGATCGCGGCAAAGAGTCGCCGTTTCAGAAAGTTCGGAACTTTACCCGCCTACACGCGTTGCTAGCCATGTTCACAAGATGCCAAAACCACATTGAAAGGACATTGTCATGGGCCAGGAAATGGCACGCCAAGATTTGCGTAAGTGCTTGTTAGGAATGGGCTTTATGGCCGCTCTTCTGCTGGCGTTGCCAGGATGCGGCACGGTGGAAGGCGCGGGCGAGGATATCGAAGCCGCCGGCGACGCCATCAGCGATACGGCCCGGGAAACCAAGCAGGAAATGAGCAAATAACCCGCCCCTTCGACCCCATTTAAAGAAAGGAACGACCCGTGCTAAATTGGGCTATCGGCTTCTTTATCATTGCATTGATCGCCGCGATCTTCGGCTTCGGCGGCGTGGCCGCCGCTGCCATTGATATCGGTCAAATCATCTTTTTCATTTTCTTGGTTTTGTTTGTCATTACCATTCTTACCCACCTTGTCCGGGGGCGTTAGCAACGCTTGCTTATCCAAATGGAGCCGCCTTCTGATACCGCGCCTGCCGCCGTTTCTGTTTCCGCCTACAGGCCGGGAATAGGACGTCGACGGGGCGGGATCGGGCCGTTAAAGTAAGCTATCCTATCCAGAAACAATGATCCAAATTCCGGAACTTATTCACCCGCAAGGGCGGGCCGATTTCGGGCCCGAACGGCTGAAAGGACGAGCATGTCATGATCGAATTTGGCGGATTTTTTGGATTGCTCTTGTTGATCGCCGATATCTGGGCCGCGGTCCATGTATTCGGCAGTTCCGCTTCCACCGGCTCAAAGGTCCTGTGGATTCTCCTGATCCTGGTCTTGCCCCTGGTTGGGTTTATCGCCTGGCTGGTTCTCGGCCCTCGGGCAGCCCGATAGCGGTCCGGGCCGATCTCGACGGATTTGCCCGGCTATTCGGTGCCAATCGGTGTCTCTCCGGGCACGCTTACCGGCGTTTCGACGGGTGCTTCAGAGGGCGCGGGCATCAAATTCGGGCGCAGGCCCGGCGAGCTGTAAAACGCATCGGCAAGATCGAGCAGTTCTTGTTCGCCGTTTTTCCCCACCAGCACATACACCAAGGGGCCGTCGATCCAATACAGGACATCGAATCCATCGACCACGGCCGTATCGTAGGAAACGCCAGAGCCATCCGAATGGGGCCGCACGAACATGGTGATCTCGTCCCCGGACTCGCTGCGATAAGCCAAATGCACCGACGGCGATGTATCGCCCGTGGTGCTTTGGAACGATACCGGGATAAAACGACCGTCCCCCACGGAGGTCGGCACCCGCAAGGGCACCTTAAAGGGGTTGGACTCGGCCACCAAGGAGATGGTCTCTTGGGTGACCTTCAAGACCCCGCCTTTTTCCGGGTCCACGGCTTCGAGCATTTCGCGCGCCAACACCGCTTGGGTGACAACCCCTTCCAGCAAGGAGGGTTCGTGGGCCACATATTGATGGCCATACCAGCCCCCACCGGCACCCAAACCAAGCGCGAGAACAAACGCGGCGGCAAGGCGCCAAAGCGGCAGGGCGCGGCGCGGCGGCGGTGCGGGACGATAATTTTCCACCAGTCCCGCCAAATGTTCGGGAATGGGTTCTTGCGCGACCGGATTGTACAAAGCCTGCAGCCCCGTGTTGTAACGGTAATAGTCCGCAACGCGGTCTCGCGCCTCGGGGTCCGCCTCGATTGTCTCGCGCATCGCCTGTAGCCGGGAGGGGTCTTCCTCGCCGTCGACGAAAGCACTGACTTGTTCGTCACTGATTTCCGGCACTGCCCTCTCCCAATTTCATGTCCGGCGGGAGGCTGACATCCGTGCCTGGCGGATCAGCCACAGCCAAACGTTGGCGAAGCGCCTCGCGGGCCCTCGCGACACGGGATCGTACGGTCCCCACCGCAACGTCGGTCACCGCAGCGGCTTCCTGGTAACTCATCCCTTCCAGCGCTACGAGCAGCAAGGTGATCCGCTGGTCATCCGGTAAGCAATTCAGGGCCTGTTCCAGGTCCCTGAGTTGCATGGTATCGTCCTGCGATGCCGGTTGCCCGGCCATTTCCGCATCGATCACGGTCAGCTGCGGCCGGGATTTATACTTGCGCAACTGACTGAGATACACATTGCGCATTATCGTAAACAGCCAAGCCCGTAGATTGGTTCCCGGTTGGAACTTATCCAGCTTGCTGAGGGCGCGTACGAGCACGTCTTGCACAAGGTCGTCCACCATACCGCGATCCCGAGTCAACGCGGCGGCAAAGCGCCGCAGATGCGGAATCAGCGCGACAATTTCCAAACGGATGTCGGACAAGATGGAAACCTTGTATTGTGATCGGGACTGTATAGCCGGGTATCGGGTCGGGGCAAACGCCCTGAAACCGCAACATTCCTCCCCTTACTCTGCGGATAGTTGCATGATTTTCCCGTTAAGGAAAGAGGGCTTTAGGGTCCGGACTCATTATAGACGGCGAAATGGCAGGCCTCCTGGCAAGACGATGCAAGAGCCGGATCGTTGAAAACCTGGTCAATATCCTGACCATGATTTCAACGTGAATCCGTCTCTAAACAAAATCTTAGAGGGCGATTCA
>JBMYUJ010000081.1:0-12967 GCA_049605255.1 Magnetospiraceae bacterium
CAGTTGAGGAGGCTCATTTGGTGACGCTGGGTTCCCGTTCGCGCGAGGACGCGCCGCGAGCGCGGGCCTCGGATATGCCTGTGCCGAAAAACTGGCCGCTGAGGGCGTCCTCCTCACCATCGTTGCCCGGACCCAGGACAAGCTGGATGCCGCCGCCGAGAAACTCCGCGCGGGCTATGGCGCCGAAGTCACGGCCGTCGCTGCTGATATCACCACGCCGGGGGGCCGGGCCAAAGCGCTCGCAGCCTGCGGCAAGCCGGATATTCTGGTCACCAATGCGGGCGGGCCGCCCACCGGGGACTTTCGAGATTGGGGCCGCGAGGAGTGGATCAAGGCGTTGGATGCCAACATGCTGACCCCCATCGAACTGATCAAGGCTACCGTGGATGACATGATCGCCCAAAAATTCGGGCGGATCGTCAATATCACCTCCGGCGCGGTGAAGGCGCCCATCGAGGAGTTGGGCCTGTCCAACGGCGCGCGGGCGGGTTTGACCGGGTTCGTGGCGGGGCTGTCGCGCAAGACCGTCGCCCATAACGTGACCATCAATAATCTGCTGCCCGGCCCCTTCGTGACCGATCGGTTGACCACCACCATGGCCGCCGTGGCGGAATCCATGGGCACTGACCTGGACAGCGTCCTGGAAAAACGCCGCCTGGGGAACCCGGCCAAACGGTTTGGCGAGCCATCGGAATTCGGCGCGCTTTGCGCTTTCATCTGCAGCGCCCATGCGGGCTATATCACGGGGCAGAACCTGCTGATCGATGGCGGGCATTTCCCCGGCACCTTCTGAGGCTGTATGCGACATCGCGTTCTTCTTCTGCTGATCTGGCTGATCGCCACGGTTCACCTTCCCCTCGCTCCGGCGCGGGCGGGGGAAACAACGGTGGCGGTGGCCAGCAATTTCATTTCCGTCCTGGAACCCCTGGCGGAAGATTTTCAGCTTATGACCGGCAACACGCTCATTGTGATTTCCGGCTCGACCGGCAAAATGTTTGCCCAGATCATGAACGGCGCCCCCATCGATGTGCTACTGGCTGCCGACCAGGAACGCCCGGAAAAACTGATTGAGTTGGACGTTGGTATGGCGGAGAGCCGGTTTACCTATGCCATCGGCCGACTCGTGCTTTGGAGCCCCGATCCCGGATTGATCTATGGACCGGATATTCTGAACACCGATGGTTTTTCCTTCCTGGCCATCGCCAATCCAGAGCTGGCACCCTATGGCAAGGCGGCCCAACAGGCCCTCCAATCCCTTAAATCCTGGCCCTTGGTGGAAGACAAGATCGTGCGGGGCGAAAATATCAGCCAGACCTTCGCCATGGTGGCCACGGGAAATGCCGATCTCGGGTTCGTCGCCGCCTCTTTGTTGAATGACGTGAAATACAGAGATGTGGGCAGCAGATGGATGGTCCCTGAAGAACTGCATGAGCCCATCCGGCAAGATGCGGTGTTGCTGGCCTATGGCATGCAAAATCCAACGGCCCGGGAATTCTTGGCCTATCTGAAGACCGACCGCGCAAAAACCATTATCCATAAACATGGCTATGGGGCGGAATGACAAGGATATCTAGCCGATGATGGATTGGGCGCCCGTCTGGCTCACGTTCCGGCTGGCGAGCGTCACCGTTTTGCTGCTCTTGATCCTCGGCACGCCGCTAGCCTGGTGGCTCGCCCATACCCGGTCGCGCTGGCGGTCTATCGTCGAGGCCTTCACCGCCCTGCCCCTGGTCTTGCCACCCATTGTATTGGGCTTCTACCTGCTGGTTTTTTTGGGCCCGGCAGCGCCCCTGGGCGCGGCCTGGGTCAACCTGACCGGCAGCAGCTTAACCTTTTCTTTCACAGGCCTCGTCATTGCCTCCTGCCTTTATTCCCTGCCCTTCGTGGTGCAGCCCATCCAAGGCGCCTTCGAGGCGGTGGGCACCGGCCCCCTCGATGCCGCGGCCACCTTGCGCGCCGGCCCGGTTGACCGGTTTTTCACGGTTGCCGTGCCGCAGGCCGCCCGGGGGTTCCTCACCGCCATCGTGCTGGGCTTTACCCATACCGTTGGGGAATTTGGCGTGGTGTTGATGGTGGGCGGGAATATTCCCGGCAAAACCCGGGTCATCTCCATCGCCATCTATGAACAGGTGGAGACCCTGGATTATGCCGCCGCCCATACCCTGTCCGCCGGGCTGATGGTGTTTTCCTTTGCGGTGCTGGTGCTGGTATACGCCTTGAACCGCCGCCTGGCACCCGGTCTCGGTCGCCGATGACGGCGCTCGCCATAGATTGCCATGTGGCACGGGGGGAATTCCGCCTGGAGGTTAACGTGTCTCTCCCCCTGGGCGGCATCACCGCCGTCTTCGGGCCGAGCGGCAGCGGAAAATCAACGTTGTTGCGGGTCATCGCCGGATTGGAGCGCGAGGCCTTTGGGCGGGTGGCCTTCGCGCAGGAGGTCTGGCAGGATCGCGCCGTTCCCCCCGTGCCCGCTCATCGTCGCGGTGCCGCCGTGGTGTTTCAAGATTCCCAACTTTTCAATCATCTCAGCGTTATGGGCAATCTCGCCTATGCGGAGCGGCGGGCACCCGGAAAGCCGCTGGAGATCAACCTCAAGGCGGTGGCGGAGGCCATGGATTTGTTCCCATTGCTACAACGGCGGGCGGACTCGCTGTCGGGGGGGGAACGCCAACGGGTCGCGATCGCTCGGGCACTGCTCTCACGCCCGAATCTGCTGCTGATGGACGAGCCCCTGGCCGCATTGGATTCCGCCCGCAAGGTGGAGATCATGGTGCTGATCGAGGCCCTGCCCGAAACCTTCGGCCTGCCTATTCTGTACGTCAGCCATTCGGTGGATGAGGTCGCCCAACTGGCCGACAGCATGGTGCTGCTCTCGCACGGCAAGGTGGCGGCTTATGGGCCTGTGGGGGAGATTCTACAAAGCCTCGACTTGCATCCACTGACCGGTCGGTTCGAGGCCGGTGTGGTTCTGGAGGCGGAAATCACGGCCCAAGACCCAACCTATGCCATGACATTGGTATCGGTCGCCGGAGCCATTCTCTCCATGCCCTTTATTGACGGCGCTGTGGGAGATGCAGTGCGCTTGCGGGTCCGCGCCCGGGATGTGTCGGTAGCGTTGAACAAGCCGGAAAATCTCAGCATTCAGAACATCCTTCCGGGAACTCTCGCGGATATTCGCCGGGAACCCGAAACCGCCTTCGCCGAACTGCTGATCGATATCGGGGGCCCCAAGCTGCGGTCCCGCATCACCCGCAAATCCGCCGACGCGATGGCACTGCAAAAGGGCAAGCCCGTCTTCGCCCTGATCGATACCATCACCTTCGATCGACGGGGCCTGAAGCGCCTTTCCCCCAGGGACAGATAACCGGCACGCCGATTGCAAAGTCCTTCCCAACACCAACGCAAAAAAAGCGGAACGGGAATGCGACTTTTACCTCTGATCAGCGCGATGGCGATCTTCGCCACGCTGCCCCATCAACCGGCCCAAGCCAGCCGAATGCCGCAGAAACCTGCGGATCTTTGCGGCGCGCAGGTGGCGTTTCAAGAGCGCAGCAAGGGCATCCCCCATAAACTGCTGACCGCCATTTCCCATGTGGAATCGGGCCGGTGGAGCAAAGCCAGGGGGGAAATGATTGCCTGGCCCTGGACCGTTACCTCGGGCGCCGATGGGCGATATTTTCCTACCAAGCTGGCCGCCATCAACCATGTGAAGGCGTTGCAAAAGCAAGGCATCAAAAATATCGATGTGGGCTGCATGCAGATCAATCTGCGCGCCCATGCCAAAGCCTTCAAAAGCCTGGATGACGCCCTCGACCCCAAACATAACGTGGCCTATGCGGCCAGCTTTTTGAAATCCCTCTTCGATGAAACCGGCTCATGGGCCAAGGCCTCCACCCATTATCATTCGCGCACACCGTCGCTGGCCCGCAAGTACAAGGCCAAGCTGGATCGGCTGTGGCGCAAGGCGAAAGAAGCGCAGACAGAGGTGGCGGCGGCCACCCCCGATGCTTCCGTGTTCAAACCCGCCGCGGCGCCAATGCAAGTAGCCTCCCTGCCTGCTGCGCCGGGGGCCATCGGCAATCCTGGCGCCAGCCTGTTCCGCTCCATGCAGGTGGCCTCGCCGGAAGCCGAGGCCGCCGCCAATAGCGGGTCTCGCACAGCCGCCCCCGGTGCGATTCTCGGCCCCACCACAGCGCAGGTCACGCCGCCGGTTCCCGGGCTGCATGTGGGCAAACGCACCGCACCCCTGAACGGATCCATCCGCAGCGTGGAAGAAAGCGGCGATACCGCCGGATTTGAAAAACGGCGGCGGGATCAACTGGCCCGCTGGCGCGCCGGGCTGCCCCTGCAATAAGGCTGGAAACGGCATTCTCGCATATGGCGTCCTGCGCCATTGCGCCCTATATTCCCCCCATGCCCCGAAGCGCCACCATACCGGACATGCCGCTGACCCAGTTTCTGCCACCGCGCCGCGCCGCGATGCCGCAGGAAAATCGCTTCGTGCTGAAATCCGACTATACCCCGGCGGGGGATCAACCCCAGGCCATAGAGGCCCTGGTCGCCGGTGTGGACGCGGCGGAACAGGATCAAGTGCTGCTGGGCGTGACCGGCTCGGGCAAAACCTTCACCGTTGCCCAGGTCATCGAGCGGACCCAGCGCCCGGCGCTGGTGCTCGCCCCCAACAAGACCCTGGCGGCGCAGCTTTACGGCGAGATGAAAGGGTTTTTCCCCGAGAACGCGGTGGAATATTTCGTTTCCTATTATGATTATTACCAGCCCGAAGCCTATGTGCCGCGCACCGATACCTATATCGAGAAGGATTCCTCCATCAACGAGCAGATCGACCGCATGCGCCATGCGGCGACCCGCGCGCTGTTGGAACGCAATGATGTGATCATCGTGGCCAGTGTTTCCTGCATTTACGGTATCGGGTCGGTCGAAACCTATTCGGCGATGACGCTGACCGTGGAAGCGGGCGGCGAGATCAACCGTAACGATCTGCTCAAAGGCCTGGTGACCTTGCAATATTCCCGCAACGACACGGATTTTCACCGCGGGACCTTCCGGGTGCGGGGCGATATCGTGGAGATCTTTCCCGCCCACCAGGAGGACCGGGCCTGGCGTGTTTCCCTGTTTGGGGACGAGGTGGAGGATATCTCCGAGATCGACCCCCTGACCGGGCAAAAGCTGGGCAAGCTGCCCGCCATCACGGTTTATCCCAACAGCCACTATGTGACCCCACGCCCCACCCTGCTGCAGGCCATTACCGGCATCAAGGCGGAGATGAAGGAACAGGTAGAGATCTTCGAGCGGGAGGGCAAATTGCTGGAGGCGCAACGCCTGCGCGAACGCACCGCCTTCGATCTGGAGATGCTGGAAACCACCGGGGTGTGCAAGGGCATCGAGAATTATTCCCGCTATCTCACCGGGCGCGGCGCAGGCGAACCGCCGCCCACCTTGTTCGAATATCTGCCGGAAAATGCCTTGATCGTGGTGGACGAAAGCCATGTGACGGTGCCGCAACTGGGCGCCATGTTCAAAGGCGACTATAACCGCAAAAGCACCTTGGCGGATTTCGGTTTCCGCCTGCCATCTTGCACCGATAACCGGCCGCTGCGGTTCGAGGAATGGGACCGCTACCGGTCGCAAACCGTCTTCGTCTCAGCCACGCCGGGCCCCTGGGAGATGGACCGCACCGGGGGAACGTTTGTGGAGCAAGTGGTGCGGCCCACCGGCCTGATCGATCCCCTCTGCATCGTTCGCCCCGTGGAACATCAGGTGGAAGACCTGATGGCGGAAGCCAAATCCTGCGCCGCGAAGGGCCAACGGGTGCTGGTCACCACCCTGACCAAACGCATGGCCGAAGACCTGACGGAATATCTGCACGAGCATGGCGTGCGCGTGCGCTACATGCATTCGGACATCGATACCCTTGAGCGGATCGAGATTATCCGCGATCTGCGTCTCGGCGCCTTTGATGTGCTGATCGGCATCAACCTGTTGCGCGAAGGCTTGGATATCCCCGAATGCGCGCTCGTGGCGATCCTGGATGCGGACAAGGAAGGGTTTTTGCGATCCCGCACTTCCCTGGTGCAGACCATCGGCAGGGCGGCCCGCAATCTGGATGGTCGGGTGATCCTGTATGCGGACAAGATGACCGATAGCCTGGAGTATGCCATCGGCGAGACCAACCGGCGGCGGGAAAAACAGCAGGCCTATAATGCCGCCAACGGGATCACCCCGGAAAGCGTGCGCAAGGCCATTTCAGACGTCATCGATTCCGTTTACGAGCAGGATTACGTCACCGTGGAAATGGGCGTTTCCGGCGATAAGCATCTGGTGGGCCATAATCTCAAAGGCCATTTGGAAGATTTGGAAAAACGCATGAAGGACGCCGCTGGCAACTTGGAATTCGAGGAGGCGGCGCGCCTGCGCGATGAAATCCGCCGCCTGGAAGCCCATGAGCTGGGCCTGGATAAGGCGGGCGTTTCCCCCACCGCCGCGACCAAGGCGGGCGTCGGCCATCGGGTGCCGAAAAAACGCCGGCGGCGGTAAACGTTTCGGGAAACCGCCCTTAAACGCCTGCAAAAACCGGTTTGTATGCGCGAATTTTGCGGAGTTGATGAGTCGCAAGGGTATTTAAGGAGTCTCGGGTGGACGCGCCAAGAGACGCCGACTCTGTCATTTTTTGCAGGTCGGTATAGTAGGTCTCCGTCATGGCAATCACCGCTTCTTCCACCTGGCGCACCTGTTCGCGGATGATCTGATCCGGCGCGACCCGGTCCATGCTTCGGATCAATAGCGAGATCACCCGCACAAGGGCCTGCGGCGACCGATGCCCAGGAATGAAAAGGTGGGATGCTTCCAGCATGTCTTCGGTTTTTGTCAGGACTCGCGGAATAAATGTCCGGAGCCCCGCGATTTTCCCCGACAGCTTTTTTTTCACCGGTGACATGACACGGGCCCCGATTTTCAGGGTCCCCAACCCTTCCAGATCAACTTCCATTGGCGCGGCACGGACGAAGGAAGCCCCTGTATCCACAAATCCGTAGTTCAAATAGCAATCCAGCCCATCAATGATGCCATAGCGAGCGAAAATTTCACGCGAACCGGGGATGGGTCGCACATCCCCTAAGGCAACGCCGCCGCGTCGACTGTCGAAGGGCGCGCCATGCTCGTGATGATTGGCGAAATCCACGAAAGGCATTAGAACGAACTTATCGTCGGCGGGGTCCATCTCTTCGGTTTGCACGTCTTGCCCCTCTGAAGCGGGACTTCTATAGGCCAAGGTGCGGGACCCCAGAAAATAGTTGATCAATAGTTGCTCCGTATCGTCGCTCTCAAACATCTTGAAAAAATATTGGAACTTAGGGAGCATTTTCCGCGGGCCCAGAAAATGCTCAAAGATGTCTGGCGTCTCTGCCAGGGTAAACCAAAAGCTTGTTTCCCGGGTGGTAGAGATTTTTCGCGTTTCCCGATAGATGGCCAACATGGCCTCCAACAGGGCACGTCGCTCCGTCGAATAATAATCCGGGGTTTTCACGACCGCCATTTCCCCACCGTCCAACGCCAGTTGCACTTCGTCCATGGGCAAGAGGCAGGATTCGGGGCAATGCATGGTCGGCGCTTTTGAACGCGACGCCGTGTTGGCAACAACGGTCAAATTGCCTTCTTGGCACAGGATTTTAACGCTCGGCTCGAAACTCCCCCCGCTGTCCAAAATCACCTCGGCCATGAGACGAAATTGTTTTTCTACCTCGGGATTGTCGGAATCGATCTCGATCATTGTGGGGCTCGCTGGAAGGACGGTTAGCATTCTTGGGTAGCAAGTTTACGGGCTCGGCTCTACGATTTTTTGCCTTTTACCGTCGGTTGGGATTTCCATTTCCAAGCCTTCGACAAGGCATCGGCGGCCCGGGTGGTTTCCGGCAAGCGCCAGCGGGGGCAGCAAGACAAGGCGATTTCAACCGCTGTTTCCAAGGAAACCCGATGGCCGACAGATACATATACCGGTGCCACATGCGCCCGCGTTCTGACCACCATGCCCACCGTCTCCCCCTTATCCATCAGCGGCACATGGTCTCCTTTTTCCGGTCCAACTGGCGCGTGCGTTCCGATGAGGCGGGATTTGGCGACCCCGATCACCGGCAGGTCTAACAACACCCCCAAATGGCAGGCAAGCCCGAAACGGCGGGGATGGGCCAAACCTTGTCCATCGCATACCAGCATATCCGGCAGCGATTTGAGGCGGGACAAGGCTTCCAAAAGGGGCGGAATCTCCCGAAAAGAGAGAAATCCCGGCACGTAAGGAAACGCCGTGATGGTCTCCACGACCGATTCCTCCAGAACGGCAAGGGACGGATAAGCCAAGACAGCCACCGCGCCACGGCTGGCGTCGGCGCCGCCTTGATAACTCACATCCACACCGGCTATCAATTTTGGTGCCGAAAACCGATCTGCCGTGCACACCTGATTTGCCAGGGATGCTTGCACGACGCGCGCTTCTGCCGGGGTTCTCGGCCAGTCTTGGAGGCGGCTGATAAGGTCCGGGTTATTTCGCATCAGCTTTCCGTTCTCTGCGCGTCATGCGCGCCTAATGCATTGCATTGTTTGATGCATCGCCGTACAGTCCTTTTAGAGGGTGCAGATACACCCGGAATGTGAACAGAGCCCGATATTTTCAGGGGACCTAATTAATGCCACGGATTTCAAGTCGTATTTCCCTTTCTATCCTGGCGGCGGTAACAGGTGGGGCGCTGACCTACCTGTTGATTGCGTGGGGTCTCATTCCACCGCCTGTCTCTGGTCTCTCGACACTTGCCCAAATTACGGGAAGCCTGTCCATTATCCTTTTGGGGTCCGGTTGGATCATGATTTTCATGCGCCGCCCGGAATGGCGGAAATCTGCGGCGAAAGCGGAAAAAGAACGCCGCAAGCAAGAGGCCGAGGCAAAGAAAGGTTAAGCCTTCCGTCAGTTTATTCCCGAAGCATCGTTTCCGATAAAACCGCGACGGCGGTGTCAATTCCCGTATAGGGAATGGCCTCTCTGCGCGGCTGCGCTAGAGTGGCCGTGGTGGCGTCCGCGAGGCGCCCTGTCGTGAGGTTTTGCTCCATCAGGCGGGTGGCGACACCCCTGCTGTCGATCCAGCCTTCCAATGCGGTGGCTTCGGCCCAATCGGGCCGATCAATATACAGCACCCGGGCGCCGTGATGTGCGGCTTCCACGAAGGTGCCATAGCCGCTTTTGGTGAAGACCGCATCAGCGGAAGCGATGGCATCGATAAAACGTAAATCAAGATCTGGACAGGAAAGAACGTCCCTCCTGGCGGGGAGCCGACCATGCCCCAAAAGCCAAGTTACCCCGGGGACTTCCGGCAATCCATGCAGGTTCCAGCCACCGGCAACGCCCCCAAAGGACACGACAACGACCCTTTCCGTATCTGGTATTCCCGCCACTTCGGTCAACCATCGCCGTCGATCAACCCCCGTCCGCCCCACCGGCCCAATGCGCATGACATTTTTCAGGTTCGCATCCATAAGCGCCGGTTCGCATCTCATAAATGCTTTCGCCATCCCGTAGGAAGCGGTGATTCGATCGACGATCGACCCGATTTCCGAAAAATCCGCCGCGTAGGGGCGCAGAATCTGATCCCACCCGAAGGAACACAGGGCGCAGACGGGAATCCCAGCCACTGCAGCGGCGATGATGGTCAAATAAGGGGCGTCTGCGAACAAAAGGTCCGGCGCAAGCGCCGCGAGGCGGGCGGCCTCCTGATCCACAAGCCGGTCCCAATCTTTGTGTAACTGAAGATAAGCTTGGATAGACCCCAGCACGTCCAACCGGGTCGGACCATGCATGACCATACAGGCTTCGGGCGCGGGCGGCGCCCGATCGAAGGGGATGCCCAAAGCCTGATCGAGAATAGGGTCCGGAATGGCGGCGCGGATGGTCAGGCGGGTTTGCGGATACGCGCCCACAAACGCCTTCAAAACGGGCCCTACCTGCGCGGCATGCCCGAACCCGTGACCGGAAATATCAACAACGATATGGCCCATCGCCAATTCTGGGCCAAGAACAGGAAGCCCCGGGGCCTATCGGCGCTCCAGGGCCGCCTTCATAGCTTCGGCAATGGCCACCTTGCGCTCGGCAATCCGCTTATGCACTTCGTCATCGGCGGTGCTGAGTTCCTGGGTGGCTTCCTGCAAACGAGCTTCCGCCGTATCCGCGGAGAGATCGGCCACCGGAATCACCTCCTCCGACAAGACCACAACCCGCTCCGGCGTCACCTCTGCAAAGCCCCCATCCACAAACAGGCTGCGTGCCACTTTGCCGCCTTCGTGGATATCAATGACACCGGGCCGCACGGTGCTGAGCAGCGGGGTATGGCCCGGCAGCACACCGAAATCACCGTCACCACCGGGAACCACCACCATTTCAACCTCTTCCGACAGCACCAGGGCTGTCGGAGAGACCAGTTCAAACGCCACCATATCGGCCATGGGTTACTGCTCCTTACGCGGCTTCCGCCGCCAAGCGCTTCGCCTTCTCGATCGCTTCGTCAATGGTGCCCACCATGTAGAAGCTGGCTTCCGGGAGATGGTCATAATCACCATTCACGATGCCCTTGAAGCCTTTGATGGTGTCTTCCAGCTTCACATACTTGCCGGGAGACCCGGTGAAGACTTCGGCCACGTGGAACGGCTGGGACAAGAAGCGTTGGATTTTCCGCGCCCGAGCAACGGTCATCTTATCTTCTTCCGACAGCTCATCCATGCCCAAAATGGCGATGATGTCCTGCAGGGACTTGTAGGATTGCAGAACACGCTGCACTTCACGGGCGATCGTATAATGCTCCTCACCAACCACGCGGGGGTCAAGCACGCGGGACGTGGAGTCCAACGGATCCACCGCCGGATAAATCCCCAGTTCCGCGATCTGACGCGACAACACCGTGGTCGCATCCAAGTGGGCGAAAGAGGTCGCCGGCGCCGGATCGGTCAAGTCGTCCGCGGGGACGTAAATGGCTTGCACCGAGGTGATCGACCCGTTCTTGGTGGAGGTAATGCGTTCTTGCAGGTTGCCCATGTCGGTGGCCAGGGTCGGCTGGTAGCCCACCGCCGACGGAATACGACCCAACAGAGCGGACACTTCGGAACCCGCCTGGGTAAAGCGGAAGATGTTGTCCACAAAGAACAGCACGTCCTGGCCTTCTTCATCACGGAAATATTCCGCCAGGGTCAGGCCGCTCAGCGCGACACGGGCGCGGGCGCCCGGCGGCTCGTTCATCTGCCCATACACCAGGGCGGCTTTGGAGCCTTCGCCATCCAGCTTGATAACGCCGGATTCAATCATTTCGTGGTACAGGTCGTTCCCTTCACGGGTCCGTTCGCCAACACCGGCAAACACGGAATAACCACCATGGCCCTTCGCGATGTTGTTGATCAGTTCCATGATCAACACGGTCTTGCCCACGCCGGCGCCGCCGAACAAACCAATCTTACCGCCTTTGGGGTACGGTTCGAGAAGGTCGACCACCTTGATGCCGGTTTCCAGAATCTCCGTTTCCGTGGATTGATCCACGAACAACGGGGCTTCCTTGTGGATGGGGGAGACCATCTTGGTCGTCACCGGGCCCCGTTCATCGACGGGTTCACCGATCACATTGACGATGCGGCCCAGGGTTTCCGGCCCCACGGGCATGGAGATCGCCACCCCGGTATCGGTCACCTCCTGGCCGCGGACCAACCCGTCGGTCGTGTCCATGGCAATCGTCCGGACGATGGACTGGCCCAGATGCTGGGCGACTTCAAGCACCAGCCGCTTGCCTTTGTTATCCACTTCCAATGCGGTGAGGATCGCGGGCAGATCGCCCTCGAACCGCACGTCCACGACGGCGCCCATAACCTGGGCAACGGAGCCGACGTTGTTCTTGCTCATCGCTATGTCCTCTCAGCCAGTCCCAATTCCCTACCGCGCCGTTAAAGAGCTTCGGCGCCGGAAATGATTTCAATAAGTTCGCGGGTAATATTCGCCTGACGCGTCCGGTTGTAGGTCAGCGTCAAACCGTCGATCATGTCACCCGCATTGCGGGTTGCGTTATCCATAGCGGTCATCCGCGCGCCCTGCTCGGAAGCGTAGCTTTCCAAAAAGGCCTTGAACAACTGCACATTCAGGTTCCGTGGCAAAAGATCGTTCAGGATATCTTCTTCCGACGGTTCATATTCGTAAATCGCGCCACTTTCCGTTGCGGCCGGAGAACCTTCCCCGTCATCGTCCGCCCCCAATTCAATGGGAACCGGAAGAATCTGCTGCCCCTTCACGGTTTGGGTCATCGCCGATTGGAACTCGGTATAGACCATCGTGCAAACATCGAAATCGCCGTTCTCATACATGCTGAGAAGCCGCGTTCCAAGATCGGAGGCATCGGCATACTGGGCGCCGGTTTTCAGCAAACCTTCCAGGGTGTCGTCAATAAGATCCCGGAAATCCCGTGCCAGGGAATCCTTCGCCTTACGACCGACAAAGAGCAACCGCACGGTCTTGCCAGATTCCCGAAGCGCGTGAACACGGCCCCGCACTTCACGAGAAACGTTTGCATTGAAACCACCGCACAGGCCGCGATCAGAGCTGACAACGACGATTAAATGCTTGTCGTCCTGCCCGGTCCCGGCCAGCAGGGGGGACCCCCCCGCCCCCTCCCCGGCACTGCCGGCGAGGGTCGACACCATGCGTCCCATGCGACCGGAGAACGGTCGGGCCGCCTCCGCCGACATTTGCGCTTTCCGCAACTTGGCGGCGGCCACCATTTTCATGGCGGAAGTGATCTTCTGCGTCGATTTGACGCTGGAGATCCTATTTCGGAGGTCCTTGAGCGTGGCCATATCCGATACTTTCCCCGTTTACCGCGATTAGGCGAAGGTCTTGACGAAGTTCTCCAAATAACCCGCCAGTTTCTCTTCGGTCTCC
>JBMYUJ010000082.1:0-12911 GCA_049605255.1 Magnetospiraceae bacterium
CTAACCCCTAACCCCTAACCCCTAACCCTAACCCTAACCCTAGTAGGTGGACCAGCGTCCACTCGCTCCGCGTGAGCTCGTGTAGCAACGCTTCGGGCACGCTCTGCGACCGCGCCGCGCCGCCCGCCGCCGTACCGATCTATGCCGCCGATTGGCCGGGGACGATTGTGGCCGCCTGCCAGGATGCTTCCGCCTTCGCGGATTTTATCGCCGACCCCCGCCGCAATGCGGTGGTCATCGGTCCGGGCGCCGGGATCGGCCCGGAAACCCGCGCCGCAAGCCTTGCCGCCCTTTCCCTGAAAAAAGCGATCGTTTTGGATGCGGACGCCCTGACCGCCTTTGCCTCCGCGCCCGAGGCGCTTTTCACCGCCATCACCGGCCCTTGCGTGATGACCCCCCATGCGGGGGAATGCCATCGCCTGTTCCCCGATCTTAAGGGCAGCCGCGTCGATCAGGCCCAAGCTGCGGCCAAAAGATCGGGCGCCGTGGTTGTTTTCAAAGGTCCCGATACGGTGATCGCCGCGCCGAGCGGAGCGGTTGCCATCGATGCCGTTGCCCCGCCCAGCCTTGCCACCGCGGGCAGTGGCGATGTGCTGGCCGGGTTTATCGGCGGGTTGCTGGCGCAGGGCCTCGCCCCGTTTGACGCCGCGCGAGCCGGGGTCTGGCTGCATGGCATGGCCGCACGGGCCTTCGGTGCGGGACTGATCGCCGAGGACCTGCCAGACGCAGTGCCCCGGGTGCTCGCAAGGCTGATTTCCGCTTGATCACAGCGGAATGCCAAAGAAGTTGACAGGGGGGCAACTTCGATTAGAGTGTCGCCCTCGTTCGGCGGGGCTGCGCGGGCGTGGCGGAATTGGTAGACGCGCGTGGTTTAGGTCCACGTGTCGCAAGACGTGGGGGTTCAAGTCCCTCCGCCCGCACCAAAATCGCTTTCTCCGTCGACTTTTCGAATTCAAGGACCCGGAAGCGGTGGGCGTGCGCGACCGCCGACCCGGAGAGCCACAGCGGACAGAGAATGGACATGCAGGTTACGGAAACCGTCAATGAAGGGCTGAAGCGGGAATATAAAGTGGTCGTTCCCGCGGCGGATATCGACAGCAAGGTACTCGACCGGTTGAAGGAGGTCGCGCAAACCGTCTCCCTTCCCGGGTTTCGGCCGGGTAAGGTTCCCGTCCCCCTGCTGAAGAAGCGGTTCGGCAAATCGGTGCTGGGTGAAGTCCTGGAGAAGACGGTCGACGACAGCCTGAAGCAGGTGCTGGAAGAAAAAGAGTTGCGCCCCGCCGTGCAGCCCAAAATCGAAGTCACCAAGTTCGACGAAGGCACCGACCTGGAATATGATCTGGCGATTGAGATCTTCCCGGAGATCACCCCAATGGACCTGTCCACGGTTGAGTTGGAACGAGTGAAGGTGACCGCGGATGAGGAACGGGTCAACGAAGCCCTTACCCGACTTGCGGAAAACTTTAAGGATTCCAAGCCCCTGGATGACCCGCGCCCGGCGCAAAACGGCGATTTGGTGATGATTGATTTCGTCGGCAGCATCGACGGTGAGGAATTTGCCGGTGGCAAAGCGGAAGATTATGGCCTGGAACTGGGCTCGGGCACCTTCATTCCCGGTTTCGAGGATCAGTTGATCGGTGTGAATACGGGCGACGAGAAAACCGTGGTCGTCAATTTCCCGGAAGAATATGGCGCCGAAAACCTGGCCGGAAAAGAAGCCTCTTTCGCGGTGACCGTGAAGGAGATCAAGGAATCCGTCCCCGCGACCATCGATGATGAGTTGGCGAAGAAAGTGGGATTGGAAGACTTGGCGCAGCTCAAGGAGCGGATCGCCGAGGATCAGGGCAAGGAATTTGAGAATATCTCCCGCATGCGCGTGAAAAAGGACCTGTTCGATAAGCTGACCGATGGCCATGACTTCCCGGTGCCCGACACCCTGGTGGATCAGGAGTTCGAGTCCATCTGGAAGCAGTTCGAAGAGGCCCGGGAAACAAACCCCGACAATATTGACGACGAAGACAAAAACAAATCCGATGACGAATTAAAGGCCGATTACAAGGATTTGGCGCTGCGCCGGGTGCGGCTTGCGCTGCTGCTCTCGGAGCTGGGCAGGGAAAACGGCATTCAGGTCTCGCAAGAAGAGCTGAATCGGCAGATCGCCCTGGAGGCCCGCAACCATCCGGGCCAGGAAAAGCAGGTGTTCGAGTTCTTCCAAAGCAACCCCCAGGCGCTGGAATCCCTGCGTGGGCCGTTGTTCGAGGATAAAGTTGTGGACTTCATCCTTGAAATGGCGAACGTGACTGACAAATCCGTAACCGTGGCCGAGTTGTTGGCGGAGGAGAACCCGGAGGCCGCGGCGGAAGCCGCGCCGGAAAAGAAACCTGCCGCTAAGAAAAAGGCGCCGGCCAAGAAAAAGGCCCCCGCCAAGAAAAAAGCGGAAACGACCGAGGCTGATACCGACGACGCGGGAGAGTCCTAAAAAACGTGCCTTCGAGTAGGCGCCGCAACCCGAGTGAGGATATGGGTGAGATGATGAAGGATCCGGTGGATTACATGGTGAGCAGCCTGGTACCCATGGTGGTGGAAACCACCAACCGCGGTGAGCGGGCCTATGACATTTATTCCCGCCTGCTGAAGGAACGGATCATTTTCCTGACCGGCGGTGTTAACGACGATGTGGCCAGCCTCATCTGTGCCCAATTGCTGTTTTTGGAAGCGGACAATCCCAAGAAGGATATCTTCCTCTACATCAATTCGCCGGGCGGCGTGGTCACCTCCGGTTTGGCGATTTACGATACCATGCGGTATATCCGCCCCAATGTGGCGACCCTATGTATCGGCCAGGCGGCGTCCATGGGATCGTTGCTGCTGACGGCGGGCACACCAGGCAAACGTTATGTGTTGCCGAATGCGCGGGTGATGGTTCACCAGCCTTCGGGCGGTTTTCAAGGTCAAGCCACTGATATTGAAATCCACGCCAAAGAGATTTTGGCGATCCGCCATCGTCTGAACGAAATTTATGTCCATCACACCGGGCAGCCCATCGAAGCGGTGGAAGCCGCGTTGGAGCGGGATCGGTTCATGTCGCCTCAAGAAGCCAAGGATTTCGGCTTGGTTGACGAGGTGATCGTCGAACGACCCGGGGCCGCCGAAGGGGATGGCGACGGCAATTCGAACGGCAATTCCGACGCCTGATCGCCGGAGGGGGCACGCGGTATCAGGCCCCTATCAAGGGGTCTTTTGCCTTGCCTTTTTTACAAATCGTCACTTTTTCTTTGTATGACGCGCAAAGCTGCCGTTAACATGGAGTTCAAATAAGTCCGCCGGATTGGAGGTCCTATGAGCAAGCCCACCGGGGGTGACTCGAAAAACACCTTGTACTGTTCCTTTTGCGGCAAGAGCCAGCATGAGGTCAGGAAGCTGATTGCCGGACCGACCGTGTTCATCTGCGATGAATGCGTCGAGTTGTGCATGGATATCATCCGCGAGGAACATAAGACCAATCTCGTCAAATCCCGCGACGGGGTGCCCACGCCGTCGGAGATTTTCACGGTGTTGAATGATTATGTGATCGGACAGGAGCATGCCAAGCGCGTGCTCTCGGTCGCGGTGCATAACCATTACAAGCGGCTGAGCCACGCCAACAAGGCGGGCGATGTGGAATTGGCGAAGTCCAATATCGTGCTGATCGGACCGACCGGCTGCGGCAAGACCCTGCTGGCGCAAACGCTCGCCCGTATTTTGGATGTGCCCTTCACCATGGCCGACGCCACCACGCTGACGGAAGCGGGTTATGTGGGCGAGGATGTGGAAAACATCATCCTCAAACTGTTGCAGGCCGCCGATTACAATGTGGAGCGGGCGCAGCGCGGCATCGTCTATATCGATGAAGTGGATAAGATTTCCCGCAAGTCCGACAACCCGTCCATTACACGGGATGTATCGGGTGAAGGCGTGCAACAAGCGCTGCTGAAGATCATGGAAGGCACCGTGGCCAGTGTGCCGCCGCAAGGTGGGCGCAAGCATCCACAGCAAGAATTCCTGCAAGTGGATACCACCAATATCCTGTTCATCTGCGGCGGTGCATTTGCCGGGTTGGAACGGATCATCTCGCAGCGTGGCAAGGAGACCTCCATCGGTTTTGGTGCTGATGTGCGGAGCCCCGATGATCGCCGTACCGGGGAAATTCTGCGCGAAATCGAGCCGGACGACCTGTTGAAATTCGGTCTGATCCCGGAATTCGTGGGTCGGTTGCCGGTCATTGCGACCCTGGAAGACCTGGACGAAGAAGCATTGGTGGAAATCCTGACCACGCCGAAAAACGCGCTGGTCAAGCAGTACCAGCGCCTATTCGAGATGGAGAACGTCAATCTGACATTGTCAGAGGGCGCCTTGCGGGCCATTGCCAAGAAAGCCATCGAGCGCAAAACCGGCGCCCGCGGCTTGCGGTCGATCATGGAATCCATGTTGCTTGATACCATGTTCGATCTGCCTGGTTTGGAAGGCGTGGAGGAAGTGGTCGTGAACTCGGAAGTGGCCGAGGGCAAAGGCGCCCCGCTGATGATTTATTCGGAACGTGCAGACGAGGTAGAGAATAGCGCTTAACCTGCCATCCAGGATTCGGTTACGCTTCCCGCGTCTTGAGCGGGCCCTCTCTTTCGCGCTGAATTTCCCTGAAAAAGACCGGAAACCCCCGGTCTTTTTCTTTTTTTTGCACTGCAGAAGAAACTCGACCTCTGGAGGGGTTGAATGCCCCGCGCTGCCGTGCCAAATCTTAAAGCAGAAGAGTGACACGCCGGTGACACGCTGGGGCGCTGCCCTGACTGACCCGGCCTAGACTAGGAACTGTATTTTGGAAAATTTTGCAGCAGAGTCCTACCCCGTCCTCCCGCTCCGGGATATCGTGGTTTTCCCGCATATGATTGTGCCCTTGTTCGTCGGCCGCGAAAAGTCGGTCCGCGCCCTGGAAGAGGTCATGCGCGACGACAAGCAAATCTTGCTGGTGGCGCAAAAGAATGCGGGGGATGATGACCCGACCCCCGACGATATTTATGGCGTCGGCACCTTTTCGACCGTCCTGCAGTTACTGAAACTCCCCGATGGCACCGTCAAAGTGCTGGTGGAAGGCGGCCAGCGGGCCCGCATCGACGATTACGCCAGCAATGACCAATATTTCGAGGCGAAAGCCTCGCCGATGCCCGATGAGGGTTCAGGCTCCCGCGAGTTGGAGGCGCTTTCCCGCTCGGTGGTCAGCCAGTTCGAGCAATATGTAAAACTGAACAAGAAGATCCCGCCGGAAGTGCTGGTCTCCATCAACCAGATCGAAGACCCCAGCAAACTCGCCGATACGGTGGCCTCGCATCTGACCCTTAAAATCTCGGAAAAGCAGGAGATTTTGGAGCTGGATTCCGTCGCTGATCGGCTGGAGCGGGTCTTCAGCTTCATGGAAGGCGAAATCGGCGTTCTTCAGGTGGAAAAACGCATCCGCAGCCGGGTGAAACGGCAGATGGAGAAGACCCAGCGCGAGTACTATTTGAACGAACAGCTCAAAGCCATCCAAAAGGAGCTTGGCGAGGGCGAAGACGGCCGGGACGAAGCGGCCGAGTTCGAAGAGAAGATCAATTCGTCCAAGATGAGCAAGGAAGCCAAGGAAAAAGCCGGCGCCGAACTCAAGAAGCTCCGCTCCATGAGCCCCATGTCGGCGGAAGCCACGGTGGTGCGCAACTATCTTGACTGGCTTACCACCATCCCGTGGAAGAAACGGAGCCGGATCAACAAAGATATCAAACACGCGCAGGAGATCCTGGAATCCGATCACTATGGCCTGAAGAAGGTCAAGGAACGGATTCTGGAATATCTCGCCGTGCAGCAACGGACGGTGAAAATCAAAGGGCCGATCCTCTGCCTCGTGGGACCGCCGGGGGTGGGTAAAACCTCGCTCGGCAAATCCATCGCCAAGGCGACGGGCCGCAAGTTCGTGCGCATGTCGTTGGGCGGTGTGCGCGATGAATCGGAAATCCGCGGCCACCGGCGCACCTATATCGGTTCCATGCCGGGCAAAGTGGTGCAGGGCATGAAGAAGGCGAAAACATCGAACCCGCTCTTCTTGCTGGATGAAGTGGATAAGATGGGCGCAGATTGGCGCGGCGATCCCTCCTCCGCCCTGTTGGAGGTTTTGGATCCGGAGCAAAACAGCACCTTTGCCGATCACTATCTGGAAGTGGATTACGACCTGTCAGACGTGATGTTCATCACCACCGCCAACACACTGCATATGCCGCAGCCTCTGTTGGACCGGATGGAAATCATCCGCATCTCCGGCTACACGGAAGATGAGAAGGTCGAGATCGCCCGTCGCCACCTGATCGACAAGCAGATCAAGGCGAACGGTCTGAAGAAAAAGGAATGGTCCATCTCCGATGGCGCCCTCAGGGATTTGATCCGCTATTACACGCGGGAAGCCGGGGTGCGGAACCTGGAACGGGAAATCGCAAACCTGACCCGGAAGGCGACCAAGGAAATCCTGATGAACGACCTGGCCGAGGTCAAGGTAACCTCGCGCAACCTGGATAAATATGCCGGGGTGCGTCGGTTCCGCTATGGCGAAATGGAAGAAGACGATCTGGTGGGTGTGGTCACCGGTTTGGCCTGGACCGAAGTGGGCGGCGAATTGCTGACCATTGAATCCGTTGGTCTGCCTGGCAAGGGCACCATAAAATATACCGGCAAGCTGGGCGATGTGATGCAAGAGTCGATCCAGGCGGCGCGGTCTTATGTACAGGCCCGGAGTGTCCAGTTCGGCATCAAACCGACGGATTTCGGCAAGCGGGATATCCATGTGCACGTGCCCGAAGGCGCGACGCCGAAAGATGGTCCGTCTGCCGGAGTCGCGATGGTCACCTCCATCGTTTCGGTGCTCACCGGCGTGCCAATCTCCCGCGAGATCGCCATGACCGGAGAAGTCACCCTGCGGGGCCGGGTATTACCCATCGGCGGCTTGAAAGAAAAGCTGTTGGCGGCCTTGCGGGGCGGGATCAAAACCGTGCTGATCCCGCGGGACAACGAAAAGGACTTGGCGGAAATCCCCGACAATGTAAAGAAGGGGCTGACCATCATCCCCGTGAAGTCGGTGGAAGAAGTGCTGGAGCATGCCTTGACGCAAAAACTTGTGCCAATTGAATGGGATGAGGAAGAAGCGGAAAAGGCAGCCGTGGCGGCCGCCGCCTCGGAGGCCGAGTCCGACCGCACCGTCGTCAAACATTAGATGCTCGTATGACTTGTTGTATTCCCGGCGTTCCGCGTAATTCCCTCTGCGGTGAATAAGCGGAGCGTCGGGCTAACCCGCGTTGCTGTGAAAGGCATAGCGGTATGTTCGGAAATGTTGGAATCACGCAAAAAATAAGTGATTTCCGCGCTTCCGCGATTGACGGGCCGGTTTGCCGCAGCTTAAAATCCGCGCCCTGTAACACCCGTGCCTGGCCAACGATCATATTGGGAGCTAATCCGGGCCGGCGCGCTTTTTTTACCCGCGAAAATCCATGATGAAGGGGGCACAACAGTGAATAAGAACGATCTCGTTGCCGCAGTTGCCGATGCGACTGATCTGTCGAAGGCCGATGCCGGCAAAGCCGTTGATTCGGTTTTTGACACCATTACCGCGGCGCTGAAAGGTGGCGATGAAGTCCGTCTGGTAGGCTTCGGAACTTTTGCCGTGACCGAACGGGCCGCGAGCGAAGGCCGTAATCCCCGGACCGGCGAAAAGATCCAAATCCCGGCGTCCAAGCAGCCCAAGTTCAAAGCGGGCAAAGGCCTCAAGGACGCGGTGAATTAATCACGATCGACACGAATATAGTGGAAGACCGGTCGGGAGAACCCTGACCGGTTTTTCGTGATCTCCGCGCCTTTTCACGGTCTACAAGACAATGAAATTCGCGTGGATTTTGGGCGGTTAGCTCAGCTGGGAGAGCGACTGGTTTACACCCAGTAGGTCGGCGGTTCGATCCCGTCACCGCCCACCATTCCCTTCCTAAAAAACTTTCACCGCTTCGCGCCCGCGCGGAGCATATTGATGCCGAGGATCGCTTGGCCGCGTGCATCGGTCAGCGCCGTATGGTCATGGGGCATGTTCTCAGACCAGGATTTTGGATAGGCCTCTTTGCGGCTTTCCCGATAGGGGAGATTCAAAAGCGCCGCCGCATAACTTTTCAGATCCAACGCCTGGAACCCGCACGGGTCTTCGCCGGTGAAGGCGATCAGATACCAATGGTGAAACATGAAATCGAAGGCAGCCGGGTAGCCCATAAAAACTGGGCGTTGGGGCAAACCTTTTAGAAAGGCGAGATAGCGCACCATGGCCGGCTCGGGCTGTTCCAAATGTTCGCGGTGGGCCTGCCACGCCGCGGGCTGGGTCTGCCACCAGGCCATGGTTTCCGAGTCTGGCCGGGCTTCCGGCAAGGGGTGGAGATTGCAGGAGAATTCGCCAAGGATGTTCTTTTCGAGATCAATGGCAACGGCACCCAAGGACAACATGCTGTTGCGCCCCGGTATGGGTCCGTCGGTTTCCACATCGATACTGAGAAAGAGCGCTGGCATCCGCTAATCTGTCCCCATTTAATAGGTGTGGATAGGGGTCACCGGTTTGGGGACCGGTTTTTGCAACTATGGTTTCCTATGGACAGGGCCCTTGTCAATCGCCGGGTCTTGCCATCCGGTCAAATACCAGCGAAAAGAACAGGGCACGCTCCGAGTTTGGCCTGTGCTGCAGGCCGGGCATGGAAATGGTCCCCCCGCTAAACCATAAAAGAACATTCTACTGACGACGAGTTTGCCATGGATAAAGAGAAAATTCCCGCCTTCACAACCAACTGGCCCAATTTGGCGGCCGCCCGTTTGGGTGCCGCTGCCGATTCCGCCACCGATGAGTTTTTCGGCGACAAATCCCGCCTGCTGAACGAGCAAGAACCGGTGTTCATTGCCGATAAATATGATGAACATGGCAAATGGATGGATGGTTGGGAAACCCGGCGGCGGCGGGAGCCAGGGCATGATCATTGCGTGATCCGGCTGGCCACCCGGGGCATTATCCACGGGTTGGACATCGATACCCGGCATTTCACCGGCAACTATCCCCAAGCCGCCTCCATCGATATTTCAGACGGCCCAGACGGGCCTTGGGTGGAAGCCCTGGGGCAGCTCGGCCTATCCGGAAATCACCATCACTATCTGCCCTTAAGCGGCGTTGGCCCGGCAACCCATGTGCGGCTGAACATTTATCCCGATGGCGGCATCGCCCGGTTCCGGGTCTATGGCGAACCGGTGTTCGATTGGTCTCAGGTGCCGTCGGAAGCGGAAATCGAGCTCTCCGCCTTCGCCCATGGCGGCCGTATCATTGCCTATAATGACGCCCATTACGGGTCTCCTTGGGCGATCCTCACCCCCGGGCGCGGGGTGGACATGGGCGATGGCTGGGAAACCCGCCGCCGCCGTTCGCCGGGCAATGATTGGATTATCGTCAGCCTCGGCACCACCGGGCGGATCAATCGGATCGAGGTCGATACCGCGCATTTTAAGGGTAACTACCCTGGTGCCTGTTCCATCTCCGCCGCCTTGATGGCGGACGGCACCGAGGCGACCTGGGCAGAAGCCGCCGAGGAGTGGCCCGTGCTCTTGCCCAAGAAGGAGCTGGGGGCCGACGCCATTCACGAGTTTTATCGGGATTCCCTGGAAGAGGTGGGCGAGGTCAACGCCGTCCGACTGAATATCTACCCGGATGGGGGGGTCAGCCGGTTTCGCCTCTTCGGCACCAAAAGCTGAAGACGCCCATTCGTCGCCGCCACCGCCGTCAGGATTTGGTCACCCGGTGTTTGGCGGCGATGAAATCCTGATGGGGCAAATGGAGTAGGTCGGCCACCTTGCGGATCAGATATTCTTCGTATTTGTGCAAAACATCATCGGCGTAGGCGATGCGCCAAAGGGTTTCCAACAGATCCATCTTCTGCGATCGCTCGAACTGCTCGTTGATGACGGTGGTAAATCGGTAATAGTCCGACGAGTCCACCCGCTGCCCCTCTGCAGTGTCCAACAACGCCGCGGCTTCGGTTTCGCTGAGGCCGAACTGTAGACGCACCGCATTGACCACCGCCTCATGTTCCTCTTCCCAAACCTCGTCATCCATTTGGGTCAGTTCAAGCAGCAAGGCTGCGACGGCAACCCGCACGGCATCCGCCTCCGTCGCCGATCCGGGCGCGGTTTCCGGCTGTTGGTTGAAAAAGGCCTTAATGGTGTCAAACATGAAACCGGTCTAATCGTCCAAGCGTTCCGCCCGATTGATCATATGGTCGATTTCCTTTTTGACCAGGCGCTCGATTAGATAGGGCAGATTTTCATCCAACCATTCACGCAGTAAGGGACGGATCATTTCCCGTACCAGCCCCTCCAGCGTCAGATCCCGGGTACCGATGGCGATATCGCGACGGTTGAGCAGCGCCCGCGCCAAATGGGTCAGCGCATCCGTGGAGGCATCGAAAGTCGGCTGCGAAACGGTGCGGTCCCCCGGCGCCGGCATGGCCATGTCGGGTTCTAACCGCATGGATTCGGTCAGTTCCAGGATATCGTCGTCAATCTCTGGCAAGGGCGGGGCTACATGGGGCCTGGGCGCCGGTTGTGGCGGGGGCGGGGGCGGGGGCGCAGGCGCAGGCATCGGTTCCGGATCGGAAAGCGCGAGGTCCACCTCCGGTTCTGGATCTGAAAGGGCCAAATCCACTTCAGGTTCCGGTTCGGGCTCGGGCTCGGGCTCGGGCTCGGGCTCGGGCTCCGGCTCGGGCTGGGGTTCCGGTTCGGGTTCGGGTTCCGGTTCAGGCTGGGGTTCGGGAGCGGGCGCCGCCGCTTTTTCTTCTTCTTCGTCTGAAAGGATCCGGCGTATGGACGCCAGAATATCTTCCATCGACGGTTCTTCTTCTTGGTTTTCGTCGCTCATCGGTCAGCCATCCGTTTCCCTGCCCTTGACACTAACCGACGTTGACCGACAAATCAAAGCGGAATGAGGGCTTTACCCCCTGTCCATGGCAGGAAGCGGAATCAGTTCGGGCCAGGCGCGGGGTCGTAATTCTCCACATCGCCACCGAACCACTTATCGCGGACCCGGCGATAATTTTCCGTGGGATCATAGAGCGGCGTCGGCAGGGCAAGATCGCGGGCAGTCAGGGTCCCAACGGATTCGCGAAGCTGAAAGGCGGCAACCAAACGATCCCGTTCCGCGCCGACCAGGCTTACCTTGGCGTCCAGCAACTCCTGCTCCGCATCCAGAACATCCAACACGGTCCGCGAGCCCACTTGGGCCTCGCGCTGCACCCCATCGAGCGCCACACGCGCGGCGTTGATTTGCGAGCGGAATGCGCGGATTCGCGCATTGGCAATGTCCAGGGCTTCCCAGGCGCGGGTGGCGGTCTCCACGATATTGCGGCGGACCGCATCGCGGCTCAGACGTACCTGCAATACCTGCTGTTTCGATTCCCGCACCTGCGAATATACGTTCCCCGCCTGATACAACGGCACGGTGACAACCGCCGCGATAGACGCCTGTTCCACCTGGGTACCACTGCCCACGGAATTCCAATCCCGCGACAGATTCCCCTGCAGGTCCACCGATGGCAACAGCGCGCCGCGGGTCACATCAACGCCCTTTTCCGCGGCCTGCTCATCAAAATCAGCGGCGATGGAATCGGGGTGATTTTCGAGCGCTTGATTAATCGCATCGTCCAAGGAAGGTGGCAATGTTCCCACGTTGGTGGGATTGGCCAGCACTTCCGGCGGCACACCGATCACATTGGTGAACTGCGCCCGCGAGGCCCGCAAGTTTCCCTCTGCCGTGCTGCGGTCGCCTTGCGCCCCCGCATAGCGGGCCTCCGCCTGACTCACATCGGTTCGGGTCAACTCACCGACCTCGAACCGGTCCTTGGTGGCTTCCAACTGGCGGCGCAATACCTGCTCGTTGCTGATGTTCAGCTGCAAAATCGCCTCGTCGCGCAACACAGTTACATAGGCCGTCACCGCCGCCAGCAGTACATCCTGTTCCTGCGCCACCAGCCGCGCCCGGGCCGCCTTCACCGAGGCTTCGGCCAGATCGACCCGCGCCGTGGTGCGCGATCCATCATAGAGGTTCTGGCGAACCGACAGGCCCAATCCATAGGGCGAGGAATAATCATCTTCCCGCCCTACGGCACGGGCGCTGCTTTCGCTATACGACCGGGTCGCATCCCCTTGCAGGGTGACTGTGGGCCGATAGCCGGACAAGGCCTGGGGCACCCCTTCATCGGTCTGCCGCAACGACGCCCGCTGCGCCCGCAGGGCCGGATTGTTGGAATAGGCCAGCGCCAAAGCTTCGTCGAAGCTTTGCGCGGTGGCGGGGGGCGTTAGTGCGGTCATCGCGGCGAGACTCGCGGCAATGCCCAGGGCTTTTAGGGGTATCCTCATTGTCCCATTTTCCTTTTTTGGGGTGTAATTAGGCCGCAGATCCCGGGTTATCGGTGACCGTCGGATAGGTGCCGCTCAGAAGGTGAAGACGGGTTCGGGCGCAAATCCCGGCAACATGGGGGTCCCGGCGTCGAACAGATCCCGTTCGGAAATCAAGCCGCCTTCCCGCATCATCAGCATGGCGCGGCCCACGGCCTCTTCTCCCGCCCGGACATAAACCAACCGGCCATCCTCGGCCAGTTGATCGACAATCGGCGCCGGAACGCGGGGCAAACCACCCGCGATGAAAATCCCGTCGTAAGGGCCCTGCTTTGCGTTGCCTTGCGACAAATCGGAGTCGATGACCACACAGTTATCGATCCCCAGATCGGCGAGGGTCTTGCTGGCCCGCTTGGCCAGTGCCGCATCGCTATCAACAGAAATCACCGTGCCACACATCT
>JBMYUJ010000083.1:0-12589 GCA_049605255.1 Magnetospiraceae bacterium
TCGTAGGCATCACCTGACGATCATCCGCCTTCAACGGATACCGCTCCAAAGCCAGCGCCTCGCGATTGAGATTGAAGCCCGCCGCCGCCAGGCCGTGCAAGGCGGCACTGGCGTAAACGAACGTGTCTAACGCCTCATTCCGCGCACCTGCGGTTTTCGGCATCCACACCCGGCGGGGCCGCCCGGCCTCAAATTTGGTCACCGCCCGTTCCGCCACCAGCTGCGCGAAATAATCCGGCCCCACCGTCACCGGAAAATGCACCATGCCAGGGCCGGGCTCTTCCACCTTCAACCGGCCCGCCAGGGCATCTTTCAATCCATCGACGCCAACAATAAAAAGTGGCGCCACCCGGCCTTTGACCTTCGACGCCGTGCGCGGCCAAGGCGCCTGGCCTTCGCCAGCACGCCCCTTGATCGCCCACACCCGCCGCGACAAGCGGGGTCCGCAAAAATGGTACACCGCCGCCGTATGATGCCCACCGCTGTCCACCGCCGCTGCCCGGATGCCCATATCCGCAACCTGGCGCTCATGGGGCCAGGTCCTGCGCAGTGCCGCGTCCAAATCATCCCAGATCGACGGCGTGGCCGGATCGCCATGGATCACCGCGTAATCAATTACCCAACTTTCAAAGTCTCGCGCCCAGCCAATCAGCTGAACTTCAAGGCGATCATCTTGCACGTCCACACCGGCGGTCAGCGCGACGATCCTGGCAGGCAACAAGTCCCAAGATTCCCGCCTGGCCATCAAGGCGGATTCATCCACCTGCGCCGCCGCCGGGTCCTCCCAGGTCTCGCCCAGCTTTGTGTTGCACCAGGTTTTCAAGCGCGGCGGGTCCTTGCGCACCAGGCCATGCTCGATGGCGATTTCGGCCCACGATTCAAACGGCGAATACAGGCTCGAAAGATGAAACCCCGCCGTCCGCCCATCACCCGCCGCCGTTGCGCGCCATTCTCCCTTGGCCAGCAAGCCAAACTTTTGATGCTCGTCATGCACCGCGCCGCATTCCCGGCAGGCGAAATACGCTTGGTCGCGGCGGCCTTCCGGCCATCGTATCTGCGCCCAGTCGATCGTTTGAAAGGCTCCGCACTCATTGCAGGGCACGAAATAGCGCCGCTGATCGCTCTCAAGGTAGGCTGTCTCAATGCGCGAAAATCCTTTGATGGTCGGGGTGCTCACCAGCAGGATTTTCCGCCGCCCTCGGAAGGTCACCGTCCGTTGTACCGCCAGCGCCACCGGATCGCCCTCGCCGTCCGCATCCGCCGGGAAGGCGTCCACCTCATCCAGAAATAAATACCTGGCTGGCGTGCTGCGCAGGCCGGTGGCGCTATTGGCGCCGGTCATAATCAACACGCCGCCGGGGAATTTCTTGCGGGTCGTGCTGTTGCCGCTATCCCGGCTGCGGGCCGGTGCGATCAGCTCGCGCAACGCCGGGGTCGATTCGATCAGCGGGTCGATCCGGGTCGTGCTGTTGCGGCGGATCATTTCGATGGATGGCATGACCATCAGCAAGGTGCCTGGCGCGTGCGCGATCACGTATCCACACCAATTTAAACCCGCTTCGGTGCCGCCTAGCTGCGCGCCTTTTTGAAAAACAACCCGCTCAATGGGGCTCGCCGTCGATAGGCAATCCATGATCTGGCGCAGGTAGGGCACCCGATCCGTCCGCCACGGGCCGGTCTCGGCACTTAATTCCGACAAATAGCGATGCTGATCCGCCCATTCACTGACCGTCAAAAGCGGTTCCGGCGCGATCCCACGCCGCCAAACGCCATCCGCCCATGCCGCTGTATCAAAGCTCATCGAGGCGGGTCTCCGATAGCCTGGCGAGGTGCTCCCGCATGTGCTTGTCCATCAATCGGAATAGATCGCCGGGATCGATGCCCAATTCACCGGCCAAGATCGGCGCCACCCGCGACACGAAGGCAAGATGCTGATCCCGTTCCGCCCGCGCACGGGCCAGAATCGCACTTTCCGCCGCCGCCCGATCCACCAGCGCGCCGCGCTCCCGCTCCAACGCAATCCGGGCCCGCTGGATTTTCACCAGCTCGTGTTCTTCTTTCAGGCTTGGCAAGGAGTGAGAATGGGAATCTGGCGGTGCATCACCCGCCGATTTTTTCCGGCGACCAGGATCAAGGTTTGCTTCCATCCATGCGATGGCTGGTTCCCGCTCGATCTTGCCATCCGCCGTCGATGGCATCCCCTGATCGCAAAGCTGCGTGACCCTTCCGCGCGACAGATCCATTTCCCTGGCGAATTGCGCCCGAGAAATCGGCCTCGTCTTATCTTCTGGAAGGTCCATTAACACGATTAAACCCTTGTTCCGTTTAGCTAAATTTCAGCCCAGACGCTAAAGAACTAAAGCGCTAAGTTGACCCGTATACGTATTTACCCGGAAGGACCCGCCGCCGGGCCGATACATACCTTCTCATACCTTGAAATCAAAGGTATGTATTCATAAACTGTTGTTTTTGTTGTACTAATCATACCTCTCATACCTTACATACCTTTTTCATAAGTCGTACGTCCTGGGTTCCAGAAAGAGTTTGGCAGTGCGTAGGTGTGAAGGTGTGAATAATCCAATGATTTCAACATGTTGCACACTCACACCTTGCCCGCCAAGGTATGAGAAGGTGTGAATAACCTATGGATATCAATGGGATAAGGTATGAGTCTTCAACCACTATCCCATTCATAATCCCATCCCACATACGCATCGAATGCGCCGCGACACGCCTCCAAATCAGGCAATTCATAAGCATGCGGGCGCGTGGTTGCGCGTTTGCGCATCCCTGGACACATCCGCTTGAGCTCCATGCCTAGCCTAGTCTGCACCGAACGAGGATTGATATTCGTGACCTTGCCGAATTCCATGAACGCTTTGAACAGATCGTGACATTCCATCCGGGTGGGCCACGCGGCGCCATCAACAACGAGTGAACCCGCGCTCAAGCATTCAAACCACCATGCCTGCATCGGATTGAATGATGCGATCACCTGCTCATCAAGCGCTGGCGTCCGGGGTATGTGCCGTATGTCCACCTTACTAAGATCAAACGTCAACAGATCATGCAGCAGGCCAGCACGGCCACCACAATCCAACTGCTGCTGTATGCCCTTGAAGTATTCCCTGTTCTGTTGTGCTGCGGTGCCGACATCAAACACTGCGAACCGGCGCTCATCCATCCCGGCGGGTACCACCCACTCAGCATTCGACGTGATCAACAGCCGCACCAGGTTGCGCCCCTTGTACGCATCTTGGAACTTCCGCTCGATCAGCTGCTCACCACCCGTGATCAGGCTCTTGAGCCTGCCCTCGGCTTCCTTATCCCCAGCCCAAAACCCTTCCTCCACCTGCATTAAGAGGGTCGCTTCCATATGGCCATTAAAGGCCCCTGTCAGTAAATGCGGGCTATCCACCAAACAATAGTGAGAGGAGAACAGAGACCCGAAAACTTCGCCCACCTTGGTTTTGCCGACACCCTGCTTGCCGCGCAGCACCAGCGCCGTGCCATGCTTGCGCGTCGGGTTCTGCACCAGGTCCGCGAACCAGCCAAAGATATAATTGAAATGCCGCTGATCCCCGCCGCAGACATTCGCGAAGAGATGATCTCGGAACAAAGACCAATCGCCAGGCGCCGGATCAACATCAAATCCGCGCCAGGTGTTGTAATACCCCTCTGGCGCCTCGCCTGGGGCGAATACAATTCCTTGAAAGCTCCGGCGCGAGGGATGATCGAGCCACACTTCCGCAATAGAAACCTGCTTCTTGCCCACTGTTACATGGCGATTGCCATAATACTGCTTAAAGGCATCGATGCTCATAAGTTCCACTTTCGGGCGCCCTATAGCATCGAAGGTCTCAAACAGCACGGCGGCGCGGCCACCAGTCAGCACAAGCGCATGATCAAAGTTCAGCGCCTCTACAATGTCATCTACCGCAAGTGATCTCTGCTCCGCCAGTTTCTTGTCAGGCTGAAACGCCTGAATGGCCGATGCCGGCCTGGCGGCGGCCAAGGCCGCACTGATCTGCTCTTCGCTCATGATCCGCCCTCCATTTCACGTGCCAGGCGGTGCAGCCGCTTTACTACCTCATCTTTCTGGATAGCAATGGTTTCAGGGTCCGCGCGGAATCCGTTTCCAATCCGCCGGACGGCGGTGGCGATCTGGCACAACTCAGCCTGCAACGCCGATGATGTCTCTAGCACGCAACTAGCACGCATTGTTCGCTAACCTATTGATTCTTCTTGCGCGGGGCTGCGAATGATTGCGGGTCTATGCCATTGAATTTCCTAGATTTTCTGTGCCTTGACATCGTAGGGGTCACTGGTTCAATCCCAGTCGCGCCCACCATCTTTTTCCTTCATCCCACTCAGGATTTGTCCGCGAGGCAGGCCACCAAGAGGCTTGTGGGCTTCGGCCCGTCGCCTTTGGCCGGTTTTGGGCCCGGTTCGCGGGCGCCCCTATCGAGGATGAGACTGCCGATCAGAGGCAGGTGATCGGAGGCAATCCGTGCCTCCGCTGATCGAAAGACCGCCGAAGATTTCAACGCGTCTCGGGGATGCACCCAGATACGGTCCAGGGCGAAGAGGGGCCAGCGGGCGGGAAACGTGCGCAAGGCGGGCGTTGGTCTGAAATGCCGGTTCAGGCGCCGCAGCACCCGCCCCCAGAGGAACCATTCATTGAAATCCCCCGCCAAGATTTCCATATCGGCGGGGCTGTGCGCCAGCCGGGACAGCAGCCGGTCGGTCTGCATCCGTCGTTCTTGGGGGCTGAGGCCCAGATGGGTGGCGATGCAGCGGACAGTCTGGCCGTTGGCATTCAAAAGAACATCCAGGGCGCCCCGGGGTTCCCGCCCCGTGAGACTCAGATCGATACGTTCGACGCCATGCACGGGCAGGCGGGTCAGCAGGGCATTGCCATAGGGGCGATCTTGCCGCGTCAAGGTGGCGCCATCGAGCGCCGTCATCCGCGTTTCCGTGGCCAAGAAATCGAGCAGATGCCCGTCGCCATGGGGGTGATGTTCCACCTCCTGGAGTGCGATGACATCGGCATTCAGAGCGGACAGCACCCGGGCTATTCGTTCCGGGTCGAACTGCCCGTCGGCGCCGATTCCTGCATGAATATTGTAGGTGGCGATGCGCAGGTGAGCCATTGGGGTTATCGACGGCAGGCCCAGCGGGCCACCGCCCAGAGCCCGATGCCCACGGCGATGGCGACCCCCACCAGGGTTGCCGCCGTGGCTAAAGCCGGTGTGCGCACGGCCTCTGCCGCAAGATCCGAAACGAAAGATAATCCCAATGCGCCGGGCAGCAGGCCCAAGGCCGACCCCAACATGAATTCCCGAAACCGGATATGGGAGGCCCCCGCCACGATATTGATCACCGTGAAGGGGGCGACCGGCACCAGTCGCAGGGTAATGACGGCGAACACGCCTTGACGCGCGAGGCGGCGGCTGACCCGGCCAATCCATTTATGGGAGTAACGCTGCACTGTATCGCGGGCGATTCCCTTGCCGATGCCATAGGTGACCGCGGCGCTGAGCAGGGCCCCCAGCAAGCCGTAATAAAATCCCCAAGGCATGCCGAAGGCCGCACCCGTTGCCAGAAACAATAAGGTGATGGGAAAAGCCACCAAGCCCCCGAGGATAAACAAACCAGCGACAATCAGGGGCGCCAGCCAAGATTCCCCAAGATGTGCGGCTCCTTTCAGGTGGGTCGGCAGGTCGATGAGATCATGCAGGGGTGTCCACCGCCAGGTGGCCGCGATGACAAGGCCGCTACTGACGGTAGCGGTCAACAGGCCCAAGGTGCGCCAGGTATTGGATCGTTCCTCCCGCTCTACCAGTTGGTCCGCGAAAAAGGGGCCATCCAAGGGGCTGACCGGATCGATGATGTCGGCATCGGGAATAGTCGCATCCTCCTCTCGGGGGACACGAAACCCGAGCGTACGGAGGGATCGTCCCCGCCCCCGCAACCGATCCACCGCCTCGATCAGGCTGCCGGTGGTGGCGACCGCTTTTTCGACGGCGGCTTGTTCCACGTTCAAATGTTCGGCCAGCAGGCGGTGGCGCAGCTCAAGAATGGCGGCCTTGCGGTCGGCAAGGCCGTCGCTGGCGAAGCTGATATTGCATTCCGTATCCAACCCCATGGACCGGTTGTTGAAATTCGCCGACCCCAGGGTCAGAAACGCATCATCTATGATCAACAGTTTGGAATGAACGTTGATGCAATGATGTTTCAGCCCCGGCATATGGGGGAAGAGCACCCGCAGCCGGTCGCCGTGATCCACCGCGTAAAGATGCCGGATCAGGCGTTCGCGCAACACATCCATGGTCTTGCGCGACAGCCAGCCATCGGTTTCGAAGGGCAGGACGATGACAACCTCTGGCCCTTCCGGGTCGGCTAATTTTCGGGCCAGCGCCTTGCCGATGCTGGGCGCCGCGAGATACTGGTTTTCGATATAGATGGCATCGGAAGCGGAACCGATGGCGGCGATCAGCAGGGCTTCGATTTCCCGCACTTCCGTTTGGTCGCCATGGGAGGGCGCGGTGCGGGAGATCGCCACGGGCAGGTCTTTGATATCAATGGGAACATCTTGCGGCCAAGCGGCGGCGGTCTCGATTTCTAAAGTCGGCGCGGAGAGCGCATCCCCCGTGGCGATGCGCCAACGGTCACGGGCGAGATCGCCCAGGGCCGCCGCAATCTCGCCGGAAACCAGGGCCTGAACATCATGATGGGGCCGGGGGATTTCGCTTTGGCTGGCGCAATCGATGCGCCGTTCGTCCCCCGGTCGATGTTCGGGGGTGTCCCAGCGCCCAATGGTGATATCCAAGCCGCCGGTAAAGGCAATCACATCATCGATCACCACGATTTTCTGATGGTGGGAGGAGCCGGATGGAAAATGACCGTCGAGCCGGAAAATAACCCGTTCATGGGTCTCCCGCTCAAATTTGCTGACCGGCATAAACTCCCTGTCCAGCTGATAGAGCAGGGGGAAATCCCAATTCAGCAGGTGGATGGTAAGGTCTGGGCTGCGATGAGCCAGGGCATCCAGGAACGGGCCCAGTTCCACGGGCAGGTCATCTGGTACCGGGTCCCGGCTCAGCAGAACCTGGCTGTTGATATCCCAGCCGATAATCAAAACCGATTGGCGCGCCTGCAAAAGTGCGCTGCGCAGGATGCTGAAATAATCTGCCGCATCAACGATGAACCGCAGGGCATCGCATTGGGCGGTGCGCCAGTGGGTATCGGGGGTGAAAATCTTGGGCGGGGTATCGGTCATGGGAGGTTGGACAGCGAAGTCATCCGCGGCACTAAGCGAGAAATACCGAAAATATTATTTGCTGCAGACAACAACGCATTGGAAGAAGCCAAGTTCCCTCTATTTTAAGGTTGGGGGTAAATCCGCTTATATTGGCCATTGAAACGATTTCCGGCATCGCAGGTATAGTCTGCCGGGCAGTTTTCGATGCCAACCTCCATGGTCCCGGGTTCAGAGGCGGAAAAGGTAACGGTGCAGCCCGGTGCGCCCACCGGGTCTTGCCAGTGCCAGGCGCCGTCTCCGGTTTTTTTGACCCCGCCGCCCCCAGACAGGCAGAATCCAGTTCCGACCAGCGTTTCGGTACGGGTGACAAATCCCAGGCTGCCATCCGGGGCGGTGGCGATCGCCAATCTGCCTTCCAAGACGCCCGGTTCCGCCGCGTATCGGTAGATGCCCGACAGTTTTCCTGCCCCTTCGCCGGGGTCGATCCGCGCGCCCAAATCCACCCAACGGGCCGCGAGTTGATCCGTCAGGCAAGCGGTATCCTTGCCACACAGATTGCGGGTTTTGATCCAGCTTTTTTGATCTTCTTTCAGGCCCGCATCGGTTTCGATCAGATGCTTGTAAAGCCGCGCCATGGCGAGGTCCATTCGCCCGAGTACGGGATCGGCACATAGCGCCTTTTCCACCGCCGTGCCCGCCTTGGCGCAGTTGAAGCTGGGACCGCTTTTGTTTGTTTGGGCGCCTACGGGCGCGCTGAGAACCGTCAACACGGCGCAGACAAACAGGATCACGAACGGTTTCACGTCAGGCCTCCAAATCCCCGTGCCGCGAGGGCAGTTCTGAGCGCGGCGGCGGTGGTGAATAAAATGCCGTCGATCCCCAGGCGCCGCGCGGCGCTCACATTTTCTGCATTATCATCGATGAAGGTCAAGTCCGGGGCCTTCCGATTCGACCGCACCATCAGAATTTCATAGATGTGTGGATCGGGTTTGATGACCCGTTCCTGGCCGGAGACCACCACATCCTCGAAATGGCGGATAAAGTTGAACCGGGCGGCCATCAGTGGCCAGGTTTCCGCCGAAAAATTGGTCAGGGCGAAGAGCGGCACCCCCGCCGCGTGCAGGTCATCGAGCACGCGGACCGTTTCCCATAAAGCATCGCGAACCATTTCCGGCCAGCGGGTGCGGTAGGCGTCGATCAGGCGTTTATGGTCGGGATAGCGCGCCGCCAACCGGGCGGTGGCATCGAAAAACGGCAGCCCCGCATCCATCTGGGCGTTCCAGGCGGGGGTGCAGATGGTGCCCAGGAACCGCTCCATCTCCAGCGGGTCCTTGAACAGTTGCCGGTAAAGGTATCGCGGGTTCCAATCCACCAACACACCGCCGATATCAAAGACGACGGCGCGGGCAGGGGGCATTACAGCTTGCCGTGGCAGTGCTTGAACTTTTTGCCCGACCCGCAAGGGCAGGCCGCATTGCGCGGCACCCGGCCCCAGGTCTCCGGGTCATTTGGATCCAGTTGGGTAGAGGCCTGCCGGGATTGCACCGGGGCGGCGCCAGGGCCATCGGCCTCCGGTTCCGGCGTGGATTGCCCGGCGAAAGCCGGATCCTCCCGGGATTCATGCATCTCCTGTTCGCTCGGTTCCGAACTGCCCAGCATGTTCACCGTGGGCTGTGGGGCGGCCTGGAACTGCACATGGGCCAGCAATTGGGTCACCCGTTCGCGCAGTTGCGCCAACATGCTGTCGAACAGATCGAAGGCTTCACGCTTGTATTCGTTCACCGGGTCGCGCTGCCCATAGGCCCGCAGGCCGATGCCTTGGCGCAGGTGATCCAGGTTGAGCAGATGCTCTTTCCAGATGCTGTCCAGATATTGCAGCATGATCATCTTTTCCACCTGGCGCATGGTTTCCGCGCCCACATCGGCGGTCTTGGCAGCCATCTTGCGGTTGACCGCATCGGCCACCCGCTCTTTGATTTCCGCATCGGCGATGCCTTCTTCGGCCGCCCAATCGACAATCGGCAAATCGAGGCCGAAAATCCGCATCAGCTCTTCGTGCAGGGCGCCCGTTTCCCATTGTTCCGCATAGGCTTTTTCGGGGATATAGGTTTCGATCAGGGTTTGGATGACCTCTTCACGCATGTCCAGTACGGTGGCGGACACATCTTCTACGGCCATCAGGTCTTTGCGCTGTTCGTACACCACGCGGCGCTGATCGTTCATCACATCGTCGAACTTCAACACCCATTTCCGAGCCTCGAAGTTACGGGCTTCCACCTTTTGCTGGGCTTTTTCCAGGGCCTTGCTGACCCAGGGATGCACGATGGCCTCGCCTTCCTCCAGGCCCAGCTTTTGCAAGATCCCATCCATCCGGTCAGACCCGAAAATGCGCATCAGATCGTCTTCGAGAGACAGGAAGAATTTGGAGTGACCCGGATCGCCCTGGCGGCCCGACCGGCCCCGCAACTGGTTGTCGATGCGGCGGCTTTCGTGGCGTTCGGTGCCGATCACGTAAAGCCCACCGGCGTCCAGCACCACCCGCTTGTTCTGTTCGATCTCTTCGGTAATCTGGGCGATGCGTTTTTCCCGCTCGGGGCCTTCCGGCACATCCCCAAGTTCGTTTTGCACCCGCATGTCCAGATTGCCGCCCAATTGAATATCGGTGCCCCGGCCCGCCATGTTGGTGGCGATGGTGACCGCGCCGGGTTGCCCGGCCTGGGCGACGATAAAGGCTTCCTGCTCGTGGTAGCGGGCGTTCAAAACGTTATGTTTGACCTTGGCCTTACGCAGCAGGGCCGACAGATGCTCCGACTTTTCGATGCTGACCGTGCCTACCAAAATGGGCTGCTTGCGGGTGTGACAGTCTTTGATCAGCTCGACAATGGCGTCGTTCTTTTCGTTGAAGGTGCGATACACCTCGTCATCGTCATCGATCCGCACGGCGGGCACATTGGTGGGCATTTCCAGCACTTCCAGCCCGTAAATATCGCCAAATTCGGCGGCTTCCGTGATCGCGGTGCCAGTCATCCCGGCCAGCTTCGGATAGATGCGGAACAGGTTCTGATAGGTGATCGAGGCCAGGGTCTGGTTCTCGTTCTCAATCTTCACATGCTCTTTGGCTTCCAGGGCTTGGTGCAGCCCTTCGGAGAAGCGGCGCCCTTCCATCATACGACCGGTAAACTCATCGATGATGATCACCTTGCCGTCTTTCACGATGTAATCCGTATCGCGCTCGAACATCTTATGGGCGCGCAATGCGCTGTTCACATGATGCAGAAGGCCCACATTCTGGATGTCATAAAGCCCGCCCTCGGCCATCAGGCCCGCCGCGCGCAACAGCTCTTCAATATGTTCGTTGCCGTCCTCGGTCAGGGTGACGGATTTGGCCTTTTCATCCTTTTCGGAATCGGCCTCTGTCAGCTGCGGGATCAGCTTGTCGATGGCGGTATAGAGTTCCGAATTATCTTCCGTGGGGCCGGAGATGATCAGCGGCGTGCGCGCCTCGTCGATCAGGATCGAATCCACTTCGTCGACGATGGCATAAGCGTAGTCCCGCTGCACCATGTCCTCCAGCCGGAAGGCCATGTTATCGCGCAGGTAATCGAAGCCGAATTCGTTATTGGTGCCATAGGTGATATCGCAGGCATAGGCGGCGCGCCGGTCGGCGCTGCTCAGGCCATGCACGATACAGCCCACGGTGAGCCCCAGGAACTGGTAAACCTGCCCCATCCATCCCGCATCGCGGCTGGCCAGGTAATCGTTCACCGTAACCACATGCACACCGTTGCCGGTCAGCGCATTCAGATAGACGGCCAAGGTGGCGACCAGGGTTTTCCCTTCACCGGTTTTCATCTCGGCGATCATGCCCCGGTGCAGGGCGATGCCGCCCATGAGCTGCACATCGAAATGGCGCTGGCCGAGGGTGCGTTTGGCCGCCTCGCGCACGGTGGCGAAGGCTTCCTCCAACAGATCATCCAGGGTTTCCCCTTGGGCCAGACGTTCCTTGAACTGGGCCGTGCGCGCGCTCAGGGCCGCGTCGTCCAGGGCTTCCAGCTCGGGTTCCAGGGCGTTGATGGCCTCAACTGTTTTTAGGAGTTTCTTGACCTGCCGGTCATTGGCCGATCCGAATACTTTCTTGGCGATGGCGCCGAACATGGCCGATCCTTGGGTTTAAAAGACTATGCGGGGCGGCGGAAATCCGGCGGTTCTCGCAGGCCCACGCACCGCGCAAGAGATAGAACCGCAGACCCCTTCTGTCAACGGCACTGGAATCCCGATTGGGTTTGCGTGTAAGGTCCCTCTCCGCCACGCGCAAAGCAGGAAGGAGCAATCATGGCCGGGAGCGTCAACAAAGTCATTTTGGTGGGTAATCTGGGGCGCGACCCGGAGGTCCGCTTCGCCCAAAACGGCGATAAAATCGTCAATATGTCGGTGGCGACGTCGGAAAGCTGGAAGGACCGGCAAAGCGGTGAACGCCGGGAGCGCACCGAATGGCACCGGGTGGTGATTTTTAATCCCAACCTGGCGGATATTGCGGAGCGGTTTCTACGCAAGGGCTCTAAGGTCTATCTGGAAGGCCAATTGCAAACCCGTAAATGGCAGGGCCAGGATGGGCAAGATCGCTATACGACCGAGGTGGTGCTCAGCCGGTTCCGCGGCGAACTCACCTTGTTGGATTCCCGCGGCGAAGGGGGCGGTGCCGGAAATTACGGCAACCAAGGCGGCTATGGTGCTGGCGGGTCTCAAGGCGGCGGTGGGCCGAACTGGGACAGCGGTGGCGGTTCGGGTGGTTCCGGCGGTGGCGCGGGTGCCGATCTCGACGACGAAATCCCGTTTTAATTTTTCATGACAGACCAATTCCCCTCCGCGCTGTTTCGGTTTTTCGAGGCCATGCCCCGGCAAGGCCCGGGCGCCGCCGCGATCACCCGGGCGTTGTATGACCGGTTCCGGCCATCTACAAGGTCCGCGCCCAAAGTGGCGGATATGGGATGCGGGTCTGGCGCCGCCGGGCTGGTGCTGGCCGAGGCGGGGGCGCGGGTCACCGGGGTGGACGTGCATAAGCCCTTCCTGGACAGCTTCACCGAGCGGGCAAAGCGGCGGGGCCTGGCCGACCGGGTGGAAACCCAATGCGCCTCGATGATCGACTCCGGCCTGGGCGATGGGACTCAGGATATGATCTGGTCTGAAGGCGCGGTTTTTACAGTTGGCTTCGATACCGCGCTGGCGGCTTTTCATGGGTTGCTGCGTGTCGGCGGGCGGGTGGTTCTATCGGAATGCTCCTGGCTGCAAGATCCGGCGCTGGCCCCGGCAGATATCCAAAGCTAC
>JBMYUJ010000084.1:0-12521 GCA_049605255.1 Magnetospiraceae bacterium
AACACCGCAGGAGGCAGCGCCGAAACAGACCTTCGGCTGCAATTTCCCCTGCTGAAGGACCTTGCCCTCTCGCAACTGGACTATCAGGCAAATGCCACTTTGAACGGTATGCGTCTGCCGAATTGGGTGCTGGGCCTCAATTTAAGCCGCGGAAATCTGCAACTCGACGTGGATAAGGAAGGGTTGGATGTGACGGGATCGGCCCGCTTGGGATCCATGCCCCTCCGCCTGCAGTGGCGCCGCAATTTCGGCGACAAGATACCCTATCGGGAGCGATTTTTGGTGCGCGGAACCGTCCAACAGAGCCAGCTGGTTCGGGAGATTGGCCTGAACTTCCCACCCTTCGCAGGTGGATATTTGCGCGGTTCAGTGGCGGCAAATTTGGTGGTAACGCGGCAGGATTCGGGGCGCACCGCCATTATTGGGGATCTAGACCTCACCGAAAGCCAGCTACATAATCCGGTTTTCGCCTGGAACAAAGCCCCCGGCGAAAATGCCCATGGAAAATTCGAACTCATCTTACAAGGTGGCAAGGTACGGTCTTTGAACCGCTTCTCGCTTGCCGGAGCGGGGCTCAAGGTTGAAGGAACCGCGAGCTTCAACAGGCAAGGGACCAACATTACCCGTTTAAACCTGACGGAGCTTTCGCAAGGGCGCAACAATGCTACCGTAACGCTTACCCCGGATGAAGGGAGCGGATGGTTGCTGGAGGTCAATGGCGACAGCTTCGATCTCAGTCCCCTGCGCGATGATCTTCTCGCCGCCGGTGGCGGTGGGGGAGGCGGGGTAACAGACCCTATTTCAGCGACCATCAATTTGCAACATGTCTGGATGACCCCCACCCGTGGGGTGGAAAATGTGATGGGTACGTTCCGCTATGACGGGCAAAAATGGATATTCGGCAATATCGAAGGCAATTTGAAAGAGGGGGGGGCGATCCTGCTCGGTCTGACCTCTAAGGAGCGGGAGCGCCAGGTTCGGGTTCGGTCTTCCAATGCCGGGGCGGCACTGAGGGCCTTGGATGTCTATGACAGCATTTCTGGCGGTTCCCTGGCATTAGACGCCGTTTTGGCGGATGCGGAACCGGATTCTCCGCTGCGCGGAAAGCTGGTGCTGACCTCTTTTAGATTGCTGGATGCGCCGGTGATGGCGCGGTTACTGAGCCTGGCAGCGTTGACCGGTATTTTGGAGAGCCTCGGGGGGGAGGGGTTGGCCTTCAACCGGTTGGAACTGCCGTTCTCCAAGGCCGGATCCACATTGCGAATTTCCGAGGGGCAAGCCTATGGCTTATCCTTGGGGATCACGGCGTCTGGGCGCATCAATGTGGCGTCCAACGCTGTCTCCCTGACTGGCACCATCGTTCCAGCCTACGCGATCAACAGTGCATTGGGGCGCATCCCCCTGCTAGGCACGATCGTCACCGGGGGTGAAACCGGCAGTGGTTTATTTGCCGCCACCTATTCGGTCGGGGGGACACTCAGCGCGCCAGAAGCCAGCATTCAACCCCTGAGCGCCCTGGCCCCCGGATTTTTGCGCAATCTGTTCAATCTGGAAGAGGAGGAGGAGGCGTTGCCCGCACAGGCGCCCGCCGAACCGGAATCCCTACGCCCGTTCGACCGATAAAAAGTCCAGAAATTGGGACAAGAAAAAAGGGGCGCCTCGGCGAGGCACCCCTTTCTGAATTACCAATTTGACCGATGGGATCAAACCGTGTCGGCTCGGTCTTCGTCGGTTGCCGGGGCCATATCTTCGGCAGCCTCGGCGTCTTCCGCGCTCAACGCTTCCAAAGCCTCCGGTTCCAGAAGTTCCTCCGCGGTCGGCGCGTCCAGGTCATCCTCTTCCTCGTCCATACCGACCATGGCCTGGCCGGTCTTGGCTTGGATTTCGGCTTCTTCCTCAGAACGGGCCACGTTGACGGTAACCGTACGGAACACTTCTGGGTGTAAGGCGATGGCCACATCGAACAGCCCAAGGGTCTTGATGGGCTTTTCCAGCCGAACTTGAGAGCGACCGATGGTAAAACCGGCGGCGGTGACCGCATCGGCAATATCCCGGGTATTCACGGAACCATAGAGTTGGCCGCTATCGCCCGCTTGCCGCACCATAACAACAGACACGTCGTCCATCTTCGCGGCCACGGCTTCCGCTTCCTCGCGCCGCTTCAGGTTATCGGCTTCGAGTTGCGCTTTTTGGGTTTCAAAATGTTTGCGGTTGGCTTCGGTCGCCCGCAACGCTTTCTTCTTCGGCAGAAGGAAGTTGCGCGCATAACCGGTTTTCACCTTCACCACATCGCCCATCTGGCCGAGTTTTTCGATTCTTTCGAGCAGTATGACTTCCATTGATCCGTCCTCCCCCTATTCGACTTTAAAAGGCAGAAGGGCGAGATAACGGGCCCGCTTGATCGCAGTGGCCAGTTCGCGCTGTTTCTTCGCGGAAACGGCCGTAATCCGGCTGGGCACGATCTTACCACGCTCGGAGATGAATCGGCTCAGGAGCTTGGTGTCCTTGTAGTCGATCTTCGGTGCGTTGGCACCGGAAAACGGGCAGGTTTTCCGGCGGCGGAAAAAGGGTCGACGTCCTCCGGGCGCGCTCATTCGCTGTCTCCCCCTCGGTCATTATTTGAACGGTTTTCGGAACCCTCCCGAGGAGGACGATCACGGTCGAAGCGGCCGCGGCCTTCCCGGCGCGGGCGTTCATCCCGGGTTTGCATCATCACCGAGGGGCCTTCTTCCACATCGTCGACACGCAAGGTCAAATACCGCATCACATCTTCATTCAGATACATCTGCCGTTCCATTTCCGCCACCGCTTCGGCAGGGGCCTGGAAGTTCAGCATGAGGTAATGGCCTTTGCGGTTTTTCTTGATACGGTAGGCCAGCTTCCGCAGCCCCCAGTATTCACGCCGACCGACGGCGCCGCCAGCTTCGGTGATGATACCGGCAAAAGTATCACCCAGGGCATCTACCTGTTGGGTAGAAATATCCTGACGCGCGATAAACACGCTTTCATAATTACGCATTGAGATACTGTGCTCCCTATGGCTTGTCTCAGCCCCACTGGCGCCCCTTCAAATAAGGTCCAGTCTGCGTTGGGCATAGCCGGAACCCTTCCGGCAAGGAGTTGACGAAGGCGCGGAATATACATGTTATTTGATGTGTTGCAAGAATCCTTTCCGTCGCAGCGCTCCGAATAGGCGAAAAATGAAGATCGAACCCTATCAAGACCCTTATTTCGACGGGGTAGACAAGCTTTGGCAGCAGGTTTTTCCAGATGATCCGCCGCATAACCGTGCTGCGGTCGCGATCCCAAAAATGCTTGCTGCCGATACGGAAGGCATCCTCGTCGCCCTGGCGGGTCAGCGGGTAATCGGAACCGTGACGGTGGGTTATGACGGTCATCGTGGATGGCTCTATACGGTTGCGGTTCACCCGGATTTTCGGCGAACTGGCGTCGGGTCGGCCCTCGTCCAAGCGGGGGAGCAGAAGTTGACCTCGTTGGGTTGCCTTAAAGTGAATCTACAGGTGCGTGCGGGCAATGAGACAACGATCTCCTTTTATGAAGCCTTGGGATATGGTGTTGAGCCACGCATCAGCATGGGAAAGCGCCTTGACACCACGCCTGCGCTCGTTATTTCTGGTACTCACGTAGAACGATAACAATCTTACTGGATCCAACATGAGCCGCGCATTCGTGTTTCCCGGGCAGGGGTCTCAAGCCGTTGGCATGGGCAAAACCCTGGTGGACAATTTTCCGGAAGCCCGCGCCGTTTTCGAAGCGGTGGACGATGCCTTGGGGGAAAAGCTCTCAACCGTGGTTTTTGAGGGTCCGGAAGATGCCCTAACCCTGACGCAAAATGCCCAACCGGCTCTGATGGCAGTTAGTCTGGCTGCCGTGAAAGTTTTGGAGTCCAAGGGCGCGGCGGTCGAGGGCCTTTGTAGCCATGTGGCGGGGCACTCGCTCGGAGAATATTCCGCATTGGCGGCTGCCGGAGCATTGGATATCGGCGATACGGCGCGGCTGCTTCGCACGCGGGGATCGGCCATGCAAAAGGCTGTTCCTGTTGGCGTTGGGGCCATGGCCGCCTTGTTGGGCCTGGATCTGGCCGGGGCACGGGACGTGGCGGCAGAGGCGGCCCAAGGGGAAGTCTGCGAGGCCGCCAATGACAATACAGACGCCCAGGTCGTGGTCAGTGGTCATCGCGGCGCCGTCGAGCGGGCAGTCGAAATCGCAAAAGGGCGGGGCGCCAAGCGCAGTGTTATGCTGCAGGTCAGTGCTCCTTTCCACTGCCAGTTAATGGCCCCGGCGGCGGATGCCATGGCGGAAGCGCTTGCCGGCGTCACCATCAACGCGCCCAAGGTGCCCATTGTCGCCAATGTGGCCGCAGCGGCGGTAACTGACCCTGAAACCATTCGCGCCTTGCTGATCAAGCAAGTGACCGGCGCGGTCCGTTGGCGGGAAAGCATGCTGTATCTCAAAGACCAGGGTGTGACCGAATTGGTGGAAATTGGCGCTGGAAAAGCCCTCAGCGGGATGGCAAAACGGATTGATCGATCTTTGGGGACAGCGACCGTCGGCACCCCTGAGGATGTCGCGACGTTTATTGAAAACTTATCATAACGAATATCTTACAGGCTGATTTTCATGTTTGATTTAAGCGGTAAAAAGGCGCTGGTGACCGGTGCCACTGGCGGTATCGGCGAGGGCATTGCCCGGGCTTTGCACGCGGCTGGTGCCGCTGTGGCCTTATCGGGCACCCGGGCGGAGCGCCTGGAAGCCTTGGCGGCGGATTTGGGAGAGCGGGCCCATGTGGTGCCGTGCAACCTTGCCGACCTGGATGCAGTCGATCAATTGGGCAAGGATGCGGAGGGCGCCATGGGTGGTCTCGATATCCTGGTGAACAATGCCGGTTTGACCCGGGATCAACTGGCCATGCGGATGAAACCCGAAGAATGGCAAACGGTTTTGGATGTGAACCTGACCGCGGGGTTTCGCCTGATTAAGGCCTGCCTGCGTGGCATGATGAAGCAGCGCTACGGCCGGATCATCGGCATTACCTCTATTGTCGGTGTGACCGGAAATCCGGGGCAGGCCAACTATGCCGCGTCCAAGGCAGGCATGATCGGGATGAGCAAGGCCTTGGCGCAAGAGGTGGCCTCGCGGGGCATCACAGTGAACACGGTCGCGCCCGGATTTATCGCCACGCCGATGACGCGTGAACTGCCCGACGCGCAGAAGGATCGCCTAATTGAAGCGATCCCGGCGGCCCGTTTGGGGACCGCAGAAGACATTGCCGCAGCGGTCCTCTATCTTGCCAGCGAAGAATCGGCCTATGTGACGGGACAAACCCTTCATGTAAATGGGGGAATGGCGATGATTTGACCGGGGCTAAAAGAGCGCTCTCGGGCGCTGGCCAAGGCTGATAAAGTGTGTTAGGAAGCATTTTTTGAACTCTAGAGAACGGATTGATTGGAAAATAAATTCAGGGTTAACCATAATCCGTTTAAAGTAAAAAACCGAACTTAGGAACTTGGGGAATACAAATGAGCGACGTTGCCGACCGCGTGAAAAAAATTGTTGTTGAACACCTGAGTGTAGACGAAGCCAAGGTGAACGAAACCTCCAGCTTTATTGACGATCTGGGTGCGGATAGCCTTGATACCGTTGAACTTGTCATGGCCTTTGAAGAGGAATTCGGGATCGAAATTTCCGACGACGCCGCGGAAAAGATCGTGACCGTCAAGGATGCCATTGATTACATCGAATCTCAGTCTTAAGGCCGGGTATCCGGCAAAGGACTGAGTGTAGGATCCCGGAGGCATTTCATGAGACGCGTAGTTGTTACGGGAATGGGCTTGGTCACGCCTTTGGGGATAGGCGTTGACCGGAATTGGAGTCGGCTGACGGAGGGTAAGTCCGGTGTGGTCGCCATTTCCGACTTTGATACCAGCGATCTTTCCGCAAAGATCGCCGCCCGAGTGCCTTTGGGGGATGGATCGGAGGGGACTTTCAACCCTGACGAATTTGTGTCGTCCAAGGATCGCCGCCGAATTGATGATTTCATTCTGTTCGCCATCGCGGCGGCGGTGGAGGCGGTAGCGGATTCCGGTTGGCATGACCTGGCGGACGAAGATGCGGAACGCACAGGGGTTCTCATCGGTTCGGGGATCGGTGGTCTACCCAAGATCGCCGAAGGCGCGGTAACGATACATGAAGGCAAGACGCGGCGGCTTAGCCCGTTCTTTATTCCTGCCTCTCTGATCAACCTAGCTTCTGGTCATGTGTCGATCCGTTACGGCTTCAAGGGCCCTAACCATTCCGTGGTCACGGCTTGTTCCACAGGGGCCCATGCCATTGGTGATGCCGCGCGCATCATCATGTGGGACGATGCGGATGTGATGGTGGCGGGCGGTGCCGAAGCCGCCGTCTGTAAACTCGGCATGGCCGGGTTCGCTCAAGCTAAGGCGCTCTCAACCAGCTATAACGACACGCCCCAAGCGGCCTCCCGCCCTTGGGATAAAGGCCGGGACGGCTTTGTCATGGGCGAAGGTTCCGGGATTGTGGTTTTGGAAGAGCTGGAACATGCCAAAAAGCGCGGTGCCAAGATATATGGCGAAGTGATTGGCTACGGCATGTCCGGCGATGCCTATCATATCACCGCGCCCGCGGAAGATGGCAACGGTGGTTTTCGGTCCATGCGGGCGGCGCTCAAGCGGTCTGGCCTGGCGCCGGAAGACATTGACTATATCAACGCCCACGGCACATCGACCCCGTTGGGTGATGAGATCGAACATGGCGCCGTGCGCAGACTGTTTGGCGCAGCGGCGGACACTATCGCCATGTCATCGACCAAATCCGCCGTTGGCCATTTGCTCGGCGCTGCGGGTGCCGTGGAAGGCATCTATTCTTTGCTGGCGATCAATCACGGCATCGTGCCGCCGACCTTGAATTTAGACGACCCGTCGGATGGCTGCGACATGAACCTGGTGCCGAAAGTGGCGCAGGAGAAAAAGGTCCGGGCGGCGCTGTCCAACAGCTTTGGTTTCGGTGGCACCAACGCGTCGCTTGTTTTTACGGCGGCCCCGTAACTCCGCGGGGCGGCGGTGAGCAGCTTTTTCAAGGCCGTCGTTTTTCTCATCCTTTCTGCGATTGTGGGAGCGATCGGCGCGGGCTATTGGGTCATTTCCCAGATATCAGCGCCGGGCCCGCTCGCCCAGGAAACCGCCATCACGGTGGAACCGGGGATGGGCACGCGCCAGATCGAAGGCGCTTTGCTGGAAGCAGGCGCCCTTGCCGAAGGCCCCATTCCCCTGTTCAGCATCGCGGCGCGAATGATCGAACCAGAGGCGCATCTGAAAGCCGGGGAATTCACTATTCCTGCCCATGCGAGCCCCCGGCAGATTTTGGATATTCTCCGCCATGGCACCGCCATCCAGCATTCGCTCACCCTGGCGGAAGGGCTGACCACCCTTGAAATTCTTGCGCTGGTCAATGCCGATCCAACCCTCTCCGGCCCGCCGATTGATCCAGAGACTATTGCCGAAGGCGCTTTGCTGCCGGAAACCTACAGCTTTCCGCGAAACTACAGCCGCATGCGCTTGGTTGGGCGCATGCGCGCCGCGCGGGATAAGGTTTTAAAAGATGCGTGGGAATCTCGGCCCGAAGGATATCCCTTGGCCTCTCAAGAGGAGGCCCTTATCCTTGCGTCGATCATCGAAAAGGAAACAGGTGTCGGTGATGAACGGGCGAAAGTGGCCGGGGTTTTTATCAATCGGCTGCGCAAGAATATGCTCCTGCAAACAGACCCCACGGTGATTTACGCCCTGACCCTGGGCAAACAGACATTGGACCGGGAACTCACCCGCAAAGACCTGAAAATCAACTCGCCATACAACACCTACGTGACCCCCGGTCTGCCCCCTGGACCCATCTGCAATCCAGGCGAAGCCGCGATCCGGGCCGCCTTGGCGCCGCAAGATACGGATGCGCTTTATTTCGTGGCGGATGGTTCGGGCGGGCATGCCTTTGCGCGAACGCTGAAAGAACATCAGCGCAATGTGGCGCAATGGCGCAAGATCCAGCGCGAACGGGGATTGCGTTAAACCGTCCAAGCCTTGAAATCAAAAGGGTTTCCCGATATACCGGCGAGCCTGGAAGCGGTCCCGTTTCCGGGTATTTTCGATGACAGACTAAGGGGTATGCCAGCGATGCTGGAAAAAACCTATTCGCCCGAAGCGGTTGAAGGAAAGCACTATAAAAATTGGGAAGAAGCGGGTGATTTCGCCCATGGCCGCGCGGGCACTGGCGATCCCTTTACCATTGTCATTCCGCCGCCCAATGTGACCGGTAGCCTGCATATCGGCCATGCGCTGAACAATACGTTGCAGGATATTCTGATCCGCTATAACCGGATGCGGCAAAAAGATGCGCTCTGGCAGCCAGGCACGGACCATGCGGGCATCGCCACCCAAATGGTGGTTGAGCGGCGCCTGGAAAAAGACAACATCACACGCCATGACCTGGGCCGCGAAGCCTTCATCGAGAAGATTTGGGAATGGAAGGCGGAATCCGGCGGTACCATCACCCGCCAGTTACGCCGCCTCGGGGCATCCTGTGATTGGTCGCGTGAACGTTTCACCATGGACGAGGGCTTGTCCCGCGCCGTACGCAAAGTGTTCGTGGAACTGTACAAGCAGGACCTGATCTATCGGGATAAGCGCCTGGTGAACTGGGACCCGCTGTTGCACACGGCGATCTCCGATCTGGAGGTGGAATCCCGGGATATCCAAGGGCATATGTGGCATTTCCGGTATCCCTTGGAGGATGATCCCAGCCGCTATATCGTGGTCGCCACAACCCGGCCGGAAACCATGCTGGGCGATACCGCCGTGGCGGTCCATGGGGAGGACCCGCGCTATAAGGATCTGATCGGTAAAAACGTGCTTTTGCCCATCGCCAACCGCCCGATCCCCATTGTAGCAGACGAACATGCGGACCCGGAAAAGGGCACCGGCGCGGTGAAGATCACCCCGGCCCATGATTTCAACGATTTCGAGGTGGGCAAGCGGCATGACCTGCCCATGATCAATGTGCTCGACCGCGATGCCCGCATGAACGAAAACTGCCCTGAGCATTATCACGGGCTGGACCGCTATGAAGCCCGCGACGCCCTGGTCAAGGAGATGGAAGGCCTGGGCCTGCTGGATCGGGTGGAAGACCATGCCATGATGGTGCCCTATGGCGACCGGTCCGGCGTGGTGATTGAACCCTGGCTCACCGACCAATGGTTCGTGAATGCGGAAGAACTGGCGAAACCGGCGATCAAGGCGGTGGAAGAGGGCAAGACCGTCTTCGTGCCGAAGAGCTGGGAAAAGACCTATTTCGAATGGATGCGCAATATCCAACCATGGTGCATTTCCCGGCAGATCTGGTGGGGGCACCAGATTCCCGCCTGGTTCGGCCCGGATGAAACCGTGTTCGTGGAATTGACCGAGCAAGAAGCCCAGGCCGCGGCCCAGGCCCATTACGGCCATCCAGTGGAACTGCGCCGGGAAACCGACGTGCTGGATACCTGGTTCTCTTCGGCCTTATGGCCGTTTTCAACCCTGGGCTGGCCCGATGAAGACCCGGTGCTGGCCAAGCATTATCCCAATGATGTGTTGGTCACCGCCTTCGATATCATCTTCTTCTGGGTTGCCCGGATGATGATGTTTGGCATCCATTTCATGGACGAAGTGCCGTTCCACACCGTTTATGTGCATGCCCTGGTCCGCGACGAAGCCGGCCAGAAGATGTCCAAATCCAAGGGCAATGTGATCGATCCCTTGGTTCTGGTGGATCAATACGGCGCCGATGCCTTGCGCTTTACCCTCACGGCACTGGCCGCCCAGGGCCGCGATGTGCGCTTGTCGGAAAGCCGGGTGGAAGGCTATCGGAATTTCTGTACCAAGCTGTGGAACGCGGCGCGGTTTTGCGAGATGAACGACTGCAAACCCGATCCCGCTTTCGATCCCGGCAATGTCACGGCCATCGCCAACCGCTGGATCATCGGTAAGGTGGCCGAGGCGGCGCGGGAAACCGCGCGGGCGATCGAGGCCTATCGGTTTAACGATGCGGCAGGCGCGGCTTATCAATTCGTGTGGGGAACCTTCTGCGATTGGTATCTGGAGTTCGCCAAGCCCATGTTCACCATGGCGGAAGCGGCGGAAACCCGCGCCACCACGGCCTGGGCATTGGGGGAAATCCTCAAGCTATTGCATCCCATGATGCCCTTTATCACGGCAGAGCTGTATGAAGAACTGGGTTATGGGTCCGATCATGACCTGATCATCGCCCCCTGGCCGGGGGATGATGACGCGCTGATCGATGCCGATGCCAATGCGGAAATGGATTGGGTGGTGCGCCTGATTACGCAGACCCGGTCGGTGCGCAACGAAATGAATGTGCCCGCCGGCGCCAAGATCCCCCTGATGCTGGCGAATCCGGATGCCACCGCGTCAGAACGGCTCGCCCGGCATCAGGAAATTATCCTGCGTCTTGCGCGGCTTTCCGACGCGAAGGTTCTGGAGGGCCCCGTGCCCAAGGGCTCGGTGCAGGACGTGATCGACGAAGCAACCCTGATTCTGCCCATCGCCGATGTGATTGATATCGCCCAGGAAAAAGCACGGCTGGAAAAAGAGATCGCCAAGCTGGACGGCGAGATCACCAAGCATGACAAAAAGCTTGGGAATGAAAAGTTTCTGGCCAAGGCGCCGGAAGCCGTGGTGGAAACGGAGCGGGAAAGACGCGCCGAGGCGGTGCAGGCCAAGGAGAAACTTTCCGAGGCCCTCAGCCGCCTGGCCGCCGTGGCGTAGTATCTTTGTCGGTAGGTAGGAGCAAGGTCAGGAGACCTTGCTTTCCACCTTACAGGTTTTGAGACCGAACGGCACATAGGCCGGGCACCAAGCGATGATCGCCGTTGCGAGCGGCACCACGCCGATCCATCCCCACATGGCATAGGGGGAGCTGCTCAGCAGGGCGAAGGCAATGGCAATGACGCCGACGATGGCACGCAAGGCCCGGTCGAGAATTCCCATGTTTTTTTGCATGACATTTGTCTCCATTGAAGGGTTGCTATGACCCCAATAGAGCAAAATCGCTGGGCGCTTTCCGTGACCTTGTCACGCAGTGTACAAAATCTTAAAGGCTCAAAAGTTCTTTCAGGGCTGGTTTGTCGGTAATTGAAACCCTGCCACGCCCCAGGGAGACCCAACCCCGCCGTTCAAACTCTTTTAATTGTCGGCTAACAACCTCCCGCGCGGTGCCGAGCTCAACGGCGATTTCTTGATGGGTCCGGGTAAGGGCCGCTTCGGCCCCGCCATGGTTTAGAAGAAACCTGGCGAGCCGAAGGTCTATCCGGCCAAACGCAACCTCTTCGATCAAGGCCATCAGCCCCATGATCCGGGTGCCATAGTGGGTGAATACGAAGGTTCGGAGGACGGGAGAGCGGTCCAGGGCTTGTTGGAATGCGCCCGCTGGTATGGCAACGGCCCGAACCGGCTCTTCGGTAATGGCCTCGGCAGCATAATCGCTCTGGCCCAGCAGGCAGGCGGTGGTGAGAATGCAGGTCTGCCCGGTCTCAACCCGGTAGAGCACGATTTCCCGCCCGCTTTCGGCGATCATCTGCACCCGAACGCTACCTTCAAGAACCAGAAGATAGGCGCCACAGGCGTCCCCTGGCCGAAACACCACACTGTCTTTCGGCAAGGAAACGGGGGAAGCGACGCGCATCAAATTGGCACGGGTTTCCGGTTCAAGCCCGGAAAGGTCTGGGAAGACGGCGATCCAGTCCCCGTCGGTCACCCGGCGGCATCCCGTTCGGCGATTGCATCGGCCAAGGCAACCACGCGTTTGGCAACTTCCGCATGCAGCAGTTCCACCATGCGGCCATTCAGGCTGATAGCCGCCTTGCCCTGATTCTCCGGCAGGGCGAAGGCATCGATCACGGCTCGGGCGTCTTCAACCTCCACCTCAGATGGCGAAAAGGCCAGGTTGCAGGGGCCTACTTGGCTGGGATGGATCAGGGTTTTGCCGTCCATGCCCAGGTCGCGGCCTTGAGTGCACTCCGCATCAAAGCCTTCCATGTCCTTGAAATTGTTATATACGCCATCAATCACATCCAGATCGAAGGCCCGCGCTGCCGCGACGCTGTTGGCGAGATAGCCCAGCATGTTGGCACGACCCGGCATATGCCGCATGCGCATTTCCTTGGCAATATCATTGGTGCCCATGACGAAGCAGGAGAGCCGCTTGCCGAATTCCTGCGAGGCGGCGGCGATTCCCAGCGGGTCCAAGACCGAACGCGGGGTTTCCATCATCGCCCAGATATTGATGTCAGGCGCCGCTTGCGCTTCCGCCAATAGGGCTTCGATAGCGGCGATATCCTCGCCAGAATCCACTTTGGGGACCAAGATGGCATCCGGTCCAGCCGCCGCTGCGGCTTTCAGGTCGTCCAGGCCCCAAGGAGTGGTCAAGCCATTGATCCG
>JBMYUJ010000085.1:0-12134 GCA_049605255.1 Magnetospiraceae bacterium
AAAGACGAATTAGACGACGTTCCTCGAACCGGCTGCCGATGACCAGATATAGGCTCGCCCAGAAGGCGGTGGCGAGAGAAAATTCATCACTCACCCGCCCCCACAGGATCAAGAACCCGGCGCTATAAATGGGATGGCGCACATAGCGGTGCAGGCCGTCAAAATGCAGCGGTTCTTCCTCCGCCACCAGCGTGGCCCCGCGCCCTTGGCGAAACTGCGCCATGCCGGAGAATAGTCCCAAATCATATTCCCGCAAGGCCAGGATCATCAGGCCCCCGCCCGTCAGAAACAGCGCGAACAAAACCCCCTGCATCAAGGGCGGCCAATTAAAATCCAACCCGCTCCCCAGCAAAATCTGTCCTGCGATCCAAACCGGCACCAGGGTAATCACCGCCACCCCGTTATACACCAGCCGGTAGGCGCGCCCCAGGGCGGGCCCCAGGGCCGTACGCGCCCCCAGGGTCGCCAATACCGAATGCAGGGCGGCAAAGGCAAACCAGCACAGGCCGTAGAGAAGATGCGCGTCGAAGCTGCTCATGATCGGGCCCCGTTATAGCGGAAGCCCATTCCGGAGACCGCATGAATTCTACCGCCCAGCCATTGATTTTTACGATCCCGATGAGCGAAGTGGGTTGGCGCGGCAGTTGTTTTGCCGCGCGCCTTAAGGCTAAGATACCGGGTATCGCAACCTCCTGCCTGTGGACGAAGGATCCCGCTGCCGCCGCCATGGCCTATGCTCCTCAGGAAACGCGCGGGGCCAACCCCGATCCCAAGCCGGCGGAAAGCCTGTTGCTGGATAAGTTAGACCGGCTGACAGGCAATCTGACGGGGCGCGGTGCCGTCCGCTTTAACCTGTCGCAGCTCAAGCCCCATTACCGCAAACCCGCCTATCTGCGGCTCGCCGCCCGGGTATTGGATCCGCTGGTGAAGACCGGCAATGCGGAGACCCATACCTTGTCACACGGCGATCTGGTGTTGTTGACCAAGGATTTGGGCGTTTCCGATGTGGATAGCGTGGCGGAGAGGGTGCGCAACCTGTTCGATGGCGATCCGCTGACAGACCGGAAAAGCGGGCGTGACCGATTTACCACGTGGTACGATCTGGAGCGGGACGCCCGCCTGTTTCGGCAAGATTTGGGCGATGGCGCGGCGGCGCCGCCAAAACCAAGCCGCCCTCCCCTGCCGCCAATCCACCCCCGGGAACTGGACGCCGCCATCAAGGCCCTGGAAGGCTTGTCCATGCGCGACTTTCTACGCCAGCAACCGGCGCTGCGCATGGGATCAAAAGGCTTGGGAAAGCTATTGTTTCGGGAACAATATGTGGCGATTTCCGATTTGGGAAAACGGTTGGCGCCAGGGCTCGATCTGTTGGGCAACCGTTGGCTGTTTCAACATCTAACCGAAACCATCGACCGAAAAATCCTGGATACCATCGGAAACCGCCGGTTCGGCGCCTTGCGTAACCCGATCAGCATTAACTTAAACATCGATACCATCCTATCGTCCCATTTTCGGGAGTTTCAGGAAACCGCGGCAGAGGCGGCCTCCCTGGTGGCGGTGGAAATCCATATCGTGGATGCCATCGCCAACACCCATTTGTATGACCGGGCCCGGCGGCGTTTGCAGCGCTTCGCCTTCCCCGTGGTGATCGATGGGTTAGACCCGCTGCTGCTCGCCCATTGCGATCCGTCGTTCTTCGAGGCAGAGTATTACAAGGTCCATTGGGGCGAGGAATATCGCGACAGGGTTGCTGGGCCGTGTCAGCAAATGGCCAAAGAACAGGTTAGCCGGTTGGGACGGGACAGGGTGATCATGTCGCGGGTGGATTCCGAAGACGCCGTCATGTTCGGCCTGCAGTTGGGCATCTCCGCCTTTCAGGGATATTTCGTAGACCGGTTGATGCAGGCGGTTGCCGCCAAGATGGCCCGCGATGCCAATCCCGGCGGGCCCTCTGCATGATGCGGGGCCAGGAAGCCCTGTTTCTGGATTATGTACACCGCTTGAAACAGCATGTGCAGGGGCGGCGCCTGTTGCACGTGCATGTGTCTCGGTTGCAGCCCTATAACCGGCGGGATCACCATCTGCGCGCCGCTGCGGATATTTTCGATCCCATGGTGTCCGATCTTCTGGGGCAACTTTTTGTCGTCGCCAGCGGGGATCTTCTGTTTGCCTACAAGACAGAGGCCCGCGAACAGGTGAGCGCAGCGGTTGACCGGCTGCGGTTTCTGTTTGGCGACGATCCGCTGATGGTGGAAAAAGTGGTGGAGGACCGCAACCGCCGTTTCTGTAGCTGGTACAATCTGGAAACCGAATATGACACAGTTCTGGATCTGGCGCGGGATCTGGTCGAAGACGTGGTCAACCCGCAAGACGGGCCGGGAGCCTCGCAAGGACGGGAAGCACCGCCTCCTAAACCAACCGGCGATCCATTTACCCCAGCGCTTCTAAGCCGCATGGAAGCCGCGCTGGAACGATCGGACCTGTCCAACCTTGTGCGGCGGCAATATGTGTGTTCGCTCGCCTTCAACCGGGTGCCCGAGCCGCAATTCAGCGAGCTGTTCATTTCAATTTCCGATTTGCGCGAAACAGTGCTGCCCAATACGGACCTCACCTCCAGCCCCTGGCTGTTCCGCCATCTGACGGAAACCCTGGATGCCCGCATTCTGTCCATGCTGTCGAAAACAACGGAACATCATTATTCCGGGGATATCAGCATCAATCTGAATGTGGGGACCATCCTGGCCCCGTCCTTCCTGTCCTTCGACGACAGCGTGATTGCCGCCATGCGCGGCAATATCATTCTGGAACTGCAATTGGGGGATATTTTCGCCGATATCGGCGCCTATTTGTTTGCCCGCGCCTTCGTAGCGGACCGGGGATATCGGGTTTGCGTGGATGGCATCACCCGGCATAATCTGCGCCTGGTGGATCGGGAGCGCCTGGGCGCGGATCTGGTAAAAATCGCCTGGGACCCGGCATTTTTGGAGGCGGGACCGGAAGACCGGCAAGCCATCGCCGATACCATCCACCGGATCGGATCGCCCCGGGTGATTCTGCACCGCTGCGATTCCGTGGATGCGGTGGATTTCGGCCAAACCGTGGGCATATCCCTGTTCCAAGGACGACATATCGAGCAATTGATCGCGGATGAGAACCGGCGCGCGGGCAACCGGGTGCGAAGGCGCGGCCTGTGACGCAACAATACGGAGAGGCCATCATCCGCCTGGACGGGGTGAGCAAGCATTTCGGCGCGGTGACCGCCGTGGATGATATTTCCTTTTCCGTCAAAGCGGGCAGCACCATGGCCCTGCTGGGGGGCAACGGCGCGGGCAAAACCACCACCATCGCCATGATGCTGGGCCTTTTGTTGCCCAGCGCCGGATCGGTTCGCCTGTTCGATGTGGATATGGCCGGCGACCGGCACAAGGCGCTGTGGCGGATGAATTTTTCCTCGCCCTATGTGGATATGCCCGCGCGGCTCTCGGTGCGGGAAAACCTGACCGTTTATGCCCGGCTGTATGATTTACCGCGCCCGAAGGAGCGCATCGCCCGCTTGGCGGAAGACCTGGATTTCACGTCCCTGTTGGATCGGCATACGGGCACCCTGTCGGCCGGGCAGAAAACCCGGGTGGCCTTGGCGAAGGCATTGATCAACCATCCGGAGATTCTGCTGCTGGATGAACCCACCGCCTCCCTCGATCCGGATACGGCGGATTGGATCCGGGGCTATCTGGAAACCCTGCGCCAGCAGGAAGGCACCACCATCCTGCTCGCCTCCCATAACATGTGGGAGGTAGAGCGGCTCTGCGATCAGGTCTTGATGATGCGCGCTGGAAAGATCGTTGATACGGGCACCCCGGCGGCGCTGCTGAGCCGGTATGGCCGCGCCACCTTGGAGGAAGTGTTCCTGGATATCGCCCGGGCGGAAACACCGCGATGATCGCGCGCCGCCCACCGCCCGCTTTTTCCGTCCGCCGCATCGGCGCCATGGCGCTGCGCTATTTCTATGTATTGCGCGGGTCCTGGCCGCGCCTGTTGGAACTTGCCTATTGGCCCCTGGTGCAAATGATCCTGTGGGGGTTCATCACCAGTTTCTTTACCCAGCATAGCTCTTGGGTGGCGCAGGCCGCGGGGGTCTTCATCAGTGCCGTCTTGCTGTGGGATGTATTGTTCCGGTCCAGCCTGGGCATGTCCTATACCTTCGTGGAGGAGATGTGGGCGCGCAATCTGGCCCAGCTCTTCATCAGCCCGCTGCGGCCGATCGAATTGGTGGCGGGCCTGATGACCATCAGTTTCGCCCGCACGTTGATCAGCATCCTGCCCGCCGCCCTGTTGGCCCTGCCCCTGTTTGATGTCTGGGTGTTTGGCATGGGGCCGCCATTGCTGGTGTTTTTCGCCAATCTTCTGGTGGCGGGCTGGGCCTTGGGCCTGGTGATCGCGGCACTGATTCTCCGCTTCGGGCTCAGCGCCGAATCCCTCTGCTGGGTCGGCATCTTCATGATGGCGCCGCTGTCAGGGATTTATTACCCCGTCGACTCCCTGCCGGGTTGGATTCAGCCCATTTCCTGGATGCTGCCCACATCCCATGTGTTTGAAGGCATGCGGTCGGTGTTGTTCGGGCACGGGTTCCGGCTCGACCTGCTGGCCCGGGCGGTGGGCCTGAACCTGGTCTATCTCAGCCTGGCAGCGTTATTTTACGTGCGCACCATCGAGGTCGCCCGGGAACGGGGCCTGCTATTGCAACAAGGAGAATAGTTGCGCCCCCCCGGATCAGGACGCCTTACGGTCGGTGAAATCCAGCAGTTTCTCCACGTCCAGGATGATCATTAACCGGCCTTCGAGGCGATAGACGCCGCGGCTGAATTCCCGCCATTTGGCGTTCAAAGTGGCCGGATTTTTTTCATACTGGCTGCGCGGCAAGGACAGCACATCGCCGATGCGATCCACCTGCAGGCTATACAGCTCGTTGCGCAGTTCGGCGGTCACGCAAATGCGCTCTTGACCGGCGATTTTTCGGGTCGGCGGCGCTTTGCCGTTCTTTTTTTTACTCTCGGCGGCAGGGGCCTCCGCGCTTTCTGATGGCTCTGGATCTGCCGATTTTTGCGGCGGTAGGCCGAGGCTGCGGCGCACGTCGATCACGGTGACAATCCGGCCCCGCAGGTTGATCGACCCCGCCACTTCGTTGGGTGCGAGGGGAATGCGGTGGATTTCCTCGGGAATCAGGATATCCCGGACCGTCAATACCGGGATGCCAAACATCTGGTCCGCGACGAACATGGTGACATAGGTCGACTCATCTTGCGCCGCAACGATGTCTGTCGACTGTTTGCTGGCCGGAACAAGCTCGTTCACCGTCTTTCTCCCCACTTGCATAATACCGCGGCGGTTTTACCTTTCCCGCAGTTATAAAAATATCACTTGCTGTTTGCGACGCCCCCCGTTTTTCTCACTAAACGCATTTCTTTGATGCCGCTTGCATATACGCGCAAATTGGGGCAATAATTTTTAAATAACAAAAGCAATAAACTGCTGGTTGTGGGTTCTTGCACAAGCAACAGGGTAGAGATCATGCTGCGGGGGCTGATTTTCGATGTGGACGGGACGCTTGCGCTAACCGAGGAAACCCATCGACAAACGTTTAACGAAGTGTTTTCCGAGATGGAAATGGGGTTCCAATGGGACCCCGGCCTGTATGCGCGCCTGCTGACCATCTCTGGCGGCAAGGAACGGATCACCGCTTATTTACGGCAATTTGCCCCAGAAACCCTCACCAAAGGGGGGAAATCTCTGGTGCAGGAAATCCACCGACGCAAGACTTCGCTGTTTCAAGACCGCGTCGCCTCCGGCGAAGTGCCGTTGCGCCCCGGCGTCGCCCGGCTTTTGGGTGAGGCCTGGCAGGCAGGCCTTAAGGTCGGCATCGCCAGCGCCGCCCATCACGGCAATTTGGAGGTTTTGCTGCAAAAGAACCTCGGCCATGGGGTGTTGGAAAAGATCGATGTGATCTGTTCCGGCAATTCCGTCGCCCGCAAGAAACCGGCACCGGATTCCTACCTCCAGGCCTTGGACGGGCTTAATCTGCCCGCGTCGGACTGCCTGGCCATCGAGGACGCCGCCGAAGGCGTGCAGGCCGCGCGCAGCGCCGGCATCAAGGTGGTGGTGACCGCCAATGACTTTACCGCCCATCACGATTTTGGTGGGGCCGTTGCGGTGACAGATGGCCTGGGTGAACCCGATGCCCCGGCGCGCCTGGTTTCGGGGGACGGGCCGGAGGAGGTTCTGGTCAATCTGTCCTGCCTGACCTCCTGGCACGGCAAGCCGAAGTGCAAAGCCTGAAATTATTTGTGCCTTTTCATGAATTTCCGCGTGACCCCGCCGTAACATTACATTAAACTAATATATGTCCTAAGGCATGACGCTTTTCCGGGTTACCGGATGGGGAATGCGAGGTTCTCGCATTCCCCTATTTTTTTGAGATTTGAATTACGTCGCACGCGGTGATCAAAGGGGCAGGAGCCCCGTTGACAGCGCGTTTTGCATGTCTCAAGCTGAGAGCGTATCTTCGCCTATATTAGGATGCGAACCGACGAAGAGGGGATTGAGATGTCGTTTGAAGAATCGTTTGCCTGGGGCATGGGCGTTATTGTGATCTCCGCCGGAATCATGATTGGTTTCGCCGTTATTCTGTGGAGCAAATCGAAAAAGCGGTAGGGCGATCAACCCGGAACGCCCATCGAGGTGGAATACTCGAAATGCAGGGCCTCGTCCGGATGCACCAGGGCATAGGCCCCCCGTGACGCCATGGCCGCTTCGGAAAAACCGCAGAGAATCAGCTTTAACTTGCCACGATAGGTCGCGATATCGCCGATGGCAAAAATGCCGGGCAGGTTGGTGGCGCAATCCCGTGGGTTGACGTTGATATATTTCTGATCGAGCGCCAACCCCCAGTCGGCGATGGGGCCCAGCTCCATGGCCAAGCCATAGAAGGGCAGCAGCGCGTCCGCCTCCAGGCGGCGTTCATTGCCGTCCAGGTCTTTGACGATCACTGCAGATAGATTTCCGTTCGCACCATCCAATCCCGAAAGCTGATAGGGCACCACCAGTTCCACCTTGCCCGCGTCGGTGAGTTCCTTGAGCTGGGCCACGCTTTCCGGCGCGGCGCGGAACTTGGGCCGCCGATGCACCAGTTTCACGTCGGCGGCAACCTCCGACAAGGAGAGCGCCCAATCCACGGCCGAATCGCCGCCCCCCGCGATCACCACACGCTTGCCCGCGAACTCCCGGCGGCGACCGACCATATAAAACACCCCCGAACCTTCATAATCCTCAATCCCCGGCAACGGCGGGCGGTTGGGGCCAAACGCCCCGGCCCCGGCGGCAATCAGCACGGCCTTGGCCTCGATCTTCGTGCCTTTATCGGTTTCCAGCAGCCACCACCCGGCGGCGGGGCGGCTGGCCGCCACGACCTTCTGACCGAAATGAAAGGTGGGCGAAAACGGCGCGCCCTGCTCCAACAGCTTATCCACCAGGTCTTGCGCCATGATTTTGGGATAGGCGGGAATATCGTAAATGGGCTTTTCCGGATACAGGGCGGAAAGCTGCCCCCCCGGCATATCCAGCGCGTCAATGACATGACAAGACATCTTCAGCATGCCGCATTCGAAGATGGCGAACAGCCCGGCGGGGCCAGCGCCGATGATGGCAACGTCGGTGCGGATCGGATCGGATGTCATGAAATTGCCTACTCTCTTTGCCTGTGGTCCCTGCCCCCCACAATGCCGGGCAGATACCGCCCTGGCAAGGGCTGTTGGGCCATATTGCCCTCTCGCCCGTGCAAGGTTACAACAAGGGCATGAAGGCTTTTAGCTCCCGCCTCGACCTGCCCGACGAACCGGCCACGGCGGCGCTCGCCCAGCGGCTGGCGGCGGTCCTGCGGCCCGGCGATGTGGTGGCGCTGGCGGGCACCCTGGGCATGGGGAAAACCGTATTCGCCCGCGCCTTCATCCGGGCCCGGCTGGGCGCGGAAGAGGAGGTGCCCAGCCCCACCTTCACCCTGGTGCAAACCTATGACGACCCGGATGGCTGGACCCTGTTTCATTTCGACCTCTATCGCCTTACCGACCCGGAGGAAGCCTGGGAGTTGGATATCGAGGATGCCTTCGCCGACGGGGTCAGCCTGATCGAATGGCCAGACCGGTTGGGAACCCTGCTGCCCGCCTCGGCGCTGACGGTTACCTTGCAGGGCGGCGCCACCGACGCCGGTCGCCGGGCCGAGGTGACAGGAACCGCCCCCTGGAAAACACGTTTGGCAGAGGTGCTGCCTTGACCGACCCCCGCCACGCCTTGCGACAGGATTTCCTCACCCGCGCCGGATGGGGCAAGGCAGGGGTGTGCCCGCTGGCGGGGGATGCCTCCTTCAGGTCCTATCACAGGGTAACCCGGGATCCGGAAACCGCCGTGTTGATGGACGCGCCGCCCACCAATGAGGATGTGCGCCCCTTCGCCGCCATCGCCACCCATCTGGAGCGGTTGGGCTACACGGTCCCCTCCATCCTGGCCGCCGACCCGGAGAACGGCTTCTTGCTGCTGACCGACCTGGGGGACGTAACCGTCGCCAAGGCCCTGGCCGACGGCGCGGCGCCGGAACCGTTCTATGAGCGGGCGGTGGATGTGTTGATCGATCTGCACAAACGCGGCCCGGCGGCGATCCCGCCCGGCCTGGAATCCCTGATGGACGGGCATTTGCTGCCGCGCCTGGATCTGCTGCTGGACTGGTACTGCCCGGCGGTGCTGGAGCACCCGGTTGCAGAAAAGGATCGCGCCGCTTATCACGCGATCTGGCAAGACCTCTGGCCCCTGGCGGAGGCCCTGCCGCCGACCCTGGTGCTGCTGGATTATTTCCCCGATAACCTGATGTGGTTGCCAGACCGCCCCGGCCTGCGCGCCTGCGGGCTGTTGGATTTTCAGGATGCCCTGGCCGGATCGCCCGCCTACGATCTGATGTCCTTGCTGCAAGATGCCCGCCGGGATGTGCCAAAACCCTTGGCCGAGGCCATGACCACGCGGTATCTCGCCGCTTTTCCCGCGTTGGACCCGGAGGCCTTCCATGCCGCCGCCGCCGTGATGGCCGCCCATCGCCACGCCCGGGTCATCGGTGTTTTCACCCGCCTCGCCATTCGGGATGGCAAAACCGGTTATTTAGGGCATATAAATCGGGTCTGGCGGTTGTTGGAAGACGCCTGCCGGCATCCGGCCCTGTTGCCCCTTCAAACTTGGCTCGACCGGGTGATTCCGCCCTCCCAGAGAAAGGTCCCCTCGTGCTCTCCTCCGCCATGATCCTCGCCGCCGGTCACGGTTTGCGCATGCGGCCCATCACCGCGACGACGCCAAAGCCGCTGATTTCCGTCGCCGGTCAACCCCTGATCGCCCATGCCTTGGACCGCCTCGCCGCGGCGGGGGTGCCCCGCGCGGTGGTCAACACCCATCACCTGGCGGACAAGGTGGAGCAATATCTGCGCAAGCGGGAACAGCCCGCCGTCCAGTTTTCCCGCGAGGACGTGTTGATGGAAACCGGCGGCGGCGTGAAAAAAGCGTTACCGCTGTTGGATGCCGATGCCTTTTTCGTGATGAACTCGGATATTCTCTGGCTGAACGGCCCCACCCCCGCCCTGAACCGGATGATGGACCTGTGGGACGAGAGCAAGATGGATGCGCTGGTTCTGGTATTTTCCACCGTCGCCGCCAATGGCTATGACGGGCGGGGGGATTTTGTCATCGACCCCATGGGATTGGCGCGCCGGCCCGATGAGCGGGAGCTGACCCCTTACATGTTCACCGGCACGCAAATCCTGCACAAACGGCTGTTCGAAGACACCCCGGATACCCCGTTTTCCCTAAATCTGGTCTATGACAAGGCCATCGAGGCAGAGCGGCTCTATGCGGTGATCCATGACGGGGAATGTTTCCATGTGGGCGACCCCAGCGGCCTTGCGGCGGTGGAGCAGTTCATGAGCGAGCGGTTCCCGGGCCGCGAATTCCGGTCTTCTTGAGGATGCGGGCCCGGTGACCGTCTATTCCATCCCCGCGGGCACGGCCTTCGTCGATGCCCTCGCCGCCGGGTTGATGGACGGGACCGACGGCGCCCCGGATGCCCTTGCCGATCATATCATCCTGTTGCCCACTCGCCGGGGACGGCGCGCCTTGTCTGAAGCTTTCCTGCGCCAAACGGCGGGCAAGGCGGTGCTGCTGCCCCGCATGTTGCCCCTGGGCGATGTGGATGAGGATGAGTTTTGGCTCGGCGGGGTCGACAGCGCCGCCCTCGACCTGCCCCCCGCGATCACGGCGACCCGGCGCCGGTTGCTGCTGGCCAAGCTGGTGCGGGCCGCCGCGACGCCCGCGCCGCCGCCCGATCAGGCCTTGGCCTTGGCGGATGAACTGGCCCGATTACTGGACCAAATCCATACGGCGCGGCTGACCTTCGACAAATTGCCCGAATTGGTGGACGGGGATTATGCGGCCCATTGGCAAATCACCCTGGAATTCCTCTCCCTCCTGACAGAACATTGGCCGAAAATTCTGGCCGATGAAGGCTGCGTCGATCCCGCCTGGCGGCAGGCCCGCCTTCTGGAGGCGCAGGCCGAGGCCTGGCGAAACAGTCCCCCACAGATGCCCGTGATCGCCGCCGGGTCCACCGGCACCCTGCCCGCCACGGCAGACCTGCTGGCGGTTATCGCCGGGCTGCCCAACGGCGCCGTGGTCTTACCCGGGTTCGATCCCACCTTGCCGCCCGCCGCCCGGGCCGCGCTGGCCCCCACCCATCCGCAATACGGCATGGACTGGCTGCTGCGCCATATGGCCGTCGACCCGGAAACGGTTCAGGCCTGGCCCGGCACCGAGCCTTCCGCGCGGGGGCGGTTGGCGACCATGGCACTCTGGCCCACGGAAACGGACCCGAGCGGGCCGTTGACGGACCCGCCCCCAGAAGCCTGGACCGGCCTGACCCAGATTGCGGCGGGCAATCCGGCGGAGGAAGCGGGCGCCATCGCGCTGATGATGCGCGAAACCCTGGAAACCCCGGGCAAGACCGCCGCCCTGGTCACCCCCGACCGGGATCTGGCGCGCCGGGTCGCGGCGGAGCTGGAACGCTGGGGCATTCAGGTGGATGATTCCGCCGGGCAACCCCTGGCGACCACGGCGCTGGGCAGTTATCTGCGGCTGATCGCCCGCGCCGCCGCATCGGGTTTTGCCCCGGTAGACCTGCTCGCCTGCTGCAAGCATCCGCTGGCGGCGGGGGGGCGGGCACGCGGCGCCTTTCTGACCCAGATCCGGCGGATCGAACGCGCGGTTTTGCGCGGCGCCCGCCCCGCCCCGGGACTGGAAAACCTGGCCCCCTTACTGGAAGAAGATCAGCGAGACCTCGCCCCGGTCATCGCCCATCTGGAGGCCCTGTTCGCCCCCCTCTCAGAGCTCATGGAAGCGGGCGCGCCGGCACCCCTGGAAACCCTGTTCACTGCCCATTTATCTGTCGCCGAAGCCCTGGCCGCCACCGATACGGAAGCGGGCGCAGATCGGCTCTGGGTGGGGGACGCGGGAACCGTCGCCGTCGCCTTCGCGCAAGACCTGCTGGAGGCGACCCGCGACCTTGCCCCGGTCTTGCCCGCAGATTATCCCGCCCTGTTGGAAGGCCTGATGGCGGGCCAATCCGTGCGCCCCCGACGCGGCGCCCATCCCCGTTTGGCGATCCTGGGCCTGTTGGAAGCCCGGCTGCAACAGGCCGATCTGATGATCCTGGGGGGCCTGAACGAAGGCACTTGGCCGCCGGAGGCCGCTGCCAGCCCCTGGATGAGCCGCCCCATGATGCAGCGGTTCGGCCTACCCCTGCCGGAACGCCGCATCGGTTTGACCGCCCATGATTTCGTGCAGGCTTTCAGCGCGCCACGGGTGGTGGTGACCCGCGCGACCCGGGCAGGCGGCACCCCCACGGTGCCCGCCCGCTGGCTGCAGCGCTTGGAGAATCTGCGCCGAGGCCAAGCGGGGGCAGCGGTGGACCCGGGCCCCTGGCTCGCCTGGCGGGCCGCTTTGGAAGCGCCCCTCAAGGTCACCCCTATTTCAGCGCCCGCGCCGCGCCCCCCGGTTGC
>JBMYUJ010000086.1:0-12043 GCA_049605255.1 Magnetospiraceae bacterium
TTTGCTGTGAGTTGGCGAGAGGTGATCAGGCGCGTGCCTTGGAATAGCCGACCACTTGCAAGGATTCGTCGATCTCCTCCAAGATGGCCGGATCGTCGATGGTCGCGGGCATCTTGTAATCCTCGTTGTCCGCAATCTTCTGCATGGTGCCACGCAGGATTTTGCCAGACCGGGTTTTCGGCAGACGCTTCACGATCACTGCCTGTTTAAACGCCGCCACCGGGCCGATTTTCTCCCGCACCAGGCCGACTATTTCCTTGATGATTTCCGCATCGGGCCGGTCAACGCCTGCCTTCAGCACCACGAAGCCAAATGGAAGCTGGCCTTTCATCTGGTCGGCAACGCCGATCACCGCACATTCGGCCACATCCGGATGGCTGGCGAGCACCTCTTCCATGCCACCAGTTGAAAGCCGGTGCCCGGCCACATTGATGATGTCATCAGTGCGGGCCATGACGTAGATATAGCCATCTTCATCGATGAAGCCCGCATCGGCGGTTTTGTAATAGCCCGGGAACTCTTCCAGATAGGCATCCCGGAAGCGCTGTTCTGCATTCCACAAGGTGGGCAGGCATCCCGGCGGCAAAGGCAGCTTTACCACGATGGCGCCGATGGTGCCCCGTTCCACCTCGTGATTACCGTCATCCACCACGCGCACATCATAGCCCGGCGCCGCCTTGGTCGGCGATCCGGCGCGCACCTCGAACCGGTGCAAGCCCATGCAGTTGGCCGCGATGGCCCAACCGGTCTCGGTCTGCCACCAGTGGTCGATCACCGGCACTTTCAGCTTATCTTCTGCCCAATGCAGGGTATCGGGGTCGGTCCGTTCCCCGGCCAAGAACAGCATTTCGAAATTTGAAAGGTCGTAATTGCCGATCAGTGACCCTTCCGGGTCTTCTTTCTTGATCGCCCGCAGCGCCGTGGGGGCGGTGAACATGACCTTCACGTTTTGCTCGGCAATCACCCGCCAGAAGGTGCCCGCGTCGGGCGTGCCCACCGGCTTACCTTCAAACACCAAGGTGGTGCAGCCATGCAGCAAGGGGCCATAACAGATATAGCTGTGCCCCACGACCCAGCCCACATCGGAAGCCGCCCAAAACACATCGCCCGGACCCACATTATAGATATTCTTCATGGTCCAGTTGAGGGCGACCATATGGCCGCCGTTATCCCGCACCACACCCTTGGGTTGGCCGGTGGTACCAGAAGTATAAAGGATATAAAGCGGGTCGGTGGCCAGCACCGGCACGCAATCCGCCGGGGTCGCGCTCGCCGCAGTGGCCTGCCAATCAAAATCACGCCCGTCGATCAGATCACAGGGGCTTTGTTCCCGTTGCAGGACCACACAGGCAGACACCTTGTGTTTGGCCATCTCGATGGCGCCATCCAGCAGCGGCTTGTATTTCACGATCCGGCCCGGTTCGATGCCGCAGGAAGCAGACACGATCACCTTGGGCTGGGCATCATCGATGCGCACGGCAAGCTCATTGGAAGCAAAGCCGCCAAACACCACCGAATGCACCGCCCCCAAACGGGCGCAAGCAAGCATGGCGATCAGCGCTTCGGGCACCATGGGCATATAGACGATCACTCGATCGCCCTTCACAACGCCACGATCGCGCAGCACACCGGCGAAGGCCGAAACCGCTTCTTTCAGTTCCGCATAGGTGTAGACCCGTTTGGAATCGGTGACGGGACTATCATAAATGATCGCCGGTTGATCGCCACGCCCGGCGTCCACATGGCGGTCTACCGCGTTGTAGCAGGTGTTGCATTCCGCGCCAGCGAACCAGCTGTAAAGCGGGGCTTTGGAATCGTCCAGAACCCGATCCCAGGTTTTATCCCAATGCATATCCTGCGCGACATCGCCCCAAAACCCTTCCGGGTCGTTGACGGAGCGTGAAAATGCCTCTTCGTATGGATTCGTCATGCGTCCTTCCCTGTCTTTAGTGGTGGCTACCGCTGCCCGGTGATGGGCTATTTTTTGTGGGGGCTTTTCGAACCAAGAAAAATGCAGCGTCGGGGACAATAGGTTCCCCCATGCCAACTAGAAACCTGCTCCGTAAGCCCAACTCTTTGATGGGTGATCGCGAATTCAACAGCGATTACAGGGCTTTCTACCATTTTATTTAGCAACAAGGCAACCAGTTGCGCGGTGGGGGTAAAGACCTATCTGCGCACGACCGCACAGTGCCTTAAACCGCTCCATCTGAGGACGCATCCTCTGATTGTTCCGAATGTTCCGAAGATGCCTTTTTCGATACCCCAGACCGCTGGAACAACACATCTTCCAGCACGTCTCGGGCCGCGTTCACCCGCGTTGCCACATAGTTCGACCCGCCCGCATCGGGATGCACCTTGGTGATCATCCGCCGATGGGCCTCGGCCACATCGGCTTCGCCAAACCGCAGCGCGTTCAACCCCAAAATGCTAGCCGCTTCCTCCAAAGTCATGATGCCCTTGCCGAACCCCATGGGCGGGGTTTTCGGCGTGCCCAATTGGGTCAGATCTTCAATGGCGGATTTGCGCAAGATTTTTGTGCTGTTGTCGGCCAGCAGCAAGGGGATGAAGTTACGGTCATCATTGAGCAGATCGGTGACGCGCTCGCCTTGGCGCACAAAGATAAAGCCTTCATGCTCGCGCCCGGACTGGGTCAGGACGCGCACGCGGACCTTTAACTTGCTGACTTCGTGATTGTATCCCGCACTGGCAAACATGGCATAGGTCCTCCTGCGCGCCGCCGCACTATTTGAGAACCACCGTCGGTTCGATCACAAGCACATTGAGTCCATTCGGCTCCGTCTTGCGCGTGACATCAAAGACAAGCTGGTCCAACCCGGTCTGGGCGATAATATCCTCGGACAGCAGTGGATCCCCCTGGAAATAGAACTGCGTAATGAACCGTTTCCCGGCTTTTGGGTGAAACTTGGCATGGATATGCGCCGGGCGCCGCCCGTAGGGAGCCGGCATCACGGTCAGGAAGGAAAATGATCCGTCCGCCTCCGTCACCGTCCGCCCGTAAAACTGAAAGTTCCGATCCCGCCGCGCATAGCGGGAATCCCGCGGATGGGCGTAGGCACCGGATGCATCCGTTTGCCAGATTTCAATGCCGATACCCGGCAAGGGATCGCCGTCGGTGTTGACCAGTTTGCCTTGAATTCTCAAGGGGTCGCCCGATGCGGTTACCGGACCGAAATGATACAGATCTGAATCCATTTCAGAGGGAAACAAAATCGGATAGTAGGGCCCTTCCGCCTGTGCGGGGGTCGGCTCCAAGGGGGCGGCGGCGCTATTCACCGTCAATATCAAGGAGAAAAGTGCGAGAAAGTACAGGCGCGGCATCCAATACATCGAAGGGGCTCCTTGGCCTTTGGGTAGACTTCTTTAAGGTAGGGACTGTTATCACCCGCGCAAGGCAAGATCACCCTCTTACCCAGGAAACAATTGCCCCTTGACCCTGACGGGTAAACCTTCGAGAGTGCGCCCATGGCAAAAGTCGAAGAACTTATTTCAACCAAAGATGTCGCCGCCCGGGTCGAGGCCCTGGCGAAGGAGATCGTTGCCGATTGGCCCATCGCCGATGAAAGCGGCGATCGCGTGGTCAACATGGTGGCGATGCTGAAAGGCGCCTTCATCTTTGCCGCCGATCTTGCCCGGGCGCTCAGCCGCCAAGGCGCAGAGGTCAACATCGATTTCATGACGGTCAAGAGCTACGGCAAAAGCACCGAAAGCTCCCGCAAGGTCAAGCAGGTCGGTCCGCCGCCGGAAGACCTGGATGGACGGACCGTGTTATTGGTAGATGACATTCTGGATACGGGCCATTCCCTCACCTATGCCCAGGAATTACTGCTCGCCACTGGCGCCAAGGCGATCAAATCTTGCGTGTTGCTAAACAAGCAAGAACGGCGGGAGGCAGACATAGCGGCGGATTATGTGGGTTTCGAAATCCCCAACGCCTTTATCGTGGGCTATGGCTTGGATTACGCCTCGCGCTATCGCGAATTGCCCTTCGTGGCCAAGGTCTTGGAAACCTAGGGTCCGGCCTCTGGCTTTCACACCCGAGTAGACGAGAGCGTCCCGCAAATGAAAATCGTCGTTTTCATTGCCAAACTCTATCTCCTGATGGTGATTTTTTTCGGATGGGGCTTGGTGGCCGCGCGATTTGAGCTCTTCCCCTACGCCTATGTGAAGCCCACTTTGGACCAGATCGCCGCCTTTGTGAAAGGCGGTTTGGGCGAGGAAACCAGCCTCGTCGACAAGCTGATGCATGACGCGGATATCGCACCGGAACGGTTCATGCGGGTCTATGCCCCAAAACATGGGCATGACCTTCACCCCACGGAAACCAAGGGCCTGCGGGATCGGCGCGAAATGCCCCGGGTGTGGATCGCCCCAAGCACGCCGCCGCGCTATCGCCTAATCACCGGTGCCTTCGATTTCGAAAAAGGCCTTTGGGGCGCCCTCCTCCTCGATCCCTCGGGCAAGGTCTTGCATGAATGGCCCCTGCGCAGCCAAATCGGGGACTTCACCCGAGAGCCCAACTTGCACGACAATCTTTACGGCATCGCCTTCTTCGAGGATGGGTCCGCGATCTTCACCATGCAAGAACGATCAGAAGGCCTGGTCAAGGTGGATTATTGTGGCGATCCCGTGTGGACCAAGCGCGGGAAGTTCCATCACGTGGTGCAGCCCACGGCAGACAAACAGGCGTTCTGGACCCTAGGCGGCGGTCAATCCGACCTGCACCCGAAAGTGATTCTCGTCGATGTGGCGACTGGAGAAACGCTGAAAACCATTGATATGACAGCTGTGCAGACGGCCAACCCGGACACTTTCATCTTCGACCTGCGCCCGGAGGAGGAGATGCATGGGGCGCACCCCACCCATTCAAACCATGTGGAACCCCTGCCCCCGGAACTGGCGGCGGCCTTCCCGCAATTTTCCGCCGGGGATTTGGTCATCAGCTATCACACCACTAATCTGATTTTCGTGCTCGACCCCGAAAGCCTGAAAATCAAATGGTGGTATATGGGCGCGGGGGACGCGCAGCATGACCCGGACTGGTTGGCCGATGGCACCATCAGCATTTTTAACAACAACCGCCGGGCCCGCTGGCGCAATGTACCGCGCTACTCCTCTATCGTGGCCATAGATCCGCAGCGCAACAAACACCAGGTGGTCATTCACGGCGAGGATTTCCATTTCTACTCCGCCGTTAACGGCCATCACTTAATGACCGAGGACGGCACCATCCTGATCACCAGTTCCATGCAGGGGCGGGTGTTCGAGGTCGACCCCGCCACCCAGGAAATGCTGTTTGAATTTGTCAACGCCTATGAATGGGACGAAGGCCGCACCTTGCATCTCAGCGAAACCTTTGTGATCCCGGAAGAAACGGTCCAGCAGTGGCTCGCTCAGGATTGCGCGGCGGGCCGGTAAAAAACATGCTCGCCAATTTGGCGTACTTGCTGCATCTTCTTGGTCCAGCCGGGGCTCACATGCGTGGCATGATAAAAGAGCGCCCCGTCGAGAGTATCCTGCAGCCCCACCGACAAAATCTGATCCGCCAACTTTAGTGACCGTTGCCAAGCGCGTTTTTCTTGGGGGATATCGGGGCGCCCATCGCAATACCAGGAGAATTGGCAGCGGTGGCGTTTGCCCGACCCGCCCTGATGTACAACGCCACAAATGGTATTGGGGAAGCGGGAACTCAGCACCCGGTTCAATGTTACCGCCGCGATGGCCCGTTGGCCCACTTCCGGTTCCGATCTCGCTTCCCAATAAATGTTGAGCGCCAGGCATTGGCGCCGGTCCTCGTCGGTCTCCGGGGTTTCCACGCGCGTGCCGGTCAGGAAATCCCAGTTGACCACAGGGATCAGCAGTAGCAATGCCCAAAAGAGGAGAGCGGGAGGCCGATACCAGTACCGTCGGAAAAACCGCATCCCCCGCCCTCGCCCGTCATGCCGCGATTAGCTCGAACCGGTCCACATCCACCAGCCCGAAATCCGTAATTTTGAGATGCGGAATCACCGGCAATGGCAGGAACGCCAGTTGCAGGAAGGGTTCTTCCAACCGGCAGCCCATGTCGGCGACGGCGGCGCGCAGGGCCTTCAGTTTTTCTTCCACAAAACGATCCGACTGGGTGGTCATCAACCCGGCAACCGGCAGGGCCAATTCCGCCAGCACCTCCCCATCCTTGACCGCCACGAACCCGCCTTGCAGGGCGATCAGCCGGTTGGCGGCGATGGCCATATCCGTATCACTCACGCCTACCACGCAAATGTTATGGGAATCATGGCCAACGGAAGAGGCCAGCGCCCCTCCGGTCAGCCCGAAGCCCTGCACAAATCCACGCCCCACATTGCCGTTATGGCCATGGCGGGCAAGCACGCAGATTTTCTGCACGTCCTGGATCGGGTCGGGCAACCGTTCCCCCATCCTATAGGGCAAATCGAGGGTGAGATGTTCGGTCAACAAACTGCCGGGAATCGCGCCGATGACAGGCCCGCCGGGGCCCGAGGCGGGAACCCGGAAAAGCTCGGCGCTCACCGGCTCCAATTTAACGGAGTCCAAGCCCACGGCGGGGGGCATCTGCCGCCCGGAAAAGCTTTGCGCTCCGATCAGCGACCCGTTTCGAATGACTTGGGAAATGGCGCAGCTTTCCACATCGTCCAGCAGCAACAAATCCGCCCGGTAACCCGGTGCCACCATGCCCCGATCCGTCAAACCAAAGGCATTGGCCGCCGACCAGGACACCGCCCGATAAGCCGCCGCGACCGGCACGCCGCCCGCGATGGCTTTGCGCAGGGAATGATCAATATGGCCTTCCGCCGCGATATCCAGCGGGTTGCGATCATCGGTGCAGAAACAGACAAAGGGCCAGGTGGCATCGGTCAACAGGGGTGCCAGTTCCGCCACATCCTTGGAGACGCTGCCTTCGCGCATCAGCACCCGCATGCCCTTGGAGAGTTTCTCCCGCGCCTCTTCCAGGCTGGTGCTTTCATGGCAGGTACGAATGCCACAGGCCAGATAGGCGTTCAGTTCCTTGCCCCGCACCAGTGGGCTATGGCCATCGATATGGGTATCGGAAAAGGCCGCGACCTTCTCCATCACCCCGGGATCGCCGTGCAAAAGACCCGGGAAATTCATCATCTCTGCCAGCCCCAAGACCTTGGGGTGATCCTTGAAGGGCAACAGGTCTTCCGCCCCCAGCACCGCCCCGGCGGTTTCCAAATGCGTGGCTGGCACGCAAGAGGGCAACATCACCCGCAGGTCCATGATGGTCTCTAACGCACTATCCAGGAAGAACCGGATGCCCTCGGCGCCCAAGACATTGGCGATTTCGTGGGGATCGCAAATGGCGGTAGTGGTACCCCGGGGCAGCACGGTGGAATCAAACCCTTCCGGCGTTAGCAGGCTGCTTTCCACATGCACATGGGCATCCACGAAACCGGGAACCACGGTTTGGTCCCGCCCGTTGATCTCCTCCTGCCCGCGATAATCCTCGCCGATGCCCACAATCGCATCGCCGCAGACCGCGATATCGCCTTCCGCGAAGGTTCCGGTCGCCACATCCAAATAGCGGGTGTTCTTGATAACGAGATCGGCTTCCGTGCGCCCCAAAGCTTGATCGACCCGTCGCTTGAGGGTGGAGGCGGAAACGGCATCACGGGAAACGGCGGGCATCGAGGGTGTCTCCAGAATCAGGATGTTAACCTCATCAAGGATAGTGCGGATGCGAACCGTTGTCAGCTATGGAAGACGCCTTGAAAGACGCCGTAGGGATTAAACGGTCAGATAGCGCCGGACCACCTCTTCATCCAGATCCGCCTTGGCGCCATCCATGACGACCTCGCCCCGATCCATGACGGTAATATGGTCCGCCAGTTCGTGGGCAAACTCGAAATATTGCTCCACCAGCACGATGGCCATGTCGCCCCGGTCCGCCAGATGGCGGATCGCCCGTTCGATATCCTTGATGATGGAAGGCTGAATACCTTCGGTGGGTTCATCCAGCACCAAAAGGCGCGGACGGGTCACCAGGGCGCGGGCAATGGCCAGTTGTTGTTGTTGACCGCCGGACAGGTCACCCCCCCGGCGACTCAGCATATCCTTGAGCACGGGAAACAGTTCGAAAATATCATCCGGCAAGTTGCGCAGGGCCCGTGGCAAGGGCGCATAGCCGGTGAGCAGATTTTCTTCCACCGTCAGCAGGGGGAAAATTTCCCGCCCCTGTGGCACCAGGCCGATACCGCGCCGGGCCCGGTCATGGGGGGCGAGACGGTTGATATTCTCCCCTTCCCAAACGATCTCCCCGCTTTGGATCGGCTGATGGCCGACGATGGCCCGCATCAGGCTGGTTTTGCCAACGCCGTTGCGACCCAGCACGCAGGTCACTTTGCCCGCCGTAGCTTGGACGCCAACCCGCTTCAGCGCTTGGCTCGCACCATAGAACAAGTCCACATTCGAGACTTCCAGCATATCCTTAGCGCCCCAAATACACTTCGATCACCCGCTCATCGGCGGAGACCGCGTCCAACGATCCTTCTGCCAGCACCGAGCCTTCGTGAAGCACGGTCACCCGGCTTTCTAAGGACTTCACGAACTCCATGTCATGCTCCACCACCACGACCGAATGCTCCCCCGCGATGGCTTTCAGCATCTCGGCGGTCTGCGCGGTTTCCGCATCGGTCATGCCTGCGGCGGGTTCATCCACCAGCAGCAATTCTGGGTCCTGCATCAGCAACATCCCGATCTCCAGCCACTGCTTTTGGCCGTGCGATAGGTTTCCTGCCAACCGATCCCGATGGGCGGTGAGCGCGATGGTCTCCATCACCTCGTCGATCCGGTTTTTCTTTTCGCCGCTGAGTTTGAAAAACAGGGATTGCAGGGTCCCGCGCTCCCCCGCCAACGCCAGCTCCAGGTTATAAAATACCGTCTGATTTTCGAACACCGTGGGCTTCTGAAACTTCCGGCCAATGCCCAGATTGGCGATATCGGCCTCGTCCAGCTTGGTCAGGTCCGACCCGCCGTTAAACATCACCACGCCCGTATCCGGGCGGGTTTTCCCGGTGACCACATCCATCATGGTGGTTTTGCCCGCGCCGTTGGGGCCGATGATCGCCCGCAGCTCACCTACCTCGACGAAAAAGCTCAGGCTGTTCAACGCCTTGAAGCCGTCGAAGCTGACCGACACCCCATCCAGATACAGGATCGTATCGTGCCGGTCCGGTTTGGCATTCACCTCGGTCATGGCGTTTTCTCCGCCGGTTTCAAATTTTTCGCCCGCGCCATCCGATCCCGCAGGCCCGGGATCAGCCCCACCACGCCCTTCGGCAAGAACAGGGTCACCGCGATAAACATGCCGCCCAGCACGAACAACCAGGCATCGGGCAAGGCACCGGTGAAGTAGCTCTTCCCATAATTCACCAGGATCGCGCCCAACACGGCGCCATAAAGCGTGCCCCGGCCGCCTACGGCCACCCAGATCACGATTTCGATGGAGTTCGCCGGGGTAAATTCACCCGGGTTGATGATGCCCACCTGGGGCACATACAGGGCGCCCGCAATGCCCGCCAGCATGGCCGAGACCACGAACACGAAGAGTTTGTAATTTTCCACCCGGTACCCCAGGAAGCGGGTTCGGCTTTCCGCGTCGCGCACCGCCATCAGCACCCGCCCAAAGCGGGAAGTGACCAGGAAACGGCACAGGAGATACCCAATAGCCAGGGCCATCGCCGTCGCCGAGAACAGGGCCAAGCGGGTGACATCCGCCTGGATATCATAGCCCAGGATGTCCTTGAAATCGGTCAGCCCGTTATTGCCGCCGAAGCCCATATCATTGCGGAAAAAGGCCAGCATCAGAGCGAAGGTCATGGCCTGGGTGATGATCGACAGATACACACCGGTCACCCGCGACCGGAAGGTCAGCCAACCGAACACGAACGCCAGCACACCCGGCACCAGCAACACCATGGCCATGGCGAAATAAAAATTATCGAAGCCGTACCAATACCAGGGCAGTTCCTTCCAGTTCAGGAACACCATGAAATCCGGCAGTTCCGCATTGCCATACACCCCACGATCACCGATCTGGCGCATCAGATACATGCCCATGGCATAGCCGCCCAGGGCGAAGAACGCGCCATGGCCCAGGCTCAAAATCCCCGCGAAGCCCCAGATCAGGTCCACCGACAGGGCCAGAAGGGCGAAGGCCAGATATTTGCCCACGAGGCTGACCATATAGGTTGGCACATGGAAGGGGGACTCCGGCGGCAGCATCTGATTCGATACCGGCACAAAGATGGCCAGGGCCACCAGGATCGCCAGTAGGAGCTGCCCGCCCCAATCCCGGTACAGAAAAGCAAATAACGATCCGCGTTGCGCCATGGCCTAGGACTCCACCGCGCGACCCTTGAGGGCGAACAATCCCCGCGGCCGCTTTTGTATGAATAGGATAATAACCACCAACACGATGATCTTGCCGAGCACCGCCCCCGCATAGGGTTCGAGGAACTTATTCACCAACCCCAGGGAGAAAGCCCCCACCAGGGTGCCCCACAGATTGCCGACCCCGCCGAACACCACCACCATGAAGCTATCGATGATGTAGGCCTGCCCCAGGTTGGGCGAGACGTTGTCGATCTGGCTGAGGGCCACACCGGCCATGCCCGCGATCCCGGCGCCGAGACCAAAGGTCATCATATCCACCGCCCCGGTGCGGATCCCCATGGCGCCCGCCATGCGGCGGTTTTGGGTCACCGCCCGCATTTGCAGGCCAAAGGCGGTTTTCCGCAACACCAAACCCAATGCCGCCAGCACAAGCAGGCTGAACACAATAATGGCGATCCGGTTATAGGTCAGGGTCAGGCCCCCGGCGACTTCGATATAGCCGCTCATCCAGGATGGCGTGCCCACCTCCCGGTTGGTGGGGCCGAAGATGGACCGCACGGTTTGCTGTAGGATCAGGCTCAGGCCCCAGGTGGCCAGCAGGGTTTCCAAGGGGCGGCCATAGAGCCAGCGGATAATGCCCCGCTCGATGGCCATGCCTGCGCATCCTGCCACCACAAAGGCGGCGGGCACCGCGATAAACAGGGAGTAATCGAAGAGTTCCGGATAGTGATTACGGATCACTTCCTGCACCATGTAGGTGGTGTAGGCACCCAGCATCACCAATTCGCCATGGGCCATGTTGATCACGCCCATCACCCCGAAGGTGATGGCGAGGCCCACGGCGGCGAGCAACAGGACCGACCCCAGGCTGATCCCCTGGAAAACATTGGCGAGGGTTTCCCATAACGCCAAACGGCGCTCGATGGAATCCAGCGCCTCGGTCGCCGCCGCCTGAATGGCGGGGGGCACGGAGTCGCCGGTCAAACCGCCCAGCAAGGACCGCACTTCCGGTTCCGCAAATTCACCCAGCGCGGCGATGGCGGCAAGGCGCACGGTCTCATCATCGGACGTGGTTGCCTTCACGGCAGCCAGGGCGAGTTCCATGCGCTCATGCACACCCGCATCTTCTTCCCGGTCCAACGCCTTTTCCAGCATCGGCGCCATTTCCGCGTTCCGGGCCTTGAACACCGCATCGGCCGCGTCACGACGCTTGTTGGGGTCGGCACTCATCAATTCGAGGCCACCGATGGCGCCGCGCAATACCCCGCGCAAGCGGTTGTTAATTCTGATCTTACCCAGTTCTTTATTCTCCGCCGTGCCCAGTTCGGCGCCGGTTAGCGGATCGGTAACGATATAGATTTTGCCTTTGCGCTTGGCAATCACCACTTGGTCGTCTTTGGTTTTCCATGCGTAAAGGTCGCCCTCCAGCATGGCATTCAGCGGTGCCGCCACCCGATCGTCGCCGGAATTTGCGAGGGCCTCGACAGCGGCAATTTTGGCAGCGAAGCCTTTGGCATTCAGGCCCGCCACATCGTCTTCGACGGACGCCATAGCGCCGCCCGACAGGAGGACAAAAACAGCCAGCGCAATAGAAATTCGGGTCAGCTTAAAAAACACGGCATGCATGGCATCGCTCTGTCGTGAACAAAAG
>JBMYUJ010000087.1:0-11902 GCA_049605255.1 Magnetospiraceae bacterium
TAAAAGCCCAAAGTATTTTAGAAAAAACTACACAGATGTTGCAATTTTAAATTCATGGAATCATAAAAAAGAAATTCAAAAAAAAGAGATTGGGTTTAAGAAAAAAGGCGGAAAATGGATTTCTCATGCTTGACGACCCGCTGGGAATCTCCCAATTCGATCCAAAGCGAGTTGGCGGGCCAAACCGCATCATAAGGGATGCTTTTGCCGCTCTCCAGGGCCAGGGAAATATCCACCGATCCCAGATATTTTATGGCGATGGAAACCTTGTTGGCGTTGGCCCAGTCCATGATCACCGGTTCAAGCGCCTCGTTCTCAGAGCCGGAAACGATCACCAGGTCTGCCATTTGCTGGGTTGGTGTTGGATCTGGCGTCGGGCTGGAACTTGGCGGCGGGGTCGAGCTATCCCCCGGCAGCAGGATATTTGCCGCCACAATACCGGCGATTGCCAAGACAACCAGTCTGGGTAAGATATTTTTGGCTTTCATGGGGGTGAAGTCTCCTGGGCGCGGGCTTGCGTGACGCCATATCCTAAAGCGGACAACCCACCGCGCAACAAGGCACAGACGGTGGGTATGTTAAAGTTCCGTGAACCGGTTATCCAAATATTTTAGGCGGATGATACCCTAGCGCGGCGAGGAGGAAAACCGTTGCCGACTCTTTCGCGTCGATTTACAGGCTTTCCGCATACAGTCGCTGCGCGATATCCACGGTGAGCAGCACCGGGTTCCCCCCGGCGCTCGGGTCTCTGACGGCTTCTTCCGCCAAGGAGTCGATTGCGCCATCTGAGATTCCCATCGCGTTAAGCCCGCCAGGAATGCCCAGTTCCCGTGCCAAGCCGGTGACATGGGCGTAAAAGCCGTCAAATCCACCGCCAATTCCCATATAGGCCGCCGCATGGGCGATCTTGTCTTCAATGGCGGGTTTGTTGAAGCGCAGCACAGCGGGCATCACCACCGCATTCGTGGTGCCATGATGGGTGTTGAAATGGGCGCCCACGGGGTGGGACAGCGCATGCATGGCGCCAAGCCCCTTTTGAAAGGCCGTGGCCCCCATCATGGCGGCGCTCATCATATGGGCACGGGCCTCCAAGTTGTCAGGGTTTTCGGCGGCGAGGGGCAGGTTCGCCAACGCCAGCCGCATGCCCTCCAGGGCGATGCCCTGGCTCAGCGGGTGATAGAAGGGAGAACAATAGGCCTCCAGACAATGGATGAAAGCATCCATACCGGTACCGACGGTAATGAATTTGGGCATGCCGACGGTTAGCGCCGGATCGCAGATGACAACAGCGGGCATCATCTTGGGGTGGAAAATGATTTTCTTCACATGGGTCTTTGAATTGGTCAGCACCCCGGCGCGGCCAACCTCCGATCCCGTTCCCGCCGTGGTGGGCACCGCCACAACCGGCGCGATGGCGGCGGGATTGGCGCGGGTCCACCAATCGCCGATATCCTCGAAATCCCAGACCGGGCGGGTCTGGCCAGCCTGAAAGGCAACAAGTTTGGCGAGGTCCAGGCCAGAACCGCCGCCAAAGGCAATGACCCCGTCATGATCGCCATTCTTATAGGCGGAAACACCTTGGGCCAGATTCACCTCGTTGGGGTTGGGGTCCACCTCGGCAAACAGGGCACGGCCTAATCCCGCATCCGCCATTAATTCCAAGGCATTTTGTGTGATGGGCATATCGGCCAGCCCGCGATCGGTGATCAGCAAAGGGCGTTCGATGCCCGCCGCCGCGCAGGCCTCGGCGAGTTCCGAAATCCGACCGGCACCAAAACGAATGGCGGTGGGGTAGCTCCAATTCGCAGTCAGGGTCATCGGCGTCAGGCCTTTTTCAGATGATAAGATTTCACCCGGGTGAGGTTATGATACCCGAGTACGGAGAGGGCACCGCCCCGACCGGTATCCTTGCAACCGGTCCAGCACAGGGCGGGGTCGAGGTAATCGGCGCGGTTCATGTAAATGGTGCCGGTTTCGATCTGGGCGCCAAGGGCGGCGGCGCGGGCCGGGTCTTGGGTCCAGAGCGAGGCGGTGAGGCCGAAATCGCTATCGTTCATCAGACGAATGGCTTCCGCATCATCCTTCACCTTCATGATGCCCACCACGGGGCCGAAGGTTTCATCGCGCATGACCCGCATATTATGGGTGACATCCACCAGCAGGCGGGGTGCCATATAGGTGCCGCCATCATCGGTGGAGAAGGTTTTCGGATCGACCACATCTTTTGCGCCTGCCGCCAGGGCCTCGGCCACCTGCGCCCGGGCCTCCGCCGCGAATCGCAGGTTCGCCATGGGGCCCAAGGTGGTTTGCGGGTCCAGCGGATTGCCGAGGACATAGCCGGAGACAATTGCCGCCGCTTTTTCCACGAAGGCGTCAAACAGCGTTTCCACCACATAAATGCGTTCGATCCCGCAGCAACATTGGCCCGAGTTGAACATGGCGCCGTCGATCAAGGTGTCCACCGCCCGGTCCAGGTCGGCATCCTCCATGACATAACCCGGGTCTTTGCCGCCGAGCTCCAGCCCCATGCCGGTGAAGGTGCCCGCCGCGGCCTTTTCCAGGGTCTGGCCGCCGCCGACCGACCCGGTGAAATTCACAAAGCCAAAAGCACGCCCGGCGATCAGCGCTTCGGTGGTGCCATGATCGAGAAACACATTCTGGAAGACCTCCTCGGGGACGCCCGCCTGGGTAAAGGCGCCGACCAGGCGTTCGCCCACCAGCAAGGTTTGCGTGGAATGCTTCAAGAGCACCGCGTTCCCGGCAATCAAGGCGGGAACAACCGAATTGATCGCGGTCAGGTAAGGATAGTTCCAGGGGGCGATGACCAGGACCACCCCATGGGGTTCGCGCAGGATGCGGCGTTCAAAGGCCTCGCTGTCTTCAATCAGCAGCGGGGCGAGGGCCTCTTCGGCGATCTCCGCCATATGGGAGGCCCGTTCGTTGACCCCGCCGAATTCCCCGCCGTAGCGGACCGGGCGGCCCATCATCCAGGCGAGTTCCTGGACCACGTCTGCGTTGACGGCACCCAACCGGGTGATGCCATCCATCACAGTTTTGGCCCGCTCGGCGAGGGGTAGCGCCGCCCAATCCTTTTGCGCCGCCTTGGCGCGGAATACCGCCGCCCAGGCGGCATCCGCAGACAATACAGGACGTTCCGCATAGACGGTGCCGTCAATGGGGGAAATGCAATGCAGGGTCGTTGTCATGGAAGGGGTCTCTCCAAGCCCGGTCAGGCGCGTTCAAAACCGCGGGCCACTTCCCAATCGGTGACGCGCCGGTCATATTCTTCCTGCTCCCAGCGGGCTGCGCGCAGGTAGTGATCGATCACCGTATCGCCGAAGGCCGTCCGCAACATCTTCGATTTATTCATGGCAGTTGCCGCATCGCGGAGGGTCTCCGGCACATTCCGTGCCCGTTTGGCCGCATAGGCATCGCCCTTGAACTCGGCTTCCAGATCCAGCTTCTGTTCGATGCCGGAAAGGCCCGCCGCCAGCAGCGCCGCATAGGCGAGATAGGGGTTGAGATCGGCGCCGCCCACCCGGCATTCGATCCGCACGGACTTGGTATCCGCGCCGCAGATGCGATACCCCGCCGTGCGGTTGTCCAGTGACCAGACCGCCTTGGTGGGGGCGAAGGTGCCCTCCATGAAGCGCTTGTAGGAATTGATATAGGGCGCCAGAAAATAGGTGATCTCGGAGGCATGGGCCAGGCAGCCCGCCAAATAATTGCGCATGGTTTCAGACATGCCGTGGGGCGCCGAGGGATCGTAGAACACCGGCGTGCCATCCAGCCGCGCCAGGGATTGATGCACATGGCAGGAGTTGCCCGCGAAATCGTAGCTCCATTTCGCCATGAAGGTGAGCGCCTTGCCCTTGGTCCAGGCGATTTCCTTGCAGCCGTTTTTCATGATGGCGTGCCTGTCGGCCATGGTCAGCACTTCCGAATAGCGGACGTTGATTTCTTCCTGGCCCGCATCGGCCTCGCCCTTGGAATTTTCCACGGGAATATCCGCGTCATTCAGCCCATTGCGAATGGCACGCATCACGTCTTCTTCCTTGGTGGTCTGGAAGATGTGGTAATCCTCGTTATAGGCGCTGATCGGGGTCATGCCCCGGTTGCCCTGGTCGCGGATGGCCTCGAAACTCTCCCGGAACAGGAAAAACTCCAGCTCCGGCGCCATCAGGGCTTTCAGGCCCATGGCCTCCAGCCGGGCAATCTGCTTTTTCAGGATGGCCCGGGGGGAATGTTCCACCGCGGCATGAGTGTGATGATCCAACACATCGCACAGCACCAGCGCGGTCCCCTCCAGCCAGGGAATCACGCGCAGCGTATCGAGATCGGGCTTCATGGTGTAATCGCCGTATCCCGCTTCCCAACTCGTCGATTTATAACCGTCGACCGTGAACATCTCCATATCCGTGGCCAGCAGATAATTGCAGCTATGGGTTTCCTCCCAGGCTGTATCGACAAAATATTCCGCATGCATCCGTTTGCCCATCAGGCGGCCCTGCATATCCACCAACGCGGTGATGACGGTATCAATTGCGCCTTGCGCGACGGCCTCTTTCAATGCGTCGAAGGTTAACTTGCCAGCCATGACGTAGAATTCCTTTCAATAGGGCGCCGGACGATGGCGCGAACTGATCGTAGGGTCCGGTTACCCGCTTTTCAACGATTGAACCGCCTGTTGGATATGCGGAGACAGGTACCCCGCCATGTGCGCAATGGCCGCCTCGTTACCCAGCAGGTCATTGCGAATTTCGATCATGGCGTTGGGGCAGCCTTGGCCCACGCCGTGGCGGTGCAGCGTGTAGGTGGCGTCATCCTCCGGGCCATAGGGCTCGTTGACGCGCACGTCAAAGGGGCCGGGCTGCAACAAAGGGTGTAACGCGTTGGCGAAGCGGGGGTCATCGTCATGCACGATGCCGATCTCTACCGCGCGGCTATACCCTTTGAATACGGGGGTGAAGGAATGAATGGTCAGCAGGAGATCGGGCTGATGTGCCGTCATCCGGTGCGCGATAGTGGCGTGGAAGGGCACATGAAACCGCGCAATCCGATCCTGCTTCTCCGAGTCGGAGAGGTCCCGGTTGCCGGGGACAAAAAAACCGTCGGTTTCGGCGACGATCAGGCTCGGCGCTTCCAGCCGCCGATTCAGATCGATCACCAGACGGGAAACCGTCGCCGCCACCAGAGGCGCATCCAGCGCCTGGGCCAAGAGTGAGGCGAGGCGCGTGGCACCGATATCCCAGGCGGCGTGACTTGCCCGGGTTTCGGCAGACATGGAGAGGTCTGCATACTCTCCCGGAATATGAGGAGACGCATGTTCGCAAACGAGAAGAATGCGATTTTTTCCCTGCGGATTTTCAATTCGAAAGGCAGGTGGCGTGGGCGTTTGGGGCGGGATCATGTGGGTGTCAGAGGTCCCCATAAAACTGGGCACTGGAAAGCGCGTAGCTTTCAGCACAACGGGGCGGGAGGCAAGCGATATCAGGGGACATCCGGCACAAACGACCGGACTTTGCGGGAGGCGGCAATTTTCTGCTCCGATTGATAGGCCTCATGGTTACGCTCCAATTCATTCAAATCGTAATGGTAGTTCACCATGATGCCCAAGGACTGCGCTAAGCCTGATTTGGAGATATCGGCCATCCAGTTCAAGCGGTGCACCGAGGCGCCGTTTTGTAGGTGGAACCGCGCCACCGGATCGGGTGGACGCCCATCCTCTCGCTTGGCAGACAGGAGATACTGCGCCGCCAGGGCCATGAGCCGGTCTTCGAACGGGGCGAGCGCTGCCATGGTGCGTGGGCCCTCCAACAACGCGCGGATATCGGCCCGGGAGTCTTCGTTCTCCGCGATCCATGTCCGCAGCCAACGGGTGAAACCTGGCAGGGGCGAGAGCGTGGCGAAAGTCTCCAGCTTCGGGAAGTCCCGCGATAGATCCTGTACTACCTGCTTGATCAGGAAGGCCCCGAAGGAAATGCCCCGCAAGCCCTCTTGGCAGTTGGAGATGGAATAGAATATGGCTGTGCGTGCGTCATCCGGATCGATGGGGGCCCGTTCGGCGCTCAACACCGCCTGGATGGAATGGGCCACGGTTTCGGTCAACGCCACCTCCACGAACACCAGGGGTTCCGTCGCCATCGCCGGGTGGAAGAAGGCGAAGCAGCGCCGGTCTGGCGGCTGCAAACGGCGCCGTAAATCTTCCCAATCGTTGATTTCGTGCACCGCTTCATAAGCAATGATCTTTTCCAAGATTTCCGCCGACGTGCCCCAGTCGATATGCTCCAACATCAAAAAACCGCGATTGAACCAGGAGCGAAACAGATGTTTGAGATCATTGTCGATCCGGCGCAGGTTCGGGTGCTCGATCATCTCCTGCATCAGCTTTTCGCGTAGTCGCACCAAACGCTGAGTTCCGCCGGGGGCCTGATTCAAATGTCGGAACAGGATTTGACGCTGCGGTTCCGACGTCCGTCGCAAGGTTTCCAAATGGGCCGGGGAGGGGTCCGCCGCCAAGGCTTGCGCCGCTGCCAAAACCGACTCGGGGTCCACATCGAAGTCTTGCGCCAGGCTTTTGAAGAAAGCCAGACGTTCGCTTTCATTGGCATGGTCGACCCGGTCCAAGATGGTGGCCGCGAGGGTGAGTCCCGTCGCTTCCCCGCGCGATGACAGCAAGGATTGGCAGAGTTCCGGCGTGGGAATCGCTGATAGATCGGCACCCGCATATTTGTCGACCCAACGGGCGCCGCGCTTGATCAGGGATTGCAGCATGTCACCGAGTGCGGCCATGACGGTCTCCTGGTTGACGGATCCGGGCTCAGGTGTCCTTTCTCCCTAACAAACTCCCGCCCGTTTTGCACAGAAAATTTACGTGAATTCGACGACGGGGGCCGGGAAAGAGCAAGCAGTATGCGCGGGGATCACTCACCGGCTTTTTGCGAGGAATTGCCCCAATTTGCTCTATCTTCGCGAATTGTTTCCTTGCCAAGATTGGCTAAAAACCTTAAGAAACCTGCCGCACGGGGAGTAGCGCAGCCTGGTAGCGCATCTGCTTTGGGAGCAGAGGGTCGCTGGTTCGAATCCAGTCTCCCCGACCACTATCCGGGCCCCGACTGTAACTTCGGTTTTTTCGAGAGTGCTTGCAGGGGGGGCTGTCTTTACAGGCCACGACGCGCGGTTTATCTTAGGGCTCTGTTTTGAGCGCCACGTTGACGGCGGGTAGAGTTCGGAATTTGATGGATGTTTGATACGTCACCCGGGCAGATTGGCACGGCCTGTATCATGATGATGGAGGGCACTCCATCAAGACGCAACGGGGATTGAGGGGAGTTGGAGAGTATGGGCGTGCGGATTTTTCAACCGGCCAAGAATGCGATGCAGTCGGGTATGGGAAACGTCAACCATTGGGTCCTGGAATTTGAACCCAAAGGTGAAAAGAGCGCGGATCCGCTCATGGGCTGGATCGGGGGCGGCAAGACCACCAACCAACTGCGCATGAAATTCGAAACCTTGGAGGAGGCGGAAGCCTACGCCAAACGCAAGGGGCTGGAATACACGGTGATCACGCCCCATGTACGCAAACGGCGCCCAAAAAGCTATGCCGCGAATTTCGCCTTTGATCGGGTCCGCTGATACATTTCGTAAGATTCCAGATAAGGCAAATTTACATCTCTTTTGGTGCTTTAACCTTGTGGTCGGGTCGTTTACCGTATTAGGTATTAAGAGACGGTCGCATTGCCTCCGTCATGGCATGTCAGTTGTGGAAGGTCCCCATGTAGCAGGGCCCCTTTGCAAGGACGCATGTTTCTTCTGAACACTCTGCGGGGGCCCTGAATGACCGCCAGATTGATCGAAAATGACGAGCGTCGGACGCAGGCTCGCTATACCGGCCCAGATGTACGCTTTGAGATTGATGGCGAAATCTACCAAATCTCGAATTGGAGCCTCGGTGGCTGTTATATCGAAAACTATGAGGGGGAGCTAACCTCCGGATCGGTTTTCGACATCACGGCGATTGGCCCCGAAAAAGGCGGCATGACCCCGGTGGAAGTGCGGGCCCGGGTGATGCGGTATGACCCTGCCCGCCGCAGTCTCGCCGTGCGGTTCAACGCACGCAATCGAACAGCTTACAAGCTGTTGATGGATCTCATGCCGAACCCGGATGACTAAACCGCCTGCGACTCTTCACTATTTTTCTAAATTCTCCCAAATGGTTTTCGACGTCCTATCGGCGGGCTATTCCGCCTGCCGTGTGAATCTTCAGAAACTGCATTAAATTGTTTAAAGACGTTTCATTTTCAATGCGTTGCAGGGGCATCTTGGTGCCAGGCATGAAGATGTTCGGTCCCTGGCGAAACAATGCCTTCAGGGTTTCTTCGGTCCAGATCACCTGGGTTCTGGCCAGGGTCGGGGAATAGCGGTAGCCGGAGACACTTCCGGCTTTGCGGCCAAACAAGCCCTCCAGATGGGGGCCGGCGCGCTGCGGGGCTTCCTTGGTTAGGCTATGACAACTGGCGCAGGCCCGGTAGAGTTTTGCGCCGGGTTCTTTGCTGTCCCACCAAGCTTCTTGCGAGACGTCCACCGCCTTGGTTGCCGTCACCGCATCCCCGGTTTCCAGGTGCCAAAGCTGAACCGTGCCATCTGTATGCCCGGTGAGGGCGAAGCGATCATCCGGTGTGATGGCGAAGGCCCAAATGGGGCCTCGGTGTGTGATGAAACGCGTCTGCGCCGCGATGTCCTCCAGAGTCCAGAGAATGACCCTGCCGTCCTGTCCAGCGCTCACCACCGCGCCGGTCTTGTGGAGCACGCGGACATGTAAAACGGGGCCTTCATGGCCTTCGAATCTAAGAATTTCCGTACCGTCTTGCCGATGCCAGACGCGCACCGTGCCGTCGGCTCCCGCAGTCACCAAGGTCTGTCCGTCGGTGCCCATGGCGATATCGAGAACGGCGAACCCCTTGCCATCAATTTTCTGCAGAATGGCGCCCGTTTCCGTATCGATCCGGGTCAACCGACCTGATCGATCCGCACACCAGAGGCGCGGAGCGCCGGGTTCAAAAGCCACCGCATGATAGTCGATGGGAAGATCAAGCAGGCGGGAGTCTTTTGGCCCTGTCAAAGACCATAAACGGACTGTGCCGTCCCACCCGGCGGTGACGAACATTTTTCCGTCACTCGACACGGCGATATCCGCCACCTTTCCCCGATGCCCGGTAAAGCGGGTAAGGACCGTGCCGGAAGCAAGATCCCAAAGGATCGCCGTGCCATCATCGGCGGCGGAAAGGGCCCGCCTGCCATCGGGCAGGAGGTCAACGGCGGTAACCGGCCCATCATGCCCGTCGTAGATTTGGCGCGGCGCCAGGGTGTCGAAATCCCAATATCTGACCGTATTGTCGAACCCGCCACTGATGAAATGCCGCCCGTCCGCGCTCATGGAAAGGCCGCGCACCGGTGCGGCATGGGGGGCGACCGCTGAGGGGTCGGCCAGACTCGATTGGGGTACCGCAAACATAAGGAAAACCGCCAAAAAAAAGGCGATTCTGACTGGTCTCAAGGCTGTGAAAAGGGTACCGTGGTAGCCTAGAAAAAGAAGATTACAGGGAGCCGTTAGGTCGAGCTGATGAAGCTTTTCGGAATCACCGGTTGGAGCAATAGCGGAAAAACGTTTCTGATGGTGGAACTGGTGCGCGTGCTTGTCGCGAGGGGATTTACCGTGTCCACGGTCAAGCATGCCAGCCGGTCTTTGGAGTTTGACCAAACGGGCAAGGATTCTTACCGCCATCGCCATGCCGGCGCCGATCAGGTGATCGTTAGTTCGCCCCTGCGCTGGGCGGTGTTGACGGAGAACCGCACCCGGGAAGAACCCTCCTTGCAGGACCTTGTGGGTCAGTTGCGACCGGTGGATTTGGTCTTGGTGGAAGGCTACAAGCGCAGCCCGCATCGGAAGTTGGAGGTCTACCGCCCCAGTATCGGCAAGCCGCCGCTGTGGCCGGAGGTGGATTCCGTGATTGGGGTCTGTTCCGATGAGCCGGTCGTTGCGGGGGAGTTGCCGGTGCTCGCGTTGGATGATTTCGAAGGGATTGCCGATTTTATCTTGCGAGACGTTGGTTTGTCCGCGCCCGGCGCGACGGTTCAATCGCTCTTTTAATCCCCCCACCGGAACATCGCTCATTCGGCGGGTTGGGCGTCGCCCAAGGTTGGTTCTTGTTCCACCAGGGTGCCCGCCTGCTCTTGTTCCTTGACCCAGACGCTATGATGTTCCTTGACCCAATTGTAATCCACATAGCCGCTGGTCATGGCGCTGGCCGCCGCTTCCATGCCAATGGTGCCGATATAGATGTGCCCGAAAATGGCACCGATATTCAAAAGCGCCAGTACCACATGGGCGATCTGGACGATTTGTTGCCCCAATAGGTCAGTTACTTCGAAGGGGAACATCAGGGCGAGGCCAGAACTAGAGAGGGCGACCCCCACCAGGATCACCACCCAAAACTGGGTTTTCTGACCGAAATTGAATTTGCGGGCAGGTGGATGCTTGCCCTTGACCAGGAGACCCCCGCCTTTCAGGATCCAGCCAAAATCGTAGCGATCCCAAATATTGTCTTTCGCCCAAAGTAGGGAGATCAGTCCCAACCCCGCCATGAAGGCGAAGCCTGCTCCGTGATGCAGGTATTTTCCCACCAACGTTACAGCAGCAAAGGCGCTTTTACCGATCACCGGCATGAGTACATATTTGCCGAACAAGAGGTTGAGTCCGGTGAGGGCGAGGATGATAAAGGCGCCCGCCGTGAGCCAATGGCCCAGCCGTTCCAGGCCGGTAAAGCGCCGCACCAGGCGGCCCGACAATCCCGCATCCACGCGGATGCGGCCCCGGATCAGGAAGAACAACGCCAAAGCGACCAGGACACCGCCCAGGAACCAGGCGCCATAGGTGGACACCGGGCCATTGCGCCAGGCGCGCCAGTTATCCCCTTCGGACTGCACCAAGACGGCAGCCTGTTGGTCCGGAATGCTCACATTGCCGACGTTGCCGCGCCGTATATCGCGCCAGAACTGGGAATCGCTGGTGTTGCCAAGGGAATTCCCCGGCGGATTGCCGGAGGTCTGTGCCGCCGCGGGCGGGATCGCAATGCATAGGAGCAGGAGTACCGTCAGGAGTCTTAAAACCTGTGCGCCCACCATTAATCCTCCCATGTTTCTTCTAGAATCCCTGTTGCCGGGACAGCCTTTTTTGCAGATCGAGCCGCTGTTGTTCCGACAGGAGACGGGTTGGCGACGTGGTGTCATCGGCGCCAGACCCTGTATTGACGTTTTGCGGGGCCGGTTGCGCTCCGGCGGGGTTACCGGTCTCCGGTGCCTGACCCAAGGCCCGCAACGCGGTGGGACGCACGCCGCCTGTATCCGGGTCCGATTGGAACCGGATCCGATCTTCTGCCGCCTTCGCCTGATAAACGGCACCCATCCCAGCGGAGGCTGGGCCGGTCAGACTGGGGCCAAAGCCACCTTGTTCAGCGATCCGTTGGCTCAGTTTCTCTTGTGCCGCCATCCCGATGGGATCATCTGCCTTGCCCTGATAGGTGCCCTTTTTATAGAGCAGCACCCTGTCTTGCTCCTGCGGCTTGCAGGCTGATAGCCCCAGCCCGACCGCGAGCATCAGGGCGATGCTCATCGTAATGTGCAGGAAACGATAATTCATTGGTCCCATGGCTGCAGTCTCTCCGTCAGGTGCGGGGTTCCGAAGACCCCCCGTTGCCAGGTGGCCTCCGGTCCCGTCCCGAGGCGATTAGCCTCCCTTGACCTGATAGGCCGTGCCCCAACCCCAGGCGCCGCTGCCGAACCCACGACCGACAACCCGCTCCCGGTAGATGTTGGAGACTTCATTGCCATCCCCGGCCAGCAG
>JBMYUJ010000088.1:0-11734 GCA_049605255.1 Magnetospiraceae bacterium
TTTTAATCACGCATTTTCGAACCGCGAAACCGCACACAATTTCGCTGAAAATGCTGAGGCCATTTTAATCACGCATTTTCGAACCGCGAAACCGCACACAATTTCGCTGAAAATGCTGAGGCCATTTTAATCACGCATTTTCGAACCGCGAAACCGCACACAATTTCGCTGAAAATGCTCTAGGCGGCGGGTTGTTCCGACGGGAAGAACAAGGTGATCTCCGTGCCCATGTCCACATCGCTTTGCACGGTCAGCGTCCCGCCATGAAGGCGCATGATCTCCTGGCTGAGGGAGAGGCCGAGCCCGGTTCCCTGAAAACGCCGGACCATGGAGGTGCCATGGGCTTGCCCGAAAGGTTTGAGGGCGACCTCGATTTGCTTTGGGGTCATGCCAATGCCCGTGTCGGAAACGACGATACTGTAACCCGCCGTGTCGCTGGAACTGCGGACCGAGACAGAGCCCTGGTCTGTGAACTTGATGGCATTGCCGATGATGTTGAACAAGGTCTGTTTGACCCGCAAGGGATCGGCCGTCAGTGGCGCCATTTCCGTCCCTTTATATTCCAAGTTGATCCCTTTTCCCTTCGCCAGAACCTCTAGCATGGAAAGGACCTCCTCGACGATTTCAGGGACATGAACGGTGTCGCGGGAGAGCTTGAGCTTACCCGCCTCGATCTTGGCGAGGTCAAGCACACTGTTGACGGTTTCCAGTAGCAGCCGTCCACTCTGCATGATTAGGTTGGCATATTCCAAATAGGCCTCCGGCAGGGGGCCCTTGATTTGGAAACACATGAGCTCTGAAAACCCGATAACGGAATTTAGTGGTGTACGCAGCTCATGGCTCATGTTGGCGAGGAATTCCGACTTCGCTTTGCTGGCGGAGATCGCGGCGTGGCGGGCAAGGGAAAGTTCCCGTTCCGCGACCTTGCGTTCCGTAATATCGCGCCCCACGCCCAAAACACCCACCAGATTGCCATCCGCATCGAACATGGGGGTTTTAATGACTTCAATATTCTCCCGATGCCCATCGCTGGCATACACAATCTCTTCCTCGTTGACGCTGGGGCCGCCCTTTTCAATGGCGAGCCGGTCCATCTGTCGGAAGAATTCGGCAAGATCACTATCGACAAAATCAAAATCGGTCTTGCCAAGGATGTCTGCCTCAGCGGCCCCGAAAAAGCGTTCGAATTTCCGGTTGCAGCTTAGGTAAAAGCCATCCGGGTCTTTGAGCCAGACCAGGTCGGGGATTGTTTGGATCAGAGTCTTCAGATGGGCTTCGCTTGTGCGCAGGGCGTCTTCCGCTTCCTTGCGCTCGGTAATGTCTTGGATGGTGCCAAAAAGCTCGATCAGCGATCCATCCTCGGCAAGGCGCAAACGCCCACGCCCGTGCACCCATTTCACCCGACCATCACTTTGGCCCAATATGGGGTATATCTTGTCGAAGGGCTGCCGGGCGCCGATGATATGCTCTTGCAGATAGGCCGCCATTTCCTCAGACGCATCGGGATGCACCACACGGATCCAACCGGCCGCCGTTCTCGGATAATTCTCATCGATTCCAAAAATGGTGTCCAGTTCCGCGGAACTGGTCCAGCGATCATCGATGAAATTGTAGCTGTAATGGCCGATAAGGGCGACCCGCTGGGCCTCGTGATGCTGTTCCAGAACCTGGCGCAACAGGGTCGTGGTTTGCGCCAACTCCTGCTCATGCTGCACCCGGTCTGTAATATCGGCGAAATAGGCAAAAAAGGCACCGCCGTTCATTTCCGAATAGCTGATCATGACTTCCACGGGCCAGGTGGTGCCGTCCTTGCGCCGATGCACGGAGCGGAAATGGGAAACCTTTTCTTTTTTGAGGCGTTTCGCCCGGGCGGCGACATCGGCACGGGTTTCGATCACTTCCAGGTCCGTGACATGAAAGGTAAGCAGTTCTTCGCGGCTGTAACCGGAGATGCGGCAGTAAGAATCGTTAGTGTAGAGGATGCTCCCCAAAGGATCGAGGGCCCAGAAGCCCAAGGCGGGGGTATTGACCGCATTGTGGTAAAGCTCGCCGCTCTCCTCCAGCTTCTGCTCCAGATTCTTGCGATCGGAAATATCGCGTGACAGGCCGCAGATCAGCTCTTGCCCGTCCTTCAAAAACAGAGTGACGGAAATCTCGACGGGGTAATCCGTGCCATCTTTCCGGCGATGCCGCGTTTCAAAAAAAGCCTTGCCGGTCTTGCGCAACTTTTCAACCAACGCCGGCCATTGAAATTTCTCGAAAACAGGGTCCACGTCGGCAATATGAAGACCGATCAATTCATCGCGGGAATAACCCAAAGCAGCACAGGCGCCGGGATTGACCTCCACAAGCCTGGCCTCCACATCGGCCCAATAGACTTCAAGTGCTGTATGCTCCAGGGCAAACAGCGCCATATCTGCTGAGAGCATGTCACGGAAACCCTCTGACCCTGACGTTCTCATGGTTTTTCAACGTCGATCTTTTTGTCCTATCCCCTTGAAATCCAACAATTATTTCAAGGGGCTTATCTCCACGTCATTATAATTACTCCCGAATACAGGCCCAACGCGCGTTTCCTTATGGATCAACGGTATGATCCACGATGAGACGCTCGACTGAGGAATCGCAAATCATGCCGCGCACGACGGCGGGCTGAAAAGGAATTTTTTTTCAGGGGTGGCTTTCGGGCATCACTGGGGGCAATGCGCGCATGTTGATCCATCGCCCTCTTCCGCTCCACCTCTAGATCAAGGGGGCGACGGGCCTAGAGACTACAAGATCATCGCGACCGGCGTTCAACGCGCAGGTGGGGTTTTTCCCGCTTGTTCCTGCTTTCGTGCGTTTCCCCCCGCCCGTCGATCGGCCTCGCGGGTGGGGCTTTAAACCTTTGTTTAATTTTCCCACCGCAACGTGGGGTAAGCCTGTTTCGCGCCCGCAGCGCGGTTCAGTTCACGGTTTAGATTTTGGGTTTTTCGCGATGACATATATCGGACGATTGCATGGTATGGCGGCTCTGGATCCGATGGCCTTGGAGCCATGGCAGGGCACGCAACCGGGTGAAGAGTTGGTGGCGTTGGAAGACGTCGCCCCCACGTCTCGGGTGACCACCGTTGATCTTGACCTGGATATGAGATCGTTGTTCAGGACCCATTGGTTTAACGTGGCCATGACGATTCTCTCCCTGGGGATCTATCGTTTTTGGGCGCAAACCCGGGTACGGCAACACCTGTGGTCGTCCGTGCGGGTGGAAGAGGCACCGCTGGGCTATACGGGGCGCGCGGGGGAATTGGGGGTCGGCTTTCTGATCGGGCTTATTTGTGTGCTCGGCCCGCTTGCCTTTTTACGCTGGGTTGGCGAGGTGGTCGGCCTGACGGCGTCGCAGACCATCCTCGCCCCAACAGATCTTGCCTTTCTGATGATGTTTGTCTTCTTCGCCGCCATAACGATCTTCAAGGTCCGCCAGTATAAGTTATCGCGGACCGTATGGCGGGGGCTTCGCGGTGGCATGGACGGCGATGGACTCACTTATGCCGTGTTGTTGACCGGCGTCGCCATTCCCACGATCTTGACGGCGGGATTGGCCCTGCCCTGGGCGCGGACCCAACTGATGGCCCATAAAATGCGCCGCACCCGGTTTGGTGCCCAGTATTTTGATTTCGCCCCCAACGCCTATCCCTTGTATCGGGATTTCATCCCGGCTTATGTGTCTTGTTTGATCTTGACCCCTCTGGCGGTGGCGGTGAGTTTCTTCGCCGTCAAGGTCGCGGGCCTTCTGGACGCCTATTTCGCCGGGGCCGGTTTTTTCACCCTTTCCGGCATGGCCGGGTTCGCGCTCATCGGCGCGGCGGGATATATGGTCATTCTGGTCAGTTGGGCCCATTACCGAGCGGCGGAATATGCCCATTTTGCCCGCAGCACCCGATATGCCAGCCATCGCTTTTGCTTCGAGGCGGATGGCACGGATTTCGCCTTTCTATGGATCGGCAATCACCTGATTTCTCTGTGCACGCTGACCCTGGGCACACCCTGGGTCTATCGGCGCAGTATGCGGTTTATCGCCGATTACCTGGTGATCTACGGGCCCGTCAGACTGCGCCGCACGACCCAAACCATGCCCGCCGACGCTGGGCAGCGCGGGCGCGCTGCTCAGCCCGCATAAAGCGCTATTTCCCCGTGAAATTCGGGGCGCGTTTTTCCAGGAAAGCGTTGATCCCTTCCTTGTAATCCTCGCTGTCATACACAACACGGCGCAACCCTTGTACCCGTTCGAACATGCGCGGGGTGATGGAGGCGGCGCTGGACAGGATCCGAATCTGTTCCTTGATGACAGAAATGGACAAAGGCGCATTCTTTTTGATTTGCGTGCAGACCCTGCCGGTGAAGGCGTCAATTTCTTCGGGTGCCACGATATAGTTGATGATGCCATGGCGTTCCGCCTTTTTGGCGTCGATGGGCTGGGCGGTAAAAACCATCTCCTTTAGCAAGACCGAATCCACCGCATTCATGAAGGTGAGCACGCCTGTCACGTTATAGGGAACGCCGAGCTTTGCCGGGGTCACCGCAAAGGTGGCATTGGGCGTCGCCACCACCAAGTCACAAACCAGGGCGACCTCGCAGGCGCCGCCCCACACCCCGCCTTCGATCTGTGCGATGACCGGCGTTGGAAACTCCTCGATCATACGGATCAGCTTGCGCAACGGGTCGCTCCACCCCAATGGGTCGCGGCGGTCGGTTGGCAGTTCATGCACATCATGCCCCGCCGACCAGATTTTGACCCCCGGGTCCGCGCGCAATACCAGAACGCGACAATCGTTGCGCCGGAAGTCTTCCGCTGCGGCGATGATCTCGTCGATCATGTCTTCGGAAAGGGCATTCAGCTTTGACTTGTTCTGCATCACGATGGTGCCGACATGGTCGGTCAGATCCGCATGGATAAGGCTCATGATCGTCTCCCTGTATGTTTTTGCTTTGCCGTATGTTTTGGCTTGGTTGTATTACTTTAGGTTGAAGTATTGCAGATATTACCAGCAACGCCAAGGAAGGCGAGTCAACACGCGCGCTCAGAGGGGAATATTGGCGAAAAGCCGTCAAACAACCCGATACACCAATAAAATGTTCCAGGCCTGGAACAAAAAGTGAAAATTATCGCTTTTAGAGTATGGCAAAACAGGTGTATGGTATCGCCTCGTACTATTTGAACGGGATATGGGGGGCTCGTGACAGACCAAACGCCATCGGCGACGGCGCAAACGCTTGGCATTCCGCGTGTTACTCAAGGGGCGGAAAAGCAATTGCCAAGCGGGGAATCAACCCCCTGACGCCAAGGGTGAAGAAACCACTTCCGTGCTCGGTCCTCCCCGTAAAATCGTTACCGATATGGACTTGGGGGAACTGTTTAAGATTCACCTGCTCAATGTGTGGCTCACTGTTTTGACGTTGGGCATCTACCGGTTTTGGGCCAAGACTCGCCTGCGGCAATATCTTTGGGCGGCGGTGCGTTTCGAGGGGGATCGTCTGGAATATACCGGCCAGGCCAAGGAGCTTCTGAAAGGATTCCTCCTGGCGTTCGGGGTGTTTTTGGTCCCCTTCTATATCGCCGTTTCGGTCAACGAGGCCGTTATCCTCCCTGCATCGGAATGGGCCTATATTTTGATTGATAAGGGCCTCCTGCTTCTCGTGCTGTTTTTCACGCCTTTCGCTCTCTACCGCGCCCGTCGGTATCGCCTGAGCCGCACCCAATGGCGCGGCATTCGGGCGGGGCAGACCGGCACCGCTTTGGGTTACGCGAAGCTGTTTTTTTTGGGCGGCCTCATGGTGATGTTGACCCTGGGGCTCACCTTGCCGCATCTGCGTTTACGATGTATGGCCTACAAGCTGAACAAAACCGTGTTTGGGAACGCGCGGTTCGACTTTTCCTGTGATGTCAAACCCCTCTACCGCACCTATTTTTTCGTTCTTTTCATGGCGGCGTTCTCGGTGCCGGGTGCTTGGTTCATGACCCATTTCATACTCGTGAGCACGGGCGTTTGGGGCGCCTATGTTGAAATCTATCCCCCGACCTTTTGGGATTCGGCTTTGCAAGTCTTCCTAGGTTTATCCCCCTACCTGGCGGGTTTTATCGCCGGGTTATTTTTCTGGTCCATCTACAAGGCAGACGAATACGCCCATTTTGCCAAGCACACCCAATTTCAGGGGTGTCGATTTAGATTTACCGCCGAGGGGATGGACGTATTTAACCTCTGGTTCCTGAATATGCTCACGATGATGGTGACCTTTACCCTGGGGGCGCCGTTCGTGTATCGCCGGACCCTGCTGTTCATCGAGGACTATTTGGTCATCCACGGGCCGCTGGATTATGATAGCCTCGCACAGTGTCTGGAGCCCGTGCCTGGGCGCGGAGAAGGGCTGGCCGATGCGTTCGATGTGGATGGGTTTTAGGAAATTGACTTTGCGGCCCGTGCAAACGTGACTTTTCCGGCGGTTTTCCATGATGGCAAAACGGCGGCCTCCTATCCGGTGACCCTGCGATTCGGCATCAATGCGCTCAGCGCGGCGGATGATAATCATCATCTGCACGCCAACTGGACCTATACCGGGCTCACCCTGGTGGATCGGGTCGATGCCGAGCCCCTGGTCCGCCTCTCCCATGCGACCGCGCCAGAGGCTCGGCTGGTGGTACGGGGGCGGGAGGCCATCCGGGCGCTGGAAAAAGCCGCCCCCAAGGCTTTCGGCAAAAGGGGCCTCGGCTGGCGGTTGACCGGCTGGGCGGTGGCGGCGCTGATCGCCACGGTGGTCTTTATCGGGGTCTTGATCTCCCTGCTGCCGAACCTCGCGGGCCTCGTGGCCCATACCGTGCCCCAGGAATATGCGGCGTTGTTGGGCGAGGCCTATGCGGAACAATTGGTCAGCGAGGCGGCGGGCGGCCCGGCGGTGTTTTGCGACGATGGCGGGGCGGGCGTCCTTGCCCTCGCCGGGATGACCGAACGGCTGTCCAGAGGGGCCGGTCCCGACCATCTGTTTCAGGTGCGGGTGGCGGACGCGGATATGGTGAATGCCTTCGCCTTGCCCGGCGGCCATGTGGTGATCTTTCGCGGGTTGCTCGATGCGGCGGAGAGCCCGGAGGAGGTGGCCGGGGTGCTCGCCCATGAAATGGGCCATGTGATCGAACGCCATCCCCTGCGCGCGCTGTTCGAAAGCCTGGGGTTGCAGGGGCTCTCCTGGTTTTTGTTGGGGGATAATAATTGGGGCGCCCTGGTCACCGCGGGCGTGCAGCTTTCCTTTTCCCGCAGCGATGAGGAGGCCGCCGATGAGATCGCCATTGATTTGCTTGGAAAAGCCGGAATCGATCCCCGGGGGCTGGTGGATTTCTTCCGGCGGCTGCACGCCCTGGAAGAGGAGCAGGGCGGCGCCCTCCCGGCGCTGTTCTCCACCCATCCCAGCACGGAAGACCGCTTGGCCCGTCTTGCCGATCTGAAACCCACCGGCGGCCCTGCCATGGCGCCCGATCAATGGCGCGCGCTACAGCATATTTGTAACTGAGGATCCAATCCAGCCATCGGCAATTCGCTGTGCGGTGTCGCGCACGATATCCTGCTCGAAATAGGCCGGGTCGGCGGCTTCATAGATCTTGAACGCGGCGGCGATATAGTCGCGCAGTGGCAAGCTGCGCTGGCCTGCGGCGGCGAGCCGCACATCCCGCTCGAACTCCCGGGGGGCCACATCGATCATTTCGGCGAAATCCGGGTAGACCGCCAACCGGGTAAATACCGCCAAGCGGTCGCATAAATCTGGCGGAGGCTCCCGGTCCGGCGGTGATAAGCCCGCCTTGTCCGCCAATTGCCGGGCAAAATCATACATGAAGGCGATGGCGGGGTGATCGAAGGTATGCATGAAGGGCGGCGCCCCGGGGGAAAAGGGAACCGTCATGTCGAAGCCTGCGTGGCGCGCCGTCAGGGCCTCCCATTCGGCGGCAAACAAGCCATCATAGCCCAGCAGCTTGAAGACATAGGTATTATACAGCCGCACTGTATCCGGTTGGGAGAGCCCGAGGCGGAAGGCGGCGGCGGCGATCATGGATTGGTACCGGGCAGAAGGCGAGGGCAGGAGTTTCCCCGCTACCCGCAGGTAATGAAAATCCGCGTGGAACCCACGAAAGGCGATGGCGGGAAACAGAACGGCTGGAACCGTCAATTTTTCCGCCGCTAGATTGCCCATGCCTTGGGTCTTGCGCATCTTGTTGGCGAACACGAGATCGTAATCGGGCAGGGTGGCGGCGATTCGATTGCGTGCGTCCTCGCTGGGGTAGGAGCCCAAGGGGTAGATGGTGAGGTCAAGCTGCGGCGCCAATTCTTTCAGGCACAGCCCGATCCCGGGTACCTGGCAGCCGCCATAGATAACCGCCTTTATCCTAGGCATCCAAGAGTTCTTCGTCGCAAATCACATCGCCCGCATCGGGGTTGTCCACGGCATGGCGGGCGGCGGGGGGCGCCGCGGGAGTCGATTCTGCTTCTCCACTGGCCGCGCCGAGGAAATGCTTTTGGAAGGTCGCCATCACGTGGGCGACCCCGTCGGCGCTGACAGAGCGCAGGTTTTCCTCGAAAAACCGGCCCTTGTTATGCACTCCGGTGATGATTTCATAGGAGGGGAAATAGGCCAGATTGGCGATCTGCCGCCGCGCCGTTTCACAGACCACCCGCAGGGCGGATTTGCTGTAGGTGGTGGCGGTAAGCACGTGGCCCGCATAGCTCGCCACCAACGGTACGGGAGAGACGGTGAGGATCAGGCGAACCCTTGGATTGACCAATCGGAGCGCGGTGACAAACGCCGCTAGGTCGGCCTCCATCTCCGGCACTGTCAGATTGCGAAACCGGTAATTGTCTGATGCGGTCGCGCCCACCACGCCCGGGGCCACCGGGACCACGGCGCCGTCATCCATATTCTCCCAGGTTTCCGTCAGGCCCAGGGTGAAGATAAAAACATCCGCTTTCTTGAACATCTCCCGCACGGCGGCGAGATGCCGGTCGGCTTCGTCCAGCAGGGCGGCTTCGCTGACAAAACCCTCTTTGGGGATTTGCGGTCTGAACGGATCGATGAACCGGTCGCCCACCGGCCAGGCCCGGACGCTGGGCCGGAAGGTGCCATGGGCGCGGTGGAAGAGCTGCAAGAGTTGGCGCACGGTGTAGAGATTGCCGAACCGGGCGGGAAAGGCGGGATGCCCGCCGTCTGCGGTCGCCTCGGTGACCAGATAATTATAGCCCTCCTGCACCAGAAAGCGGGAAATATGCTGGGCAAAGCAGCTCCCTGCCGCCGCCACCCGGTCGGTCCGGCCCAGGGTGAAGGGCACGTCCCACACGGGGTCCACGTCATCGGCTGCCGGGTCGGCTACGGCGGTTCGCCAGAAATGCCGCTCGGGAAGGTCCTGATACGGGTGTGTCATGCCAAAGCGTATCCGCCGTCCGGCGTCCCGTCCAGGGCAGATTACAGCGGGTGTTAGTCTGCCGTGGCGACCGTGGCGCCATCTTTATGCTTCAGGGCCAGGTACTGATCGTCGATCTGATCCCGGATCTGCTTGAAGCGGGCCAGGTCTTTGCCCTCCAGGCTGAACCCGGCAGGCAGGCGCACCTTCATCGGGTTCACCTTTTTGCCATTGCGGATGATCTCGTAATGCAGATGCGGGCCCGTCGACCGACCCGTGGTGCCCACATAGCCGATCACTTGGCCTTGCTTGACCCGAGAACCATTCTGGACGCTTTTCTTGAAGCGCGACAGATGTGCATAGGCGGTGGAGAATTCCCCATTATGGCGGATTTGGATGTAGTTGCCATAGCCGCCCTTGCGGCCCCGGAAGGTAAGGCGGCCATCGCCCGCCGCATAGATCGGCGTGCCCTTGGGGGCGGCAAAATCCACCCCCGTATGTTTTTTGTTGTAGCCCAAGATGGGGTGCTTGCGGAAACCGAAACCAGAGGATAGCCGGGCGCCATCGATAGGGGTGCGCATCAGCGGCTTTTTCGCGCCGCGCCCCTTCTCATCGAAATGGGCAATCTGACCATCCTTGGTCTCGAATCGATACAGCGGATAAATTTGACCTGACAGTTCCAACTTCGCGTAAAGAACATCCCCGCTGCCGACAAACTGTCCGTCTTCGGTGGTCTTATAATCGTACATCACTTCGAATTTGTCGCCTGGTTGGATTTCCCGCTGGAAGTCCACGTCCCAGGAATAGATCCGGATCATTTCCATCAACGCCCCGGCGGGCAGGTCGGCTTCCCGGGCGGCTGTATACAGGCTGCTGTCGATGGTCCCGGCGGCGCGGGACATATGAGTCACCACAGGCTTGGATTCGGTGGTGGCGGTGAAGCCATCTTCTGTGCGGGTGATGACAACGCTATCCACCAACCCTAGCGTCAACACCATGGACTCCAAGGTATCGGCAGTTTCGATATCTTCGTCCTCGTCGTCGCTCCCCAGCTCTGCTTCCAAATCGGCCGCCGGTTCCACGACGGGAAGGGACAGGTGAAGATCGATCTCCTGACCCGGGCGGATCAGGCGGGCGCTGTGCACCGATTCCATGGCAGAAACGGCGGCGTAGGCATCCTGGCGGCTAACCCCGGCTTTGACCAACATCTTGATCAGGGTATCGCCCTTACCAACGGTCAGGGTTTGGGAATAGCCGCCCGGTTCACTTGGGGTGCGGTTTTGCGCATCTGCCGCCGGGTCCGCGAAGGTGTTCGCCATTTGGTCGGCCGGGAGTCCCGTGTCAATGTCCTCAATATCGTCGAGGGCCGGCATCGACACGGCAGCGCTGACGTTTTCCGCCTTTGGGGAACCCGCCGCTGGAGTCGCCGTTACGGCGGGTGCCGGGGCGGGGATATCCAACTCTGTCTCTGTGGGTGCCAGAGAGGCGACGTCCACCGGGGGAAGCGCCGGGGTGACCGGATCTGTTTCAGTGGTTAAGGCAGGCGCCGGGAGTTGGGGTGCCGGATCGGCGCCCGTTACGGTGGCTTCTACATGCTGATCGGGGCCCCCCATGAAGGTGGCGCCGGCGAGGAAGGAGGCAATGGCGATGGCAACAGTCGTCGGCCATCCGGCAGTGCGTCTCTCTCCCGTGCGGTTGTCTCCTCGCACCTGTATCCCCCCATATTGGTATCATCGAGATGGGTTCGGGCCGGTCGTCATGTGCCCGCTCCAAACCCCGCGCAAACTGCCGACATCGCCCGAAAAAGTCAAGGATTTAGGCAGAGCACGCCGTAAATTCGAAGAATAAAATCAACCGGTTAATTTTCCGTATAACGGGCTTTAGGGAGTAAAATACGTGCCTGGATACCGGCGAGAGAGAGGCAGTACGCGGGGCTGATTTCGCGCTTTCTTCAAGGATGTCATTTTTTTGAAAAAAGCTGGTTGACTTTGAATCGGCCAGGGAATATCAACCCACCTCCAGCCGGGTTGGGCCTGATTGAGCGTTGTTTGTTTGATTAGGTTTTGGTCCGGTTTGTTTTTTGACATTGTTATTTTTTTTTCGGAAGGGATACGCGGTCGGCGGATCGTTTTTCTGGGGATTGGCGACGTAGTTGCTATTCTTTATGGGAATGGATTTGTTATGGCCTGACGTACCTTGACGAAGCTTACCCTTTTTAATGTGAGCATTCGTGAATGCTTTGAGAATACGTTGGGTCAAGCGATCTGTTTTGACGGCATTGGGCTTTATGGCTTGATGTTTTTAACATGAGAGTTTGAT
>JBMYUJ010000089.1:0-11731 GCA_049605255.1 Magnetospiraceae bacterium
CCCCCCTAACCGGGCGCCTTTCTGTTTCCACTCTCCCGAACGGGTCGAAAAAGCCATGACCGGCCTGCGGGTGGTCACCTGGAATGTGAATTCCGTCCGTCGGCGCTTGGACCAGCTGATCCGGCTCGATTCCGCCCTACAACCGGACGTTTTATGCCTGCAGGAAACCAAGGTGATGGATGCGATGTTTCCTACCGCATCGCTCGCCGCTCTGGGCTATACCCATGCGGCCATTCATGGCCAGAAAGCCTATAACGGCGTCGCCATTTTTTCCCGAAAACCGATGACCGACCATGGCACCATTGCCTGGGTCGGGAAGGATGATCGCCGCCATATCTGGGCGGAAATCGACGGCATCGAGCTGCATAATCTGTATGTCCCCGCCGGCGGCGATATCCCCGATCCCAAGGAAAACCCTAAATTCGATCATAAGCTGAATTTCCTGGATGAGATGATCGTCTGGAGCGGCGGTTTGGACAATGCCAGCAAGCCGCGCCTTTTGGTGGGTGATTTGAACGTCGCCCCGTTGGAGACGGATGTGTGGTCCCACAAGCAACTGCGCAACGTGGTAAGCCATACGGAACCGGAAATCGCCCGCCTGAACCAGCTTCAAGCTGCGGGCGGCTGGGTGGATGCCCAGCGGGAGATCACCCCGCCCGACCAGCATCTCTATACCTGGTGGAGCTACCGGGCACGCGACTGGAAAGCCGCCAACAAAGGCCGCCGCCTGGACCATGCATGGATGTCTCCCGCCCTTGCCGGACGGCTTGAGGGCAGCGACGTGTTCAAACCCGCCCGAGATTGGCACCTGCCGTCGGACCACGCGCCGGTGGTGGTGGACCTGGCGGGTTAGCTGTGGTGAACAAGGCGCATCTTCCGCGGGCCGCGGTCACTCTGGTGACCGGCGCCGCGGGGGGCGGTGTGTTTTATCTCCTGCATTTGCCGTTGCCCTGGATGCTGGGGGCCCTGGTGACCACCATGGCGGTCACCCTGGCCGGGGCACCGCTGGAGATTCATCCCACCTTTCGCCAGTATCTGATCGCCGCCATCGGCGTGATGATTGGCGGCACCTTTTCCCCCGATCTTTTCGCCCAGGCGCAGCAGTGGATTCCGAGCCTGATCTCCGTGCTGTTTTACCTGTTCGTCGTGGTGGTTGTGTCCCTCTATTACTGCCAGTGGGTGCTGAAGATGGACCGGCGCACCGCGATTTTTTCCTCCCTGCCGGGGGGCCTGAGCGAAATGATCCTGCTGGGGGAACAATTGGGCGCCGATGTGCGGGCCCTGACCCTGACCCATGCGGTGCGCGTGGCTGCGGTTCTGATCGCGATTCCCCTGTTCCTCACCTATGGGGTCGGGCTCGATCCGCCCCTGCCCACCGCCGCGCCAACCACTTGGGGCGCGGGGGACATCGCCTTGTTGATCCTGTTTGGCGTGATCGGCTTCAATGTGGGAAAGGCCGCGCATTTCCCGGCGCATATGCTGACCGGGCCCATGGTGGTCAGCGCGGCGGCCCATCTCGCCGGGCTGATCGAGACCGAGCCCCCCGCCATCGCCACCATCATCACCCAGGCGACCATGGGCAGCGCCCTGGGCGCCCGCTTCTTTGGGGTTTCCGTGCGGACCGTGGGCAAACTCATGCTCGGCGCCGTCAGCCTCGCCTTCGTCATGATGGGGCTGACGTTGCTGTTCGCCTGGGGGCTCAGCGCCCTGACCGGCCTCAGTTTTGCCGCCCTCATGCTGGCGCTGGCACCGGGCGGTTTCGCCGATATCGCGCTGGCCTCCCTGTCCTTGAACGTGGACCCGGCCTTCGTGGCCAGCCATCACGGCCTGCGGCTGGTAATCGTGGTGTTTTTGGTCCCCTGGGGGGTGAGCTGGTGGCTGCGCCGCACGGATAAGAAACGCAACACGCCCCCTTCTTGAACATGATCCCCCTTGCGGGCGGCGATCCCTCCTCCATAATGTGCGCCATGTCCATTCGCTTGCTGCCCGAAACCACCGTCAACCGCATCGCCGCCGGCGAGGTGGTGGAGCGCCCGGCCTCCGCCCTCAAGGAACTGGTGGAAAACAGCCTGGATGCGGGGGCGAGCAAGATCGATACGGTGCTGCGGGATGGCGGCAGCACTCTGATTGCGGTGACCGACGATGGCCAGGGCATGACCCGCGACGATATGGCATTGGCGGTGCAACGCCACGCCACCTCCAAACTGCCGGACGATGATTTGTTCGATATCGCCACCCTGGGCTTTCGGGGCGAGGCCCTGCCCTCCATCGGGGCGGTAGCGCGCCTGTCGGTCACCAGCCGGGTTCCCGGCGCGGAAGATGCCTGGCGCCTAACCGTGGAGGGCGGCGCCACGGGAACCCCCGCCCCCGCCGCCGCGCCCCCCGGCACGCGGATCGAAGTACGCGACCTGTTCTATGCCACGCCTGCCCGGTTAAAGTTCCTGAAAACCCCGCGCACGGAGCTTTCCCACGCGGTGGATGCCCTCAACCGGTTGGCCATGGCCCATCCGGCGGTCAGCTTCAGCCTGTCGGATGGGGAACGGACCGTGGTGCGCCTCGCCGCCGCCGGAGGGCTGGACCCGGTAGCGCAACGGCTCGCCCGTCTCGCCGGGGTGATGGGCAAAGACTTCGCTGACAATGCGGTGGAAGTGGATACCGCCCGAGAGGACCTGCGCCTGACCGGCCATGCGGGCCTGCCGACCCTGAACCGGGGCAATAATCAATATCAGTATCTGTTCGTGAACGGGCGCCCGGTGCGCGACAAACTGCTGCTGGGTGCGGTGCGCGGCGCCTATGCAGACCTGTTGGCGCCGAACCGGCATCCCCTGCTGGCCCTGTTCCTGGAATGCCCAGCGGAGATGGTGGATGTGAACGTGCATCCGGCCAAGGCAGAGGTCCGGTTCCGCGATCCGGGCATGGTCCGCGGGTTGATCGTCGGCGCCCTGAAAAAGGCGTTGGCGGAGGCCGGGCACCGGGCCTCGACCACCTATTCGGGCGCGGCCCTGGGGGCCTTCCAACCGACCAGCGCGCCGCAGAGCAGCGGGTATCGAGCGGGTTTTGGCGGCGGCGGGGGCGGCATTCCCCCGCGCGGAGCGGCGGACCGGAGCTACGGCTTCCATGCCCCCCTGCCAGACCTGGCGGCGCCACCGCAAGCCCCCGCGCCCCTTTCGCAGACCGACCCCCATCCGGCCCAAGCCGCCGCCACGACCTATCCCCTCGGCGCCGCGCGGGGCCAGGTGCATAACACCTATATCGTCTCGCAAACGGAAGATGGGCTGATCCTGGTGGATCAGCATGCGGCCCATGAACGGCTGGTGCATGAACGCATCCTGAAGGCGTTGGCGGATGGCGGGGTGCAGAGCCAGGGCCTGTTGATTCCTGAGGTGGTGGAACTGGGCGAGGCGGGCGTTGCCGCCCTCACCGCGCGGGCCGAGGAACTGGCGGAACTGGGGTTGGTGATCGATGCCTTCGGCACCGGCGCCATCGCCGTGCGGGAGGTCCCCGCCGTGTTGGGCGTGACCGACGTTGTCGGCCTGATCAAGGATTTGGCCGATGACCTGGCGGAATTCGACACAGCGCTCAGCCTCAAGGACCGGCTGAGCGAGGTCTGCGCCACCCTGGCCTGCCATGGCAGCGTGCGCGCCGGGCGGCGCCTGTCGGACGCGGAAATGAACGCGCTTTTGCGCCAGATGGAGGCCATGCCCCATTCCGGCCAATGCAGCCATGGCCGCCCCACCTATGTGGAACTGAAACTGGCCGATATCGAAAAGTTGTTCGGTCGCAGATAGAAAACGGGTGGTTCTGGACCACCCGCCTCCCATAAACCTTTAGATTCCGAACTCGGCAAAGAAATCATTGCCCTTATCGTCGATGACGATGAAGGCGGGGAAATCCTCCACCTCGATCTTCCAGACCGCTTCCATGCCCAGCTCCGGATATTCCAGAACCTCCACCTTCTTGATGCAGTCTTGCGCCAGGCGCGCGGCCGGGCCGCCGATGGAGCCAAGATAGAAACCACCATATTTGCCGCAGGCTTCCTTCACCGCCGCCGAGCGGTTGCCCTTGGCCAACATCACCATGGAGCCGCCCGCGGCCTGGAACTGCTCCACATAGGAATCCATGCGGCCCGCCGTGGTGGGACCGAAGGAGCCGGACGCGAAACCTTCCGGGGTTTTCGCCGGACCCGCATAATAGATTGGATGGTTCTTCAGATATTCGGGCATGGGCTCGCCCGCATCCAACCGTTCCTTGATCTTGGCATGGGCGATATCCCGGCCCACCACGATGGTGCCGGTCAGGCTGACCCGGGATTTCACCGGCAATTTGGAGAGTTCCGCCCGAATGTCATCCATGGGTTTGGAAAGATCGATCTTGGTCACCTCGGCATCCAGGTCCGAGGTGGTGACCTCTGGCAGATAGCGCGCCGGGTTGCGTTCCAAGGCTTCCAGGAACACCCCTTCCGGTGTGATCTTGCCAAGGATCTGCCGGTCGGCGGAGCAGGAAACGCCGATCCCCACCGGGCAGGAAGCGCCATGCCGGGGCAAGCGAACCACGCGCACATCATGGCAAAAATACTTGCCGCCGAACTGGGCACCGATGCCCATTTCCCGGGTCATCTGATGGATTTTTTCTTCCCATTCCGGATCGCGGAAGGCTTGCCCATGTTCATTGCCCCCCAACGGAAGGCTATCCAGATAGCGGGTACTGGCCAGCTTCACGGTTTTCAGGTTTGTTTCCGCCGAGGTGCCGCCGATGACCACCGACAGGTGATAGGGTGGGCAGGCAGAGGTGCCGAGCGTGCGGATTTTTTCATCCAGGAACTTATACAGGGAATCGGGATTCAACAGGGCCTTGGTTTGTTGATAAAAGAAGGTCTTGTTGGCCGAACCGCCGCCCTTGGCCATGAACAGAAACTTATAGGCATTGCCCTTGATGGCCAGAATGTCGATCTGCGCCGGGAGGTTGTTGCCGGTGTTTTTTTCGGCGAACATATCCATCGCGGCCAATTGGGAATAACGCAAATTGGTTTCCGTATAGGTCTTGGCCACCCCTTCGGAAAGCGCGGCCTCGTCATCGCCGGCAACGAAGACATCCTCGCCCTTCTTTCCCATAATGATCGCGGTACCGGTATCTTGGCACATGGGGAGAATGCCCCCCGCCGCGATATTGGCGTTTTTCAACAGATCCATGGCCACGTAACGATCATTGGGGGAGGCTTCCGGGTCGTCGAGAATCTTCGCGAGCTGCGCGAGATGCCCGGGGCGCAACAAATGGGAACAATCGCGCAAGGCCTCGGCCGTCAGCAGGGTGATCGCCGCCGGGTCGATCTTCAGGATTTCACGCCCTTCGAAATTCACCGTGGAAACATAGTCCTTGGTCAGCAGGCGATAGGGCGTGTCGTCCGCCCCCAGGGGAAACATTTCATGGTGAACGAACGTGCTCATGGCCGGTCCATCCCTCTCCTAAGTCTGTTAAATGCGTCGAAGCGTTGGTTATTTTTTTCGGAAGGTATCGAGGGCGATGACCTCGCCCGATTGTTTTTGGCCTGTATCGTCGGCAGCGGCCGCATCATCGTCGACCCCCGAAGAATTTTCAAGATCGGCGAGGATATCCCGGTCAAAGGCGTGTAATTCCGCCTCTGTCGTTTCGTCGTCCGCAGGCAATTCGTCTGAGTCGGCATCGGTCGCCGAAAGTTCCTCGGTGGTAAATTGTAGCCCAAACTTCACCGCCGGATCGGCAAAGGAAACGACCGCATCGAACGGAATGGTGAGCGCGCATTTGGTATCGCTGAAACTCAAGGTGACCCCAAAGGCGTCGTCTTCCACCCAAAGATTCCAATATTCAAACTGCAGCACGATGGTCATTTCCTGCGGATAGCGGCTGGCGAGCCAGTCAGGCATTTCCACACCGGGAGTGTCGGTCGCGAAGGTGATATAGAAATGGTGCCCGGCCGCAAGCCCGCGCTGTTCCACCTCTTCCATGGCGCGGCGCACCACGCTGCGCAAGGCCTCTTCAATCCAGAGTTTGTAGGCGAAGGGATCGTCGCTCATGTCAACCAAACCGACTCACCTTTTCTCCATGAGTTGGGAATAGTTTTTCCAGACAATCCATTTATGCCCGCATCGGGGACAATCCACGGGATGGGCATGCCAAATCCAGCCATGACCACATTGCGTGCATTGGTATTGTGCACCCCAATCTCCCGGTGGCGTTGCGCGCATGGAACCTCCGAATGACTCCGCCCAGGTCGTATGCGACCCAGAACCCCATGCAAGACCATCACGTGCGTTGAGTCAAGGTCGCCCATGGCAAAGACCTAGCCGGAAGCTCATAAATCTTGCGGACAGTCCGTAAAAACGCCATCGACCCCCCAATCCAATAGCCGACGGGCCTGGTCGGCCTCATTCACCGTATAAGCAAACACCCGATATCCTGCGTTTTGAAGGGCCGCGATCTGGCCGCGCCGCAGGAAGCGGGCATTCACATGCAGGCTGACCAGTCCTAAATCTGCGGCAATCCCCCGCCATTGACGCGGCAAATGGGAGGTGATGAAGCCCAGATCCGCCTGGGGGTCGAGCCGCCGAAATTCCCTTAGTGCCGGAAGGCTGAAACTGGAAAACAACAGCGGCGGCAGCCGGGCGGCATTGGCAAGATGGTCGGCCACCGCCCGGGCGAGGTCCGCATCCTCCGAATCGTGGATTTTCAGTTCCAGATTGATCGCCAGACCCAGATCGCAACAGAGGTCCAGCGTCTGCCCCAGACTCGGTATCCGTTCACCGGTGAAGGCCGTCCCAAACCCGTTTCCCGCATCCAGGGCGGATACCGCCGCCCGGTCCATATCCCGGATGCGCCCCCGCCCATCGGTGCAGCGGTTGACCGTCTCGTCATGGAAAATCACCAGGGACCCGTCGCGCAGCAAGGTGACATCGCATTCGATCCAGCTCACCCCTAGGGTCGCGGCGGATCGGAAGGCCGCCAGGGTATTTTCCGGCGCATTGCGGGCGCCGCCACGATGGGCGATCAGGCTGGGTGTGGGGGGAATCGGCATGGCGCGGGGGGCTCGTTGTCGCTCCAGGATGGACGGTAGCCAGATGTTACGGTAAACAGGATAGATGGGAAACGTTACCGTCACTTTCATCGGATCGGGAGATGCCTTCGGCAGTGGCGGACGGTTTCAAACCTGTATCGGGATTCGTACGCCCGATCATTTCTTTTTGATGGATTGCGGGCCCTCCTCCCTCATCTCCATGCGGCAACGGGGCATTGCGCCCGGCGATGTGGATGCCATTTTCCTCACCCATCTGCATGGCGATCATTATGGCGGCGTGCCCTTTTACATCCTGGACGCCATGTTCCTGCAACGGCGCGAACGGCCCCTGATCATCACCGGCCCGCCGGGAGTGGAAGAAGCGGTGCGCGATACCATGGACCGTTTGTTCAAGAATTCCGTCCAGCTTTGCGAAACCGTGTTTCCCACCTTTTTGGAGCTGCCGCCCGGCGGTGAAATCTCGGTGGAGGGTGCCACGGTGCAGGGATTCGAGATGGACCATCCCACCGGCTATGACGCCCTGTCGCTCAAGGTGAAAACCGCAGGCCGCGCCATCGGTTTTTCCGGCGATGGGCAATGGTGCCCGGGCATTCCGGCGGCGGCGGACGGCACCGATCTGTTTATCTCCGAATGCTATACCTATGATATGGACGTGCCTTATCATAACAATTACGTCACCATCCAGGCGCATCGGGACGAGATCAACACCCGGCATTTGGTGCTGACTCATATGAGCGACGACATGCTGGCCAAGCAAAACGAGTCACTCTGGACTTGCGCCGAAGACGGCCTAGAAATATCCCTATAGCCCATGGCTCCGACACCTCTCACCGCGTTGCGGGACGTGGCCGTCACCTTCGGCGGCGGTCCCCTGTTCGAAAACATCTCCCTGGTGGTGCATCGGGGGGAGCGTGCCTGCCTGGTGGGCCGTAATGGCTGCGGCAAATCGACCCTGCTCAAAGTGATGGCGGGACTGCTGGAGCCCGATGCGGGCAACTTGGACCGCACTCCCGGCTCGACGGCCCGCTACCTGCCCCAGGAACCCGCCTTCACCCCCGGGGCGACCATCGCCGACCATGTGGCGGGCGGGCTGTTCCACGCCGATGAAGGCCACGAGGTAGACCGGATTCTGGATCACTTCCGGCTGCGGGGCGATGCGGAGACCAACGCGCTCTCGGGCGGGGAAGCCCGCCGGGCCGACCTCGCCCGCGCCCTGGTCGGCGCGCCGGATCTGTTGTTGCTGGACGAGCCCACCAACCATCTGGACCTGCCGACCATTCTGGGCCTGGAAGAGGAACTTTCCCGTTTCCCCGGCGCCATCGTGATGATCAGCCACGACCGGGCCTTCCTGGGCGCGCTGACCAAGCGGATGTTCTGGATGGATCGGGGGGTCTTGCGCAGCCGCGATGCGGGATTCGCCGCCTTCGAGACCTGGGCCGAGGAAGTGGCGCGGGAGGAAGAGGCGGAGCTAAACCGGCTGAATGTGAAATTGAAGGAAGAAACCCGTTGGCTGCAACGCGGCGTGACCGCCCGGCGCAAACGGAACATGGGCCGCCTGCGGGCGCTCTATGACCTGCGGGGCCAGCGCCAGGAGATGCTGGCATCGCGGGAGCGGGACATGACCTTCACCGCCAGTGCGGGTGCCTCAGGGGGTAAGATCGTTATCGAAGCCAAGGAAGTTTCGAAAACCTATGGCGAACGGACCATCCTCAAGCCCTTTTCAACCCGCATCCTGCGCGGCGACCGGGTCGGCATTATCGGGCCCAACGGCGCGGGCAAAACCACCCTGCTCCGCATCCTGACCGGAGACCTGCCCCCCGATACGGGCGAGGTAAAACTGGGCACCAATCTCACCCCCACCTATTTCGACCAGCGCCGCGATAGCCTGAACCTGGACGACACCCCTTGGGAAACTCTCTGCCCCAAGGGCGGCGATCAGGTGATGGTGGGCGAGCGGCCCCGCCATGTGGTCTCCTACCTGCGGGATTTTCTGTTCGACGATGCCCAGGCCCGGGCCAAGGTGCGGACCCTGTCGGGCGGCGAGCGCAACCGGCTGTTGCTGGCCAAGGTGCTGGCCCGCCCCACCAATCTTCTGGTGCTGGACGAACCCACCAACGATCTGGATATGGAAACCCTGGATCTGTTGTTGGAGGTGCTGTCCGATTATGCGGGCACGTTGCTGCTGGTCAGCCACGACCGGGATTTCATCGATCGGCTGGTGACCAACGTGATGGTGTTCGAAGGCGACGGGGCCGTGGCCGAACATGCGGGCGGCTATTCGGATTATTTGGCCCGGCAACCGGAGAAAGCCCCGGCGGCCGCCGCGCCGGCAAAAAAAGCCGCCACCCCGGCGGCGGCGAAACCGGCGCGCCCGAAGAAAGCCGCCAAGCTCGGCTACAAGGACCAGCGGGAGCTGGAATCCCTGCCCGGCACCATCGCCGCCCTGGAAACGGAAATCGCCGCCTTGGAACAGACCCTGGCCGATGCAGACCTGTTCACCAAGAACCCGGACCGCTTCCAACAGGCAACGGACCGGCTGACGGCGGCGCAAGGCGAACGGGAGGCCGCCGAGGAGCGCTGGCTGGAGCTGGAAATGCTGCGCGAGGCATTGGCGGAAGGTGGATAGGATGCCGATCCACGACCGCCCGTCCCCCAACCATGGCCCCCGCCCCGAAGGCACCCCCATCGATATGCTGGTGCTGCACTATACGGGGATGGAAACGGCGGCGGCGGCGCTGAACCGGCTGTGCGACCCCGCGGCGGAAGTCAGCGCCCATTATATGATCCAGGAGGATGGCGCGATTCTGCAACTGGTCCCGGAAGACCGGCGCGCCTGGCATGCGGGGGCCTCTTTTTGGCGCGGGCACAGCGATGTGAACAGCCGATCCATCGGTATCGAGATCGTCAATCCCGGCCACGAATTCGGCTATCGGCCCTTTCCCGAGGCGCAGATCGCTGCGGTGGCGGCCCTGTGTGGGGACCTGCTATCCCGCCATGCCATTCCCGCCCGCAATGTGGTGGGCCATTCCGACGTAGCGCCCCGGCGCAAGCAGGACCCGGGGGAATTGTTTCCCTGGCAACGGCTGGCAGACGCAGGCATTGGGCTTTGGCCCCCGGCGCTGGAAACCGACCGGAGCGCAGCGCAGGCGCCCGACCTGCTGGCGGAGATTGGCTACGAAACGGTGGATCTTGCGGCAACCCTCTCCGCCTTCCAGCGCCGCTACCACCCCCGGCAAATCACCGGCGCGCCCGATGCGGAAACCCTCGCCCGCATGGTGGGATTGAACCACATCATGAATCGGGAAAAATGACCCCAAACCCGCAATAACCCGAGGGTTTTGTCGGAAAATTAGGGTTCACAACGCCGGGCCAGGGGTGCATTATGCGGACCATCTTAAGAACGGCGGCAAACGCCTGGAGGACCCTGTGGCTCAATCCCTATCAATCGCGTTGACCGGTGCCGGTGGCGCCGGCGTCATGACCGCTGGCGAGATGCTGCTGAAACTGGCGGCAAAGGCCGGGTATTACGGGCTGATGGTGCGTTCCTCTGGCCCGCAGATCCGCGGCGGTGAAGCGGCGGCTTTCCTGCGCCTGTCCACCCATCAGGTGGTGTCGCAAGGGGATGTGGTCGACGTTCTGTTCGCCTTCGATTGGAATAATGTGGAACGGTTCGCGGCGGAGATACCCCTGACCGAAAACTCCCTGGTGATGTGCGATGTCAAAGCGGGAGACCCGCCCGCCATGGTCACCGACCCGGGCGCCAAGGTGATCGCCGTGCCCTTGACCGAAACCGTCAAGGGGATCGAGGGCGGCCGGATCAATATGGTGGGCGTGGGCCTGATCGGCGGCCTTTTGGGTCTGCCCGAACCCGTCGCACGACAGTTGATCGCCGATACCCTGGGCAAGAAAGGTGATGCCGCCGTCGAAGCCAGCATCGCCGGATATGTGGCGGGGGAAAAACTGGCCGCCGATGCGGCAGCCTCGCTTGTTTTGAACGATGCGGAACCCACGGGCGTGCCGCGCTGGAATATCAGCGGCAACGAGGCCACCGGGCTCGGCGCCATCAAGGCGGGCGTGCGATTTGTCGCCGCCTACCCCATCACCCCGGCAACCGAAGTGCTGGAATGGCTCGCCCCCAATCTGGAACGCCTGGGCGGTACCCTGGTGCAGGCGGAGGACGAACTGGCCTCGGTGAACATGATTTTGGGCGGCTCCTTTGGCGGCGTTCCCGCGCTCACCGCCACGGCGGGGCCGGGTTTGTCTCTGATGACGGAAGCCATCGGCCTCGCGGTCGCCTCTGAAACCCCCATCGTGGTGGTGGATGTGATGCGCGGCGGCCCCTCCACCGGTATCCCCACCAAGAGCGAGCAAACCGACCTGAACATCGCACTATACGGCCTGCATGGAGATGCCCCCCATGTGGTAACCGCCGCCAACAGCATTCCCGATTGCCAGTTCACCGCGCAATGGACCGTGCATCTGGCAGAGGCGCTGCAGACCGCCGCCATTTTGCTGACCGATCAATCCCTGGGCCAGGCCCGGGCCGTGGTCGATAAACCGGCGGATATCGCCTTTGTCGGCAAGCGGGAGACCTGGAACGGGGAAACGGAAACCTATCTGCGCTATGCCAACACGGCGTCTGGCGTGTCGCCCATGGCCATTCCCGGCACGGCGGACGGAGAA
>JBMYUJ010000090.1:0-11294 GCA_049605255.1 Magnetospiraceae bacterium
CCTTGGTTCGAGATTGGCTTGCCAGCTAACCCGCCCGCAACAGCTTGGCGGCATCCACCGCAAAATATGTGAGAATGCCGCTGCATCCCGCCCGCTTGAAGGCCATCAGCGATTCCATCATGGTGAGATCCGCATCCAGCCAGCCGTTCTGAATTGCCGCCTGGATCATGGCGTATTCACCGCTCACCTGATAGGCGAAGGTTGGCACGCCGAACCGGTCCTTCACCCGGCGGATGATGTCCAGATAGGGCATGCCCGGCTTCACCATCACCATGTCTGCGCCCTCGGCGATATCCAAAGCCACCTCTCTCAGGGCTTCCGCGCCGTTGGCGGGGTTCATCTGATAGGTTTTCTTATCGCCCTTCAAAAACCCGCCAGACTGCACCGCATCCCGGAACGGGCCATAGAACGCCGATGCGTATTTCGCCGCGTAGCTCATGATTTGCACATGCTGGAAACCGCCCGCATCGAGGGCGGTGCGGATCGCCCCTATCCGGCCATCCATCATGTCCGACGGGGCGATGATGTCGCAGCCAGCCGCGGCCTGAACCAAAGACTGCTTGATGAGCACATCCACGGTGGGATCGTTCACCACATCGCCGTTGACGACCAAGCCATCATGGCCATCGCTGTTGAACGGATCCAGGGCCACATCGCAAAGAATGCCGACCTCTGGATGCGCGGCCTTCACCGCGCGGACCGCCCGGCATACCAGGTTATCCGGGTTATGAGCCTCTGCCGCATCGGGGGTTTTTAACGCCCCCTCGATGGCGGGAAACAGCGCGATGGCGGGAATGCCGAGTTCGGCGGCGGCGCCAACCGCCGCCACCAGGAGATCGATGGTCAGGCGCGCCACGCCAGGCATGGAGGCCACCGGCTCCCGCAGGTTTTCCCCATCGATCACAAAGACCGGCCAAATGAGATCGTCCACCCCCAGGGTGTTTTCCGCCACCAGACGGCGCGACCATGCAGTCCGCCGGTTTCGCCGCAGGCGGGTATTCGGAAAACGCCCCAGGGCGGATGTGTCTGTATTGGCCATGGTATTCCCTAAAGCGCGTCCAGCGCTTGTGTCAGATCGGCGAGGATATCGTCGATATGCTCGATCCCCACGGACAGCCGCACATAGCCAGGCGTGACACCCGATGCCAGTTGCTCTTCCTCGGTCAACTGGGAATGGGTGGTGCTGGCGGGATGAATGGCCAGCGTGCGGGCATCGCCGATATTGGCCACGTGATAGATCATCTGCAACGCATCGATGAACTTCTGACCGGCTTCCTTACCATCCTTCAGTTCAAACCCGCAGAGCGCACCCAATCCACCGTTGAGATAGGCCTCGGCACGGCGCTTGAATTCGCCTTCCTGTTTGCCCGGATAGATGACCTTGGTCACCTTGGGGTGGGAAGACAGGAAATCCGCCACCTTCACCGCATTATCGCAATGGGCTCGAATCCGCAGAGGCAGGGTTTCCAGGCCTTGGATGAATTGGAATGCGTTGAACGGGCTCATGGCAGCGCCAATATCCCGCAGCAACGTTACCCGAATCCGCAAGATATAGGCAATGGGACCCAGCGGCTTCACCGCCTCGGTCCAGACCGCCCCGTGATAGCTGGGGTCCGGCTGGTTCAGGGTGGGGAAGCGGTCGCCATGGGCTTCCCAATCGAAATTACCGCCATCCACGATCATGCCGCCGATGGAGGTGCCATGGCCGCCAATATATTTGGTGGTGGAATACATCACCACGGCGGCGCCATGATCCAGCGGACGGCAGATGATGGGGGAGGCCGTGTTATCCATGATCAGGGGCACGCCGAGTTCGCGCCCGATATCCGCCACTTCCTTGATGGGGAAGACGTTGAGTTTCGGGTTCGGCAGGGTTTCCGCATAGAAGCAGCGGGTTTTTTCGTCCACCGCGCGGCGGAAATTCTCCGGATCAGAAGGATCGGCAAAGCGCACCTCGATCCCCATTTGCTTGAAGGTGTTCGCAAACAGGTTCCAGGTGCCGCCATACAGGTCGGTGGAGCTGACAAAGTTATCGCCCGCCGAACAGATATTCAGGATGGCGTAGGTGGAAGCCGCCTGGCCGGATGCCAGCGCCAATGCGGCGACCCCGCCTTCCATGGCGGCGATACGCTGTTCCAGCACATCGCAGGTGGGGTTCATGATGCGGGAATAAATGTTACCCAATTCCTTGAGTGCAAACAGATTTTCCGCATGGCCGCTGCTGTCGAATTGATATGAGGTGGTCTGATAGATCGGCACCGCAACGGCGTTGGTCGCCGAATCGCGCCGATGCCCGGCGTGTAAGACCAAAGTTTCCGGGTTCTTGCTGTCCAAGGTCATGAAAGGAGCCTCCAATTGAGCTAGGGCTGTTTTTTTTGCGAGTGTTGGCGCAGTCAAACCATGTTTTACGGGGTTAAGTCAATCTCCGGGGGCTGGGGAGTCGCGGCGCAGGGGATAGCCGCTTAAAACCCCAAAACTTTGATGTGCTTCTTGCCACTCCTGAAACACTGCCTTAATCTCAAAACCTGCTTGTCCTTCGGCTTCAGAATGGGGTGCAGGATAGGCGTTCTGGTATGGCAGAGATCCTTTGAATGGTAGACCGGGTTCAGGTTCGCGAGGTCATATTCGAAATCATGCAAATCGGAAATATGCTGCGTGTCGCGGCAGTGGATCCGATAACGGGAACGGAAGTGACTGTCGCGGGGCCCCTCTCTGCGGGAGAAGGGCATTTGAAGCGGGTGGCGCAGCGAAAGCTGGAATATGTGCTGACGCGGCAGTTAAGCGAAGGAATTAAGTGATCTTGATCAAGCGGGAAATGGAGAGGGAATGAGCGAAGAACTCCTGCGCGGAGTCGCGTATTTTCTGGATCAGCTCATCAACGGGCTCACTTTGGGCGCCATGTATGGGTTGATCGCCATCGGGTACACGATGGTGTATGGCATTATCGGCATGATCAATTTCGCCCATGGTGAAATTTTCATGATCGGCGGGTTTATTTCGCTGATCGCTTTCATGCTGCTGGGGCTCGCCGGGATCACCTGGTTGCCCTTGGCTCTTTTGCTGGTGCTGATTGCCACCATGATATTTACCTCTGTCTATGGGTGGACCCTGGAACGGGTGGCCTACAGGCCGCTTCGGGGGTCGCCCCGTTTGGCCGCGCTGATCACCGCCATTGGCATGTCCATCTTCTTGCAGAACTATGTGCAAATCTCCCAAGGCGCCCGGAACAAAACCATGGCACCGGTTATTCAAGGGGGCATCGAGCTGATGGAGGTGGGCAATTTCGTGGTGCATATCAGCTATTTGCAGCTGTTCATCATCGTTCTCACCGTGGTGTTGATGTTCGCCTTCAGCCAGCTCATCAACCGCACCGCCCTGGGCCGTGCCCAGCGGGCCTGCGAGCAAGATCGCAAGATGGCTTCGTTGGTAGGCGTGAATGTGGATAAAACCATTGCCCTGACGTTTGTTATGGGAGCCGCGCTTGCCTCCGTCGCCGGGATGATGTTTTTGGTGCGCTACGGCGCGGTGTACTTCTTTGATGGGTTCCTGGCGGGGATCAAGGCCTTCACCGCCGCCGTGCTGGGCGGTATCGGGTCGCTCCCCGGAGCCATGCTCGGTGGGTTCTTGATCGGCCTGATCGAAACCTTCTGGTCTGGCTATTTTACGGTTGAATATAAAGACGTTGCCGCCTTTTCCATCCTGGTACTGGTGCTGATTTTCCGGCCCACGGGCCTGCTCGGCAAACCGGATATCGAGAAGGTTTAAGGGATGGAAGCAGAGATCATGCACCGCCCCATTCATATGGGGAAATTGATCAAGGAATCCGGGCTGGCCGCGCTTGTCATGCTGGGGCTCACGCTTACCATGATCGGCTTCCACATCAGTGATATTTCGGGTGGTGTGGCGTTGAATTACCGCCTCGTGGATGTGGCGATAGTGGTGGTGCTGACCTTCATTGTTCGGCTGTGCTTGTTGCTGGAACGGGAAGGGCAGCCCTGGCCGGTCACGATCGTGGGTTTCGTCGGCGGGGCGCTATTGCTCGTCGGCTTGATATTTGGTGTTACCGGCGATGCCTTGCCGGTGTATTTGCCGTTTCAAGATATCGTGGTCAATTGGATCTTGGCCCTTTTCCTTGTGGTGATCGCGATCCGCGCGCTGTTTCGGATGCGCCAGGAGAGGGAGCCAGCCGCTGTTGGCAGCGGCGCCGTGAACGCGAAGGTAAAAACCATCTCGAAGTTCATCGGCCCCTTTATGTTGGGTCTGGCGATTCTCTTACCGATGACAACCTATATCGGCGACCCCTATTTCGGTTGGGTTGACCGGCGCTTGCTGGATATCGCCGTCTTGGTGTTGACCTATGTCATGCTGGGCTGGGGGCTGAACATCGTGGTCGGCTTGGCCGGGTTGTTGGATCTCGGCTATGTGGCCTTCTATGCTGTTGGCGCCTATTCCTACGCGCTTCTTTCCACCTATTTCGATGTGAGCTTCTGGATTGCCTTGCCCTTTGCCGGGCTTATGGCGGCTTCTTTTGGGGTGCTTCTGGGGTTCCCGGTCTTGCGGTTGCGGGGGGATTATCTGGCCATCGTTACCTTGGGCTTCGGGGAAATCATCCGGGTTATTCTGCTCAACTGGTATGAGTTTACGGGTGGTCCGGACGGCATCTCCGGCATTCCGCGCCCGAGCCTTTTCGGATTGGAGTTCACCCGGAACAGTGACAGCTCCTTCCACGAATTTTTCGATCTTAACTACGCTTCTGTCGACCGGGTCGTTTTTCTTTATTATCTGATTCTTATGCTGGCGTTGCTCACAAACTGGTTCACCTTACGCATTCGCAAACTGCCGGTGGGCCGGGCCTGGGAAGCCCTGCGGGAAGATGAAATTGCCTGCCGGTCCCTCGGCATCAATCCCACCAATACCAAGCTGACGGCCTTTTCCATCGGCGCCATGTTTGGTGGCTTTTCCGGGTCATTCTTCGCGACTCGGCAGGGCTTCATCAGCCCGGAAAGTTTCACCTTTATTGAATCCGCGGTGATCTTGGCCATCGTGGTGCTGGGCGGCATGGGCAGCCAGATTGGCGTGGTGATCGCGGCGATTTTGCTGATCGGACTGCCGGAACTGTTCCGGGAATTGCAGCAATACCGCATGTTGGCCTTTGGCGGCGCCATGGTGTTGATTATGCTCTGGCGGCCTTCTGGTCTGTTGGCGTTCCGAGAGCCCACCATTCGCCTCCATAAAAAGGGGAGTGGCGCCCGCGCCGCCCAGGAGGCCGCGATATGAGCGCGGCATTGGCACACGGGGCGATACCACTGCTGTCTGTCGAACATCTGACCATGCGGTTTGGCGGTCTGGTCGCTATCGACGATGTAAGCTTCCAGGCGGAAAGCAACAAGATTACGGGTATCATCGGGCCTAACGGCGCCGGGAAAACCACGGTTTTCAATTGTTTGACGGGGTTCTATAAACCGACCGAGGGGCGGCTTACCTTGCGCAACCCGAAGAAGGGCGATTTTCTTTTGGAGCGCATGGAAGGCTTTCGCATCCCGCAGAAAGCTGGCGTCGCACGAACATTCCAGAATATCCGGCTTTTTTCTCAAATGTCGGTTCTGGAAAATCTGATCGTTGCGCAACACAACACCCTCATGCGCGCCTCCGGGTTCACGGTCATGGGGCTTATGGGTTTCCCCGGCTACAAGGATGCGGAAAAGGAAGCGGTCGAGCGCGCCAAATATTGGCTGGAGAAGGTGGATTTGACCGACCGGGCCGACTGGGACGCGGGGAACCTCGCCTATGGGGAGCAGCGTCGGTTGGAGATTGCCAGGGCCATGTGCATCGATCCGGTTCTGCTCTGCCTGGATGAGCCTGCTGCCGGACTCAATCCCCGGGAATCTCTACAACTCAACGACTTACTGATGGCGATCTGTCATGAGGAGAAAATTGGAGTTTTGCTCATCGAACATGACATGAGCGTGGTCATGGAGATTTCCGACCATGTGGTGGTGCTGGATTATGGTCGCAAGATCTCCGAGGGCGATCCAGATACCGTGCGGAATGACCCAGCGGTGATCCGCGCCTATTTGGGCGAGGAGGAGGATGAACAACTGCCGTCGGTCGTTGCCCAGGATATCACCCAGGATGAAGGGGCTTCGTGATGCTGACCGTCTCCGGAGTGCATACTTTCTACGGCAACATCGAGGCGCTGCGCGGCGTGGATGTGGAGGTGCAGCAGGGCGAGATTGTCACCATGATCGGCGCCAATGGGGCCGGAAAATCAACCTTGTTGATGACCATCTGTGGCGATCCCCGAGCGCGCTATGGGACGATCACCTTCGACGGCGTGGATATTACCGAAAAAGGTACCCATGAGATCGTGCATATGGGCCTTGCCCAATCGCCGGAAGGGCGACGCATTTTTCCGCGCATGACCGTGCTGGAAAATCTGCAGATGGGCGCCGTTGCCGCCGACCCGCACTATTATGATGAAGACCTTGCCATGGTTTACGACCTGTTCCCACGCTTGAAAGAGCGCTTGTCCCAGCGGGGGGGTACCTTGTCGGGCGGGGAGCAGCAAATGCTGGCCATTGCGCGGGCATTGATGGGCCGCCCCCGCATGCTTTTGCTCGATGAACCGTCGCTTGGTTTGGCGCCCTTGGTGGTGAAGCAGATTTTCGAGGTTATCCAGGAGATCAACCGAAAAGGTGTCACCGTGTTTCTCGTTGAGCAGAATGCGTTCCATGCCTTGCGGTTGGCCCATCGCGCCTATGTGATGGTTAACGGGCAAATCACGCTTTCCGGCACCGGGCAGGAATTGTTGGATAACCCGGAAGTGCGCGCGGCCTATCTGGAAGGGGGGCATTGATGGAACAGATCCTGGGCACCAGTATCGGCGTTTCCATCTTTATGACCCTCTGTGTCATGGGGTTCGCCGCCTATATGACGGGCCAGGCCATCGCTATCACCTGGCGCCCTGTTTGGCAGGTTTATGTATACGCTTTGCTGCTTGGCTGCGCCGATCGGTTTCTGATATTTGGCCTGTTCGGGGGCGAACTCTTGTCCATAACGGGATATATCGTTGATACAATCATCCTGACAGTTGTCGGTCTCGCCTCCTACCGCCTGAATCAGGTGGGGAAGATGGTGGCGCAGTACCCTTGGCTGTACGAGCGTACGGGGGCGTTTTCCTGGCGGGAGCGGTTGCCATCCGGGACACCGGACAGCTGAATCTGATTTTCCGCTTTCCTCAGTGTAATAAATTGCCGTTTAGGCCTTGTAACGCCTTGGTCCCGTGATAATCTCACATTCGTAGTCGGTCTTTCCAAGAAAGACCCTTTTCTTCGCCGCGGTGGCCCGGTCCGGGAAAGACCCCGCTGCCGCACCAGGTAAATCCAGGGAGAATATTTCTGATATGAAGGCAATTAAGACTATTGCTTTTTCGGCGGCGCTTGCCGTTTCCGGTGCCGTCTCTGCACAGGCTGATATCGTTATCGCGACCGCTGGCCCGATGACGGGTCAATACGCTTCTTTTGGTGAGCAAATGCAACGCGGTGCCGAAATGGCGGTTGCGGATATCAACGCTGCCGGTGGCGTGATGGGCGAGCAGTTGGTGCTCAAAATCGGTGACGATGCCTGTGACCCGAAGCAGGCTGTGGCCGTTGCCAACCAGATGGTCAGCGATGGCGTGGTATTCGTCGCGGGCCATTTCTGTTCTGGCTCTTCGATCCCGGCGTCTCAGGTTTATACCGAAGAAGGCATCGTGCAAATCTCGCCGGCCTCCACCAATCCGAAGCTGACCGAAGAAGGTGGCGATAACGTCTTCCGGACCTGCGGTCGGGACGACCAGCAAGGCATGGTTGCCGGGACCTACCTGAAGGATCACTTCGGGGATAAGAAGATCGCCATCCTGCATGACAAAACCGCTTACGGTAAGGGCCTCGCGGATGAGACCAAGGCGCAACTGAACAAGTTGGGCGTGACCGAAGCGCTGTATGAAGCCTACACCGCCGGTGAAAAAGATTATTCCGCGCTGGTCTCCAAGCTGAAAGGCGCGGGCATCGACGTGATCTATGTGGGTGGCTACCATACCGAAGCGGGCCTGATGATCCGCCAAGCCAAGGAAGCCGGTTATTCGCCGCAATTGGTTTCCGGTGATGCGTTGGTGACCGACGAATACTGGAAAATCACGGGTGATGCCGGTGAAGGCACGCTGATGACCTTCAGCCCCGACCCGCGGAAGAACCCCGTTGCCGCGCCGGTGGTGGAAAAGTTCCGTGCGGGTGGTTATGAGCCGGAAGGTTATACCCTGTATACCTACGGCGCCATCCAGGCTTGGAAGCAAGCCGTTGAGGCCGCCGGGTCCGCCGACACCGACAAGGTGATCGCTTCTCTGCGGAGCGGTGAGTTTGATACGGTGCTGGGTAAGATCGGTTTCGACGAGAAGGGCGATGTGACCGCACCGGGTTATGTGTTCTATTCCTGGAGCGGCGGAACTTACGATTACGCCAAGTAATCCTTCCTCACATCAAAGAAGAAAAGGGCTCGGAATTTTCCGAGCCCTTTTTATTTAACCTTCAAGTGGGTATTTTTGGTTATTGTATCATTTACTTCGCGGCGGCCTTGCGCCGACGGGTCGTTTTCTTTTTCGCTGCGGGTTTGGTGCCCAAGCCGATCTTTTTCGCAAATTCAGACCGCTGCTGCGCATAGTTCGGCGCAACCATCGGGTAGTCGGAGGGAAGATTCCATTTCGCCCGGTATTCTTCGGGGGTCATTTCATAATTGGTCCGAAGGTGGCGTTTCAGCATTTTCAGCTTTTTGCCGTCTTCCAAACAGATCAAGTAATCAGGAGTAATAGATTTCTTAATGGGAACTGCCGGTTTTTGAGGCTCTGATTTCTCTTCTTCTTGGCCTTGCGCCACGGAAGACAGCGAGGAATAGACGGTCGTAATAACTTCGGACAGGGCTTCCGCGGGCAATTCGTTGCGGCTGACATGCGCCGCAACAATTTCTACAGTCATGCGAAGCAAATCGTCACGATCAATGCTTTCAGCGATTTCATCAGACATTGGGTAAATTTCCAAACAAGAGTGAAGATGGGGAATTAATACCTTATAGACTATTATTGTCAAATATTTTCTACTCGTTATCCACGTAGGTTAAGCATAGTTTCCAATATAAAAGCCATTCTGTTGAGTTATGATTGTGTTAGAGATTTGCGTTCAACGTAAGATTATAGGGTTCCTTCTTGTGTTGTTTTTAAGAGAAACGTATCAAATTGTTTCATTCCCCAATACGTGAATCGAATTAAAACGATGGCCCGGGAAGCGTTGAGTGCGCTTGGCTTTTCAGCACGATATATGGTATCACCTGCGACAGCGCCCCCCAATTTTTCGCCATCAAGGAAATTGAATGAATGCCCAACACTGATGCTTCAGCGTTTTTCTCCCGGAGTCTCTCTGTCGCTGATCCAGAAATCATGGCGGCGGTCAATCAGGAGCTCGGTCGTCAGCAAGAACAGATCGAACTGATTGCGTCCGAGAATATTGTGTCAAAGGCTGTATTGGAGGCGCAGGGAACGGTCCTGACCAACAAATACGCCGAAGGATATCCCGGTCGACGGTATTATGGTGGCTGCGAATTCGTGGATGGCGCCGAGACCCTGGCGATCAATCGCGTAACCGAGCTTTTTGGCTGTGGTTTTGCGAATGTACAGCCCCATTCCGGCGCGCAGGCCAATGGTGCCGTGTTCCAGGCGTTTTTGTCGCCGGGCGATACCTTGATGGGGATGTCCCTGGCAGCAGGCGGGCATTTGACCCATGGCGCGCCTCCGGCGCAGTCCGGCAAGTGGTTTAACGCCGTGCAATATGGTGTACGGCGGCAAGACGCCTTGATTGATTTCGATGAGGTGGCGAAGCTTGCGCAGGAGAATAAACCGAAGCTTATTATCGCCGGTGGTTCCGCCTATCCCCGGGTCATCGATTTTGCACGGTTTCGACAGATCGCCGACTCGGTTGGCGCCTTGTTTATGGTGGATATGGCGCATTTCGCCGGGCTTGTGGCGGCGGGGGTGCATCCGAGCCCATTTCCCCACGCCCATGTGGTGACCAGCACGACGCACAAGACCCTGCGGGGCCCCCGCGGCGGGATCATCCTCACGAATGACGAAACCTTGGCGAAGAAGATCAATTCTGCCGTATTCCCAGGCCTGCAAGGCGGGCCGTTGATGCATGTAATCGCCGCCAAGGCGGTGGCCTTTGAGGAGGCCCTGCAACCATCCTTCAAAGCCTATGCGCAGCAAGTGGTCGACAATGCAAAGGCGCTGGCCGAGGTGCTTTCCGTGCGGGGTTGCGATATCGTTTCGGGCGGCACGGATACCCACCTGATGCTTGTGGACCTGCGGCCCAAGGGGCTTACCGGCAAGGCGGCGGAAGCCTCCTTGGAACGGGCGGGCATGACCTGTAATAAAAACGGCATCCCCTTTGATCCGGAAAAGCCGATGATTACGTCTGGCGTCCGGTTGGGGACACCTGCCGGAACCACACGCGGCTTTGGCGTGGAAGAATTTAAACGAGTCGGCCATCTGATTGCCGATGTATTGGACGGCCTGGCCGCCAATGCGGAGGATAACAGCGTCGCGGAAGGCAAAGCGCGGGAAGAGGTCATGGGCCTCTGCAGAGCCTTTCCGGTATACCAAGACCTGTAGACCCGGTCTTGATCAGGGGGACTGTTGAATGCGATGCCCATTTTGCGGCCATAGCGATACACAGGTAAAAGATTCCCGGCCCACGGAGGATAACGCGGCGATCCGTCGACGGCGATTTTGCGGGGGATGCGGATCGCGTTTCACGACCTTTGAGCGGGTTCAGCTCCGCGAGCTGACCGTGCTTAAAAAGGATGGTCGCAAAGGCGTTTTCGACCGGGAAAAGCTCGCCCGATCCTTAAATATCGCGCTGCGCAAACGTCCGGTGGGGGACGATATGGTGGAGCGGATCGTCAACGGCGTACAGCGGCGCCTGGAAAGCCTTGGCGAGAGTGAAATCCCTTCCAAGGTGATCGGCGAAATGGTCATGGAGGTCTTGGCCGACCTGGATCAGGTCGCCTATGTGCGCTTCGCTTCCGTGTACCGGAACTTCCGGGAAGCCAAGGATTTCGAGGACTTTGTCGGAAAGCTCTAATCCTGGTCGAGATGCCGCCCATATGGGGGCGGCTTTGACGCTGGCGCGCCGGGGGTTGGGGCAGGTTTGGCCGAACCCTGCGGTTGGCTGTGTCTTGGTTAAGGACAATCGCATTATCGGACGAGGTCG
>JBMYUJ010000091.1:0-11134 GCA_049605255.1 Magnetospiraceae bacterium
GCGTCACGCTGGGGCAGCGGATAAGGTCTTGGGTCAGCGCAAGGGCGTCAACGGCGGCCATGAAGCCTCAATCACGCAGAAGATCGTTGATGGAGGTCTTGGAGCGGGTCTTTTCATCCACCCGCTTGACGATGACGGCGCAATAGAGGCTCGGCCCCGGAGACCCGTCGGGCAGGGGCTTGCCGGGCAGGCTGCCGGAGACCACCACCGAATAGGGCGGGATTTCGCCATAGGTGACCTCGCCGGTGGCGCGGTCGATAATCTTGGTGCTCTTGCCGATGAACACGCCCATGGAGATGACGCTGCCTTTGCCGACGATCACCCCTTCCACCACTTCAGACCGGGCACCGATAAAGCAATCATCCTCGATAATGGTGGGGCCCGCCTGCATGGGTTCCAACACACCGCCGATCCCGGCACCGCCCGACAGATGCACGTTCTTGCCGATCTGCGCGCAGGACCCGACCGTGGCCCAGGTATCCACCATGGTGCCACTATCCACATAGGCGCCCAGGTTGACGAAGCTGGGCATCAGCACCACCCCCGGCGCGATATAGGCCGAGCGGCGCACGATACAATGGGGCACGGCCCGGAAGCCCGCCGCCCGGAAATCATGATCGCCCCAGCCTTCGAATTTGGAAGGCACCTTGTCGAACCACGGCGCGCCGCCGGGGCCGCCATCGATCACATGCATGTCGTTCAGCCGGAAGGACAGCAGCACCGCCTTTTTCAGCCATTGATTCACATGCCAGGAATCGCCCCGCTTTTCGGCCACCCGGGCAGCACCGGAATCCAATGCATCCAATGCGGCGTCGATATTGACGCGATCCTCGCCGCCGGTTTCCGGGGTGATCTCATCCCGGCGCTCCCAAAGGGCTTCGATGGCGGGTTCTAATGTCGCGTAATCCATGAATGGCTCCTGATCCTCGGCTTCGGTCCCCCCGGTTATTCCGCGAAGCACGCGCGCCTGTCAAGCAGTGCCTTGCCGGGATTTGCCCGGCGTCTGCAGGATACCAATGCCCACCAGGACCAGAACAAATCCCCCTGCTTGTAAAAGGGATAAATTCTCGTCCAAAATCGCCCAGGCGGCGATCACCGTGATCACCGGCCCGATCAGGCTGAGCAAGGTGGCATGTTCGGCGCCAATCTGGCGAATTCCCTCGATCAGCAGGAAAATAGGCAAGACGGTGGAGATCACCACCAGCAGCAGAATCCACATCAATCCATCCGCCGAGAATTGCAGGTCCACCGCCTCGGCGGCCAACAGGCCATAGACCAGCATGCCGATCGCGGTGCCGCTTTGCGCCGCCACCGTATAGGCCAGCGACCCCACCCGCCGCGATTGGGTCTGGCCGATAAACAGATAAATGGCGTAGGACGCGGCAGATAGAAACGCGAGGCCGATACCGATCCAGAAATCCGCGGTCATCGTGGTCCCGAGAGCGCCGGGGGCCAAGATCACCAGCAACCCCCCATAGGCGAAGGCAAAGGCGATCAATTGCCGCCGCGCCGGCGCCTCCCGCCGTACCGCCGCCGAGAGAAGCACGATCAGCAAAGGATGGGTGAACAAAACAATGCGGGACAGGCTGACCCCCACGAAAGCGATGGCCCAGAAATCCGCCACGGTGGCGACGAAGAAAAACAGGCCCACGCCGCCAATCAGGCCCCAATCGTGCAAGCCGAGGCGGCGCAATCCATGCCGGTCCATGATCCCCGCCCCGATCCAGAACAGGGGCAGGGAAAACAGGATACGGAAGATCAGGATCGCCATCACCGTCACGCCCGCCGCCAAGGCAAGCTTGGCGAAGATGCCTTTGAAAGCGAGGCTGACAGTGGCCACGAAGACCATCATAAAGGCGGGATTGGCAAATGACATAGCAGACCACTCTGTAAATCGGTCCGCTAAGGCAGGCGCCACTAAGGGATTTCCCCCAAAGGCGCGACGAACCGCTTAATTAAAAACCTGATCCATGCGGGGCACGAAGGGGGAGACCACCGCCTTATCCTCCGGCGGCACTTGGGCGATGGCATTCACCATGCCGGACATGGCATCGAACTGCGCCATCATCTGCTGCTTCTGTTCCGCCGAGAGGCTGTTATTATTCATAATCTGCTGTTTCGCCGCCGCCATTTGCTGCGCCGCCTGGGCCATTTCCGCACCGCCCTTGATGGCCATATAGGCATTGACCACCCGGGTCGCGGTTTGCGTCCAATCCTCATAGCCCGCGAAGCCATGGCTTTGAATAATCGACTGATACTGCCCGGCAAGGCGGGAGGCCCGCATATGCTGCGCGGCAGCGCCCATGATATTGCCCATATCCTTGGGCGTATTCATCGGCGCCTTATCATTCTCTTTTTCGGCGAGGGCGCGGATTTCCACCATGGAATCGATAAAGCCTTCCACGCCGGCGGCAGAGAGGGATTGCGCCTGGGATGGCGCCGCGCCGCCCGCGACAACCAAAACGGCCACCACTATGCCTGCAAAGAGTCGTCCCATCATCCTGCGTATCCTTTCTTCATTCTGGTAAAGCCGTCCGTCTCCGCCCACAGTGTCAGGTTCGGCCCCCTTTGCGCAACAGAATGTAGAGCGCGCCGGTGCCGCCATCCTTGGGATGGGCATGGGAAAAAGAGATCACCCGTTGCCGGTTGGCCGGTTCGTTGAGCCAATCGGGTATCTCGGCGCGAATCTTCCCCCCGCCGAAATTGCCCTTGCCGGTGATCACCAAAACGCAGCGCCGCCCCGCCGCTTGCGAGGCCGCCAAAAAACTGTTCAACGCGCGATGGGCCTCGGCCACCGTATGGCCGTGCAGGTCCATGCGGGCTTCCACCGCCATCTTGCCCCGACGCAGCCGTTGCGCCGTGCGTTTGTCCACCCCGGCGGCGACGCCCACATCCAGCCGCGGCGATTGCGCCTGCCTTGATCGCGCCTGGGGTTTCGGCATTTCAGGGGCAACGGCGAGGGACGGCTGCGGATCACCGGATTCCAGGGCAGCCTCGAGGTCCTCCAAGACCGCCGCCTTCTCTTCCGATAAGGGTGTTACATCACGGGTCACATGGCGCCACAGGGACGCTTCCGCCGTGGTCAGCGCCCGGGCTTTGCGACGCTTCGGCGCGGGATCGCGCGGTTTTTCCGCCATGGCGTCACCCCCCCGGGACCTTGACCGATTTCGGCAACAGAAGGAAGTACCTGCCCGGTTGCTTCATCACCCCGGCGCGGTTTTCCGCGTCAACCCCTGCACCCCAGAATACATCGCCCCGCACGGGGCCCTTGATCGCGCCGCCCGTATCTTGCGTCACCATCAAGCGCTGCAAGGGTTTTTCTGGCGCCAGAGGATCGGTGGTATCCAGCCAGATCGGCGCACCTAAGGGAATGAACCGGCGGTCCACGGCGAGGCTACGCCCCGGGGTCAAGGCCAAGCCTTGCGCGCCCAAGGGCCCGGGGCCGGTCAATTCCCGGAAAAACACATAGGATTGGTTGCTATTCATCACCGTGTCCGCTTCCGCCGGATGGGCGCGCAGCCAGGCGGCGATGGATTGCAGCGACACGTTTTCCCGGGTTAAGGCGCCTTTATCAATCAAGGTCCGGCCAATGGCCGTATAGGCATGGCCGTTCTGCGCGTCATAGCCCAGGCGCAGGATGCTGCCATCCTCCAGCACCACCCGGCCCGACCCTTGAATCTGCAGGAAGAACGCCGCTACCGGATCGTCCACCCAGACCAATTCCAGGCCCCTTTGCCGCAGGTCGCCGGCGACGATGGCTTCCCGGTCGGCGAAGGGCTTCAGCCGCCCATTTTCCACCTTTCCGGCGATCCGCTGGCCGCGCAGGCTGTCACGGAATTGGCCCAGATCGACCATCACCAGTTCCGGCGGTCGCTTGTAGAGCGGGGTGGTATAGGCACCGCCGGGGGTGCGGCTGCCGCGCAATTCCGGTTCGAAATAGCCGGTGAACAAGCCCTTGGGATCATTGTTGTTGGCGACCCGATAGGCCGTGAACCAGGTTTCGAAATAAGCCCGGGCCGCCGCTGGGTCGGTATCGGGGAGATTGGCCAATGCGGCGCAGGGCGCACGCCAATCTTTGATGCTGCCACCGATGCCGTCGGTTCCCACCGCGCGGGTGTCCGGGCGCTTGGCAAACAGCCCGCAGGTCTTACGCAAAGCCGGTAAGGCTGCATTCACCGCGTCAACCTGCCAGCCCGGCAACGCGGTAAAGCTGACGGCGGAATACACCGCCTTATCTGCGGGCGGTTCGGGTTTCGGTTTGGGCGTTGGAGCGGGGGCACAGGCCGCCAGGACCAACCCGAGGGCAAGACATAAGGCGGCAAAACGACCCATGAAACGGTTACCCGTCGGCTTCTGTCGAAACCAGCGTCCAGTTCGGATTGGAAGAACGGAGATCCCGGGCGAAGGTCCAGACATCCGTGTTGGAGGCCACCGCATTGGCATCGCCATCCACCACCTCTCCCCCGCTATCGCGGACCACTGTCACTTGATCCGTATCGAATTGCACGGAAATCTGCGCTTCGCTGCCGACCAGTTCGGCATCGGTGATCTTCACGTCGCGGAACCGGACCAGGGTATAATCCATGGTTTCCTTGCGGCTTTCCCGATCATCGACGGCGGCTTCGAAATCCGCGTAAACATCGTCGCTGAGCAGATTACGCAACACCGATTTATCGCCGCCCGCGAAAGCTACCAGGACCATCTCAAAGGCCGCTTTGGCGCCTTCCACAAATTCCTGCGGGGAAAAACTGGGATCGGCCCCCATCACCTCCAGCACCCCTGGCGGCCCCTCGAAGGTCTCTTGTGGCGCAGTGGGGGCGGGCTCTTCCTCGCCGCCGGGGAACTGAAACACGTTATCTTCGTCGCGCGGCGCCTCGCTGCCATTGGCCGGGGGCGGCGGCGGACCCGCCTGCCGGTTGGAGCTTTGGAACGGATCGCCATGATTGCCATTCGTCCCATCCCGGCGGCCCAGCACGCTGCGCAGCCGCATGATCAGAAAGACGGCGATCAACGCGAAGATTATGATGTCGATAAATTGGAAACCTTCGCTCATGTCCTCATCCGATCTGTTCTCCCCCTGGACCCGGACATCCCGTCCAGACTACATAAGGGTACAACATTTCCACACCACATCGGTGCGGAAATGACGATTCGAAGGGATAGCATGACCTTGCAGCATGCTTAACCCTTCTTATGGAGTAGATAAACCCGTGAAGCGCCCGGGACAACCCCCGGTGAAAGAGTTCTTGCAATGCCGTTGATCCTGTTGGCCCTGTTTATAGGCATCCCCATTCTGGAAATTGCCGTTTTCGTACAAGTGGGCGACCGGATCGGGCTCTGGCCGACCTTGGGAACGGTCATTTTGACCGCCGTGGTGGGCACCGCCTTATTGCGCCATCAAGGCTTTACCGTGCTCAACCGCGCCCGGGCGACCCTGGATCGGGGCGAAATGCCGTTGGTGGAGGTCTTTGACGGCCTGTGCCTGTTAGTGGCCGGGGCCTTGCTGTTGACCCCCGGCTTCGTGACCGATGCCATTGGTTTCATTCTGACCATTCCGCCGCTCCGCACCGCCTTAATGGGCGGCTTGGCGGCCTGGCTGATCAAATCCGGGCGGCTCCGCATGGCGACTTCCGGGGCGCCCCCTGGCCAGGGTGGCCCGCGCCCCGGCGGCCCCGGACCCGTCATTGATGGGGATTTCGAAGTGGTTGAGGACGACGAGAAAAACGATCTCCGCCGCTGAGCCGGTTGCCCAGGCCTATCGATCCATGGTAACGCAACCGCCACCTGCCACTGGCGCATCTGAGTTGAGGGAGTAATACCGACATGGCCGAAAACGACAAACCCGGCAATGGCGCCGCCGCGCCGGAGCAGAAGCAACCCGCCCCGCCGCTACAGATTCTAGGGCAATACGTGAAGGATCTTTCCTTCGAGGCGCCCGATACGCCGCAGATTTTCGAGAAAATGCGGGATTCATCGCCGCAAATCGGCCTGAACCTGGATGTCAGCGCCCGGCGCCTGCCCTCCGAGGCCTACGAAGTGGGCGTAAAGGTCAACGTCAACGCCAAGATCGGCGAGGAAACCGCCTTCATTTTGGAACTGGAATATTATGGCCTGTTCCAGATCAATGTCCCCCAGGAACATCTGGAGCCGGTACTATTGATCGAATGCCCCCGGTTGGTGTTCCCCTATGTGCGCAATCTGGTGGGCGATATCACCCGGGATGGCGGCTTCATGCCGTTGATGCTGCAACCGGTGGATTTCGCGGCCCTGTACCGGGATCGTCTGGCCAAGGCACAAGCGGAAAAGGCCAAGGCTGCGGGCCAAGACCCGGCGCAAGCCTGATCGGCGCCCGCGCCCGTGACCACCCAACGTGAACCGTTCTGGCGCCATGTGCCGATGGCGGAGATGACCCCGGCGCAGTGGGAATCCCTGTGCGACGGCTGCGGGCGATGCTGCCTCAACAAGCTGGAGGACGCGGATACGGGCGAAATCTTCTATACGGATGTGGCCTGCGCCTTGTTGGATCTGGAAACCTGCCGGTGCGGCAATTACGAAAACCGCGCCGCCCTGGTGCCCGATTGCGTGATACTGACCCCAAATAAGGTCGAAGAACTGGGCTGGCTGCCCCGCACCTGCTCCTATCGGGTGCTGGCGGAAACGGGGGATTTGCCCGTCTGGCACCCCTTGCGCGGCGGCGATGCCGAGGCCGTACACGGGGCGGGCCTGTCGGTGCGCGGGCGCGCCTGCTCGGAGACCGAGGCCGTCGATCTGGAGGAACATATCGTCACATGGCCGGCGTAACCGCGATTCCGGCGTTTCACGTGACCTTGGCGGGCCGGGCGATTCCGGTGCGGGTGCGGCGCAACGCCAACGCCCGGCGGCTGATCTTGCGGCTGGATGGCCGCAGCGGCGATATCATCGTCACCCTGCCCCCGAAAGTTTCCGAAGCCCTGGCCCATGACTTGATCCGGGATAAGGCGCCCTGGCTCACGGCCCGACTGGCCTGCAGCCCCATTTACGTCCCCTTCGCGCCGGGTGCTGAAATTCCGATTCTGGGGAATCCACACATCATCCGGCATCTCCCGGACGCGCGCGGCGGAGTCTGGCAGGAGGCGGGCGGGCTGCATGTTTCCGGGGGGCTCGACCATCTGCCCCGGCGCGTCACCGATTGGTTGCGCAAGATCGCCCGGGCGGAAATCGCAAGGCGGATCGGCCCGTTCGCGGCGCAGCTCAAGGTGCGGCCCGGCAGGCTCTCCATCCGCGATACCCGGACCCGCTGGGGCTCTTGCGCGGCCAACGGCAATCTGTCGTTTTCCTGGCGGCTGGTGATGGCGCCGGAACCGGTGCTGTCTTACGTGGTCGCCCACGAGGTGGCGCATCTTCTGGAACATAACCACAGCCCCCGTTTTTGGGCCGCCGTGCAACGGCTGATGCCGGATATGCAAGACCATCGCGACTGGTTAAAGCGTCACGGTCGTGACCTGCACCTTTATGGTTAAGGTGCCGCTAAACAGGTCTCACCACATGCCATCCAGCGCGCCTTGATGAAACCGTACGGATTCAATCCCGAAACAGGCAAAAATCACCCGTTCGATTGTGGGCAGATCAACCAGGGCCTCGCGCACCGCCGCGACGGCCACCTGGGCGGCCCGTTCCGGCGGAAACCCGTAAACCCCGGTGCTGATGGCGGGAAAGGCGATGGACGTGACCCCGTTTTGCGCCGCCAGCTTTAGGGATTCTCTATAGCAGGAGGCCAAATTAGCTTCCTCCCGGCCCTTGCCGCCGCGCCAGATGGGCCCCACCGTGTGGATCACATAATCAGCGGGCAGGTCATAACCCTCGGTGATTTTGGCTTGCCCCGTATCGCAGCCCCCCAGGGTTTTGCATTCCGCCAGCAACCCAGGCCCGGCGGCCCGATGGATGGCCCCATCCACACCGCCGCCACCCAGCAAAGACGGATTGGCCGCATTGACGATGGCATCCACCTCAAAGGTGGTGATATCGCCCTCGATGACTTCCAATGTCGCGCTCATGGCCCTGCCGCCCGTAGTGATTCCGCGCGGGGATCGTGCCTTTGGAAGCGGCGCTTGGCAAGGTCTCGATGGCGCACCGCGTAACAATAAACGCAGCCATGGGGGCAGGTATCGTAATCGCCGATATCCCGGGAAGGCGCGCAGCCGCAACCCGCCCGATGGGATTTCCCGACGGTGACCAACGGTTTGCCCGCGATATCCGCGAGGCGTGCCGCCTCCACGCAGGCCGCATCCTGCACGCCGGGGATCAACAGATCCCGCTGGCCACAGAGGCTGAGCCGCAGGCCTTGCGCCGCCGCCAGAGGCAGCAGTTCGGCCAGCAGCGCCTGTTTTTCCATCGGTGTCGGGTCCTGCCAGTCCAGCCCCGAGGCGTTCAGGTTCCGCGCGGTTTTTCGGTAAACCTGCAGGAAGGAAACCACCACTTCATCCACCGCGCCACGCAAGGCCGCCGCCAAACGGGCTAAATTCTCCCGATGCCAGTCGGGTGGGGTCAGATCGCTCAGCACGATAGGGTCATAGCGCCAGACCAGCGCCCGAGGGCCATAGGTTTCCCGCAACTCCTGCATCAGCGCCACGGCCCGGGCGGGATCGATGGTGGCCGCGTCCAGCGCGCGTGGATAACCCGTAATGGTCATCTGCACGATGAAGGGCAGCTCCTGCCTGGTCACCGCTTTCAACGCGTCGGCAAAAGGCGCCGGGTTGCGGGTCCAGAACACATATCCGGTAACGTCCTCGGGCCGCAACGACACCCGGTAGGGCTTTCCCGAATAGGGATTCGCCCCCCAACAGACCCCCGCCGCCAGCCGCGCCCGGAACCAATCGGCATAGAAGGCCGGGATATCGGTCCGGTAGCTGGCGGAGATGATCATGGGCTTTTCCAATTTATTGCTGTTTTTGCACGAAGGGGCCGGTTGCACGTCATTTAGTTGTCATTATACCCGCAATCACCGGGTAAACGCCGTTGCGCTGTGACGGGCTCCCGCCTATATAACGGTCACTGCGTCAAGGGGGTCTTGGCGCACCATGATCAACCCGACTGCTGGCGGTTTTAATCGCCACGCCCAAACAGTTACCGTTTGGGGGCCGTGGGGGCGCCTGATGGGCCCGACCGGCTCGCCGGATAAGAAAGGAACGGACAACATGAGCAAAGTTATCGGCATCGACCTGGGAACCACCAATTCCTGCGTCGCGGTGATGGATGGCAAGGATGCCAAGGTCATCGAGAACTCGGAAGGCGGGCGCACCACCCCGTCCATCGTGGCCTTCACCGAAGGCGGCGAACGGCTGGTCGGCCAGTCGGCGAAACGCCAGGCGGTCACCAACCCGGAAAACACCTTTTTTGCGATCAAGCGTCTGATCGGTCGCCGCTTTGACGATCCGCTGACCAAGAAGGACCAGGGCCTGGTGCCCTATAACATCGTCGATGGCGAAAACGGCGATGCTTGGGTGCAGGCCGGCGCCGACAAGTATAGCCCCAGCCAAATTTCCGCCTTCACCTTGCAAAAGATGAAGGAAACCGCGGAAGCCCATCTGGGCGAGGAAGTGCGCCAGGCGGTGATTACCGTACCGGCCTACTTTAACGACAGCCAACGGCAAGCCACCAAGGACGCGGGCAAGATCGCGGGCCTGGAAGTGCTGCGCATCATCAACGAACCCACCGCCGCCGCGCTGGCCTACGGGCTGGAAAAGCGGGGCCAGGGCATCGTCGCCATTTATGACCTTGGCGGCGGCACCTTCGATATCTCCGTGCTGGAAATCGGCGATGGCGTGTTCGAGGTGAAATCCACCAACGGCGATACTTTCCTGGGCGGTGAGGATTTCGACGCCGCGATCATCGAATATCTGGCGGATGAGTTCAAAAAGGAGCAAGGCATCGACCTGCGGGCCGACAAGCTGGCCCTGCAACGGCTGAAGGAAGCGTCGGAAAAGGCCAAGATCGAGCTGTCCAGCTCCATGCAGACGGAAGTGAACCTGCCGTTCATCACCGCCGATCAATCGGGCCCCAAACACCTGAACATCAAGCTGACCCGCGCCAAGCTGGAAGCCTTGGTGGAAGGCCTGATCAATCGCACCGTCGGCCCCTGCCAGGCGGCCTTGAAGGACGCGGGCGTTTCCGCTGGCGAGATCGACGAGGTGATCCTGGTCGGCGGCATGACCCGCATGCCCAAGGTGCAAGCCAAGGTGCAGGAAATTTTCGGTCGCGAACCCCATAAGGGCGTGAACCCGGATGAAGTGGTCGCCATCGGTGCCGCCATTCAGGGCGGCGTGCTGAAAGGCGAGGTGAAAGACGTTCTGTTGCTGGACGTGACCCCGCTGAGCCTGGGAATCGAAACCCTGGGCGGCGTGTTCACCCGGTTGATCGAACGCAACACCACCATCCCAACCCGCAAGAGCCAAACCTTCTCCACCGCCGAGGACAGCCAGACGGCGGTGACCATCCGGGTGTTCCAGGGCGAGCGGGAGATGGCGGCGGATAACAAGCTGCTGGGTCAGTTCGACCTGGTGGGCATTCCGCCCGCACCGCGCGGCATGCCGCAGATCGAGGTCACCTTCGACATTGATGCCAACGGCATCGTGCATGTGTCGGCCAAGGACAAGGCCACCGGCAAGGAACAGCAGATCCGCATCCAGGCTTCGGGCGGGTTGTCCGACGGCGACATCGAACGCATGGTGCGCGAAGCGGAAGAACATGCCAGCGACGACAAAAAGCGCAAGGAGCTGATCGAGGCCCGTAACCAGGCGGAAAGCGTTATCCATTCCACCGAGAAGAACCTGACCGAGTTCGGGGACAAGGTGGACGCGGGCGACAAGGCCGCCATCGAAACGGCGGTTACGGACCTCAAGGCGGTCAAGGACGGCGAAGATGCCGCCGCGATCACCGAGAAGACCGAGGCCCTCGTGCAAGCCTCCATGAAGCTGGGTGAAGCCATGTATAAGGCGAGCCAGGCCGAAGCTGGCGACAGCGGCGAAACCCCGCCCCCGCCTCCCGGCGGTGATGCTGGTGGCGCTTCTGCGGGCAGCGCCGATGATGGCGTGGTCGATGCGGACTTCGAGGAAGTGAAGCCGGACGACCAAAACAAGTAATGAACCGGGCCGCGCCG
>JBMYUJ010000092.1:0-10971 GCA_049605255.1 Magnetospiraceae bacterium
AACTCCGTCTCGAAGCGCCCCATTTGGCTGGCCGATGCCGCCTGCTTGGCGACGGCATTCCCGCCGACGATCCACCGCATGGCCGGATCACGTCCCAGGCGGTCGGCGTCATTCACGTCCTCGTAGCCGCCGAGCCGACCGAAGGTGGATTGGCGGAACAGCCCGGTCATGTCGTGCTGCCCGTTCTTGCCGGTGCGCGGATCGACCAGAGTGCCCCCAGCCAATTCAGTCAGTCCAAGAGCGTCGTCCAGTTCCCGAAAGGGAAGAAGCCCCGCATCGGAGGTGACCTTCGAGCCATGGAATTCCAGCTTCAGCCGACGGTCGAAATCAAGCCGTAGAACCCCGGTTTCGCTTTCACCCATCGGGTGGGCCATTCCATCCCCTCCATGTAGACGATAACGCCATGATTCTTATATCAGAATCCCGCCGTCATGTCGTCAATGTGCGGCTCCATCTGGGGAATAGGGGCTAAACAGTCGCCAGCGCGAACCCGGCGATTCCCTCCAGGATGTAGAAAATGCCCCGCTGGGGCATTTTTTATGGCCAAAATCTAGCCGTCCCTTTGCCAGACTTGGCGCCGACGGGGGATCGGAGTATGACGATTGGGGACCCACAGGGGGACAACCCAGTGAAAGGGTGAGAGATGCCGACAACGTCACCACGGTCTTGGAAAAGAATAGTGCTGCTCATCATCCCGGTTGTTCTCGGGGTGATGGTCTTTGTGATGACCCAGCGCGGCAAGGAGCCACCCCCCCGGGGGGACATGTCGGAGCATACCCGGAAGGTCCGGGTTGTGGCGGCGCAGTCTCTCGGCGTGGTGCCTCGCTATATCGGGCATGGCACCGTGGCGCCAGACCGCACTTGGAACGCGGTGGCGGAGGTCTCCGGCCGCGTGGTTTTCGCCCATGAAAAATTGCGCGACGGGAATATTTTTCAGGCGGGCACGGAACTGGTCCGCATCGATCCCACCACATACGAGTTGGCGATCGCCAAAATCAACGCCGAGATCGCCCAACTCGAAATTCAAGAGCGAAGCGCCAGATCGTTGCGGGAGATCGAGGCCCGCAATCTCGCCCTCGCCGAGCAGGACCTCGCCCGCAAACAGCAATTGCGCGCTTCCGGCGCGACGGCGCAAAGCACCGTGGATGCGGCGGAACAAGGGGTGTTGCAATACCAGAAAAGTCTGCAGGATCTGGAAAATACGCTGGCCTTGGTGCCCGCCCAGCGTGCGGTCTTGGCGGCCAGCCTTGCCCAAGCGGAACTCGATCTGGAGAACACGGTGATCAAGGCGCCTTTCGCGATTCGCGCCGCCGATGTCGCCGTGGAAGAAGCCCTGTATGTGTCCCGAGGGCAGGTGCTGTTTTCCGGCGATGCCATAGATCGGGTCGAAGTGGCGGTGCAGGTGCCGCCGTCCCGCATGCGGACGCTCGTGATGGTTGGGGAGAACCTGCCCGACCTGCCGCCCGAACAATTGACCGACAAGGTAACCGAAGTGGTTGAAATCGGGGCGGTGGTGCGCCTGGATATTGGCGCCCAGCCGGTGGAATGGCCGGCGCGGTTCACCCGGCTCTTGGATACGGTGGACCCGGTAACGCGTACCGTTGGCGTGGTGGTCACGGTGGAAGATCCCTTCAAGGACGTGGAACCGGGGGTCCGCCCGCCGCTCACCAAAGGCATGTTCGTGGATGTGGAACTCAGGGGCGGCAAGCAGCCCGACCGGGTGGTGATCCCGCGTGAGGCCGTTCGCGACGGCATCGTTTATGTGGTGGATGGGGACAACCGGCTTGCCGCGTCTCCGGTCTCGATTTTGTTCGACCAGGGATCTTTCGTCGTGGTTGCCAAGGGGGTCGAGGCAGGGCAACAGGTGGTGGTCTCCGACCTGGTGCCCGCGGTGATCGGCACCAAGCTTGATCCGACGGAGGATACAGATCTCGCCGTTGCCCTCGAAGCCGCCGCCAGCGGGGAGTCGCCGGAATGATCGGCTTTTTCGTCCGCCATCCCAACGCCGGAAACCTGCTGATGGGCGGGCTGATGTTCCTCGGCCTGATGTCCTTGCCAGATTTACAACGGGAAACCTTCCCCCGCATTACGCCGGTGGATGTGGAGATTCGCGCCGTTTATCCCGGCGCCACGGCGGAGGAGGTGGAAGACGGCATTTGCCGCAGCCTGGAAGACGCTTTGGAGGGCATCAACGGGCTGGAGGATATCTCCTGCGAAGCGCGGGAGGGGGTTGCCATCGCGGTGGCCTCCATGGGCGAGAACGAAGATATGAGCCGATTTCTCGCCGATGTGACCGCCGAAGTCGACGCGATTGATGATTTTCCCGAAAATGTCGAAACGCCGGTGATCGCCGAATTGGGGCGGGAAGATTTGGTGGTGTCCCTGGCGGTAACGGGACCCGATCGGGAAACCGATCTGAAAACCTACGCGGAAAGTTTGAAAGACCGCCTGATGGCGCTGGAAGACGTGGCGGACGTCAGCATCTCCGGCTTCTCCGACCGGCAGATCCGGGTGGAGGTGCCCGCCGATGTGCTGAACCGCTATGGGGTTTCCATGGTCGACGTGGCCAATGCGGTTGATCGCCGAAGTGTCGCCGCGCCTATTGGTCGGCTGGAAGGGCAGCAGGAGGACTTCCTGCTGCGGTTCGATGATCGCCGCAAAACCGTGGATGCCCTGCGCGATCTTGTGGTCGTGGCCGGGGGAACCGGCACGGATGTGCGCCTGGGCGATATCGCCACCATCGAAGAACGGTTTGATCGCCCGGAAGAACGGATCGAATTCAACGGCGCCCGCGCCGCCGTGCTCGATATCTATAAATCCCGCACAATGGATACCTTACGCAGCATGGATGCGGTCACCGCCTTTGTGGCGGCGGAACGCGAAAGCGGCCCGCCGGGGATCACCCTGACCCTGACGCGGGACCTGTCCTCCATCGTGCGCGACCGGCTGAACATGCTGGTCAAAAACGGCGCGCAGGGGTTGGTTCTGGTCTTCTTGATCCTATGGTTGTTTTTCTCCATGCGCTACGGGTTCTGGGTCGCCATGGGCCTGCCGGTCTCCTTTTTGGGCACATTCTTCCTGATGCCGCTCCTGGGGATGACCGTTAATATGCTGACCATGGTCGGTCTGCTGATCGCCACGGGTCTGTTGATGGATGATGCCATCGTGATCGCGGAAAACATCGCCACCCGTCTCGCCAAGGGGGAACCGCCTGCCATGGCCGCCGCCAATGGCGCGCGGGAGGTGTTGCCGGGGGTTCTGTCTTCCTTCTCGACGACGCTTCTCGTGTTCGGGGCGCTCGCCTTTATCGAAGGTAATTTGGGGCAGGTGCTCCGGGTGGTGCCCATCGTGCTCATCGCCACGCTTGCGGTCAGTCTGGTCGAGGCATTCTTGATCCTGCCCGGGCATCTTTTTCATTCGCTTCGGCATATCGAAGCGCGGGAATCCGGGGGCGCCCGGGCCTATGTGGAACGGGGGTTCAACCGCCTTCGGGATAACTGGTTCGGCCCCTTTTATGATCGTGCCATTTCCTTTCGGTATCTGACGGTGGGTGTTTCCATCATGCTGGTGATCATTGCCGTCAGCATGTTGGCGGGCGGCGTTCTGAAGGTGCGGGGCTTCCCCGATATCGACGGGGATGTGATCGAGGCGCGGATCATGTTGCCGCAAGGTACCCCGCTCGAACGCACCGAAGCTGTGGTCAAACGCCTGACCGACGAACTGGCGAAGGTGAATGCGCGGTTCAAACCCGATCAACCGGAGGGCCAGGATCTGGTGCGCAACGTGTTGGTGATCTATGGGCAAAACCCCGATGCCTATGAAACCGGCCCCCATGTGGCGCGTTTGTCCGTCGATCTTTTGGGCGCAGAGATTCGCGGCACCGAACTGCAACATGTATTGAATGCCTGGCGCGATGGGGTGGGGGCTCTCCCCGATGTGCTGGCGCTGACCTTTACCGAACCGTCCCACGGCCCGGCCGGGCGGGCGATCCAGATGCGCCTCAGCGGATCCGATCTCGATCAACTGAAGGCCGCCAGCGGGGAACTGCTGGCCTGGCTGGAGTCCTTCGATGGGGTGATTGACCTCACCGATGATCTGCGCCCTGGTAAGCGGGAGCTGACCATTCATCTGCGGGAGGGGTCAGGCATACAAGGCCTGGATGCCAAGGCGGTTTCAGACCAAGTGCGCGCCGCTTTCCAGGGCCGCACGGTGGATGAGTTTAACCTGGGCGCCGAGTCTGTCGAGGTGGATGTCCGCTTGGCGGAGCAAGACCGTCTGGGCCCCGATGATCTTTCGGATTTTATCATCGTGGCGCCCAATGGAAGTTTGGTGCCCCTGGTCAGCGCCGCACGGGTGGAGATGAGCCGGGGCTGGGCGCGGATCAACCGGGTAAATGGCGAGCGGTCGGTGGTGGTGCTTGGCAATGTGGATACGGATATCACCAATACCTCGGAAGTCATCCGGACGACTCGGACGGAATTTTTCCCGGATTTGCTGAAACGCTATCCCGGGATCACCTACGCGATCGAGGGCGAGGCGGAATCCTCCGGCGAAACCAGCGCCTCCATGGGCCGCAACATGCTGTTTGGCCTCGTTGGTGTGTTCCTTCTGCTGGCTTTCCAGTTCCGCAGCTATCTACTGCCGCTCACGGTGATGATCGTGATCCCAACAGCCATTGTGGGGGTGGTGTTCGGGCATCTTTTGATGGGGATCGAACTTTCCATGCCGAGCCTGGTGGGGCTGGCGTCGCTTGCCGGGATTGTGGTGAATAACTCGATTCTTCTGGTACAGTTCACGGAATCCCACCGGCTGCGGGGGATGGCGGCGGAAGAGGCGGCTCGGCAAGCGGGCCGGGCGCGGTTCCGGCCCATTATCATGACCACGCTGACCACGGTGGTAGGCCTGTTGCCGCTCTTGTCTGAAACCAGCATGCAGGCGCAGGTGTTGATCCCCTTGGCCACCAGCCTTGCTTTCGGGCTCGCCTTCACCACCCTGATCGCCCTGTTCCTGACCCCCGCCCTGTATTGCATTTTCAAGGATTGGGGTTTGGTGCGGACGGTCGAACAAGAAGAAATCGATACCAGCGAGGCCGCCGACCTTACCCCGGCGTAGCGTCGGCCTCTCCCGTTTCCGGTTCCGGGTCGGGTTTCCCGTGCGGAAACACGAACCGCTGATACAGGAACCCGATGGCCACCAGAGACAGCCCCAAACCCATGAAGGAGGCGATGCGGTACAACCCTTCCAGTTCCGACAGATCGAACAGGAACACCTTGCAGACGGTCAACATCACCACCACCAGGGAGGCCCAGCGCAGGGCCGCGATATCCCGCCACAAGGCGGTAGCCAGCAAGGCGCCCGCATAAATCAACCAGGCGATGGAATAGGCGAACCATTCCGCCGTCGTCGTCGGGCCGATCACCAGCACCGGGCCATGGAAGGCGCGGGTCACCTCCAACGACAGATCCATGAACAGCAGGAACAGGGCCAGGATGCCGGAAAAGGCGGCGAGCTTGCGGTGCCCCGCCAGTTTCGCCTGCCAGCGTAGCAGCAAGCAAACCACTGCAGGCAATCCATAAGCGACAGTCAGGATATTGAACAGGGGATATTCCCCGACCCATTCGTTATCCGTCAGCGGGTGGAATTCGCCGAGCGGGAACAGGATCAGATTGATCAGCGCCAGAATGCCGAACAACGGCCAGGCCATGCGGGATACGAAATCCGGGTTGGTGCGGGTCCGTTGCAGCATGCCTACGGCGCCCAGGCCCCAAACGACGCTTTGCAGGCCGGATTCCAGCAACGTATAGGTGCCAAACACATCGCCGCCGAACCCATGGCGCAAGGAGAGGGACAGGAACAGCATCACCGCGCCCACCGTACCGGCGCGCAGGATGGTGATGGCCACATCGTCTTTCTGGCGTCGGAACCACACCCAGGAGACCCGAAACGCCGCCGCCGGGATCAGATACCCATAGGCGAGCCAGGCGATGCCTTGCAGGCCGTCGGGCAGATGAATCAGATCGTTATTCATCACCATGCGCACGCCCACGGCCAGGGCCAAAACCATGGCGGGCCAGCGCAGCCAGGAAAGGTCCAGTTTGCGGTCGATCCAGGCGAAGCCCGGCACCAGCAGGGCGAGGCCAACGGTCAACCAAGACCGCTCCAGCCCCATGGTAAGCGCGAAGGCGATGCCCGCGAAGGCGCCCACAATGTTCAGCGCCAGGGCATGATCCATGCCGGGGATGAAGCGCTTTTTCACCCAGAAAGCCGCGGAGGCCACGTAAACGGCGGCAAGCGCCAAGCCGATGCCCAGCCAGTAATAGTCCACGCCCCGGGCCTCGATGCGCCAATAGGCGATCACCAGGGTGAGCACCGGCACGGCGGTGGCGAGGGTGCCCCACACATAGCGCCGCGCCCCCCATAAGGTTCCCCATTGACCGCCGATCCAGTAGAGCGCCGCGCACAAGCCGCTGACCAGCACGAAGGGGACCAGTTCCGGCGGGATGACGGGATCGACGATGGGGCCAAACGGCTCCCACGGGCGATTTTCCGGCAGGGAGTAGAGCACGGTGGGCAGGTGCCAGGCCGCCAACGCCAGTACCGAGGTCACGGCGGAGAGCAGGGGGACAACCTCCAGGTCGGGGCGGCGCCGGGCGAACCCCATGCTGCCCGCGCCGATCAGGCCCAAGGTGAGGACGGACATCCAGCCATACTGGTCCATGCGCAACAGGCCGAAGGCGGCGGCGTTGGTGACCAGCATCCAGAGAATGAAAAACACGTCCGCCCCGGCCATGGACAGATGCAGCAGGGGTTTGTCGGTCGCCGGTTCGATCTTGCCGACGGCGGCTTCCCGCACCACCGCAGCGGCGGCGGCGGAAAGCGCCAAATACAGGGCGATGGGGATGGCGTCACCGGCGATCCAACTATTGTAGAAGGCGCCGTACCAGAGGAAGACCCAGCCCAAACCGCCGATCAGGCAGAGATAGGCGAGCCAACGCCAGGCCAAATGCCGCACGATGGCCAGCCCGGCGAAGGTGACGAAAAACAGATAGGGGAACAACACCCAGGGCTGGGGATTGCCGGTGCTCACCAGGAACGGCACCATATAGGCGCCGGTCAGGCCGATGGCGGCCAGCACGGGCCCTTGCAGCAGGGCGAGGCCGATGGCGCCCACCGCCGCCACCGCTAAAAAGACGAAGGCGATGGACGGGTTCAACAGATCGGCAAAGGCATAGCCCGCATAAACGCTGGCGAAAACGGCGACGATGCCGCCCGAGGAGAGGGCGGGCGGAATATAATCCGGCGACAGGGCGGCGATGGCCTTTTGGCTGGGGCGGCGGCGCAGCCATTCGCCGCCCGCGACCAGGGCGAGGCCCACAACGATCCCCAAAATCATCCGCCCCAGGGGGCCGAGCAATCCTTGTTCGATCACATAGCGCCCCAGGAGGATGCCCGCGAAGGCCAAGGTCGCCCCGCCCAGCCAGACGAACCATTTCCCGGTCAGCCGTTCCTCGAAGCCTTTCTTCGGCGCTGCCGGTTTTTGTTTGGGTTCTTCCGTTTCCTCGGTCGTTCGGGCGGCCTGAAGTTCCTGCGCCAGATCGGCGGCGGCGCGGATTTTCTCCTGCGCGGCGATGCGCGCCGCGATCTCTTCCAGAGGAGGCGCGGGTTCCGCCATCGGGTCCAACACGGGGTCTTCAACCGGCTCCGGTTCTGGAGCCGGTGCCTGTTGCGGCGCAGGCGCGGAGAGGGGGCCGGTCGCCTCGACCCGTTGACGGAGGAGGGCGATATCCTGCTCCAGCGCCCGGAGCCTCTGTTTCAGGGTGCGGCCCTGGAAAAACCCGATAACCCCCAGGATCGGGGCGACAACAAAGATCAAAAAAGCCAGCAGGCCGTAAAATACATACTCGTCCATCGGGTCCCTCACGCGCGGTTGCGCCAAGTCATAGCAAATATCTTATCAAGGCGATTCGGAAAAGTATATGAATAATGTTCAATTGAGGTCTGTGAACCGGATCACAGTTGAACTCTTTCTGCATATTCAGAGGGTTAAGGCGTGCCGAAGCCGCCGCCGCCGGGGGTCTCCAGGATCACTGCGTCGCCGGGTTCAACCTCGGCACCAACCGTGCCGGGGAGGGGGTCTATCGACCCATCGGCACGGATAATCCGGTTTTCGCCCACCTTGCCGGGCGCGCCGCCTGCCATGCCATAAGGCGGCACGATGCGATGGCCGGAAAGGATCGCCACCGTCATGGCTTCATTGAAACGAATGCGGCGGACCACGCCGTTACCGCCCTTGAATTTCCCCGCGCCGCCCGAGCCCCGCCGGATGGAAAATTCTTCCAGCAGAACGGGATAGCGCCATTCCAGCACCTCCGGGTCGGTGAGGCGGGAGTTGGTCATATGGGTATGCACCGCATCGGTGCCGTTAAAACCCGGGCCCGCCCCCGATCCGCCGCAGATGGTTTCGTAATATTGATGGGTCGCGTTGCCGAAGGTGAGGTTGTTCATGGTGCCTTGCGCCGCCGCCATCACGCCGAGCGCGCCATAAAGCGCATCCACCACCGCCTGCGAGGTTTCCACATTGCCCGCCACCACCGCCGCCGGATAGCGGGGGCTCAGCATGGAGCCTTCGGGAATGATGATTCTGAGCGGCTTCAGGCAGCCCTCATTCAGCGGGATCGCATCGTCCACAAGGGTGCGAAACACATAAAGCACGGCGGCCCGGCAGACGGCGGAAGGCGCGTTGAAGTTATTGGCCTGTTGCGCCGAGCTGCCGGTGAAATCCACGGTGGCCTCCCGCGCTTCCCGGTCGATGGAGATGGCGACCTTCACCTCACTGCCATCGTCCATGGGGTAGGTGAAACGGCCATCCTTCAGCACGTCCAGCACCCGGCGCACGCTTTCTTCGGCGTTATCTTGCACATGGCCCATATAGGCGCGTACCACGGGCAAGGAAAAATGATCCACCATGCGCAAGAGTTCCCGCGCGCCCTTGGCATTGGCCGCCAATTGCGCCTTCAGGTCGGCGATGTTGCGGTCTGGGTTGCGGGCCGGGTAGGGGCCTGCCGCCAGAATCTCCCGCAAGGCCGCTTCTTGCAAGGCGCCATCCTCAACCAACAGAACATTGTCCAACAACACCCCTTCCTCCTCCACGGAGGTACTATGGGGCGGCATGGAGCCCGGCGTGATGCCGCCGATATCCGCGTGATGCCCCCGCGAGGCGACGAAAAACAGCGGCGCTTCTGAAGCGCCCACAAAAACCGGGGAAACAACCGTTACATCAGGCAAATGGGTGCCGCCATTATAGGGCGCGTTCAGCACATAGACCTGACCGGGCTTCATGCTGCCGGTCCGCGCCGCCAATATGGTGCGCACGCTTTCGCCCATGGAGCCCAGATGCACCGGCATATGCGGCGCGTTGGCCACCAGGTTGCCGTCGCCATCGAACAGGGCGCAGGAAAAATCCAGCCGTTCCTTGATGTTCACCGATTGGGCCGTGTTCGCCAGGGTCGCGCCCATCTGCTCGGCGATGGACATGAACAGATTGTTGAACACCTCCAACATGATCGGATCGGCCTCGGTGCCGATGGCGCGGCGTGCCGGGCGCGGCGCCACGCGGGTGAGGAACAGATGGGACAGCGCATTTACCTCGGCCCGCCAGCCCGGTTCCACCACTACGGTGGCCACCGGTTCGATGATCAGGGCCGGGCCGTCCACTCTGTGGCCGGGCGCGAGGTCGGCGCGGTCATAGATGGGAGTATCCTGCCAATCTCCGTCTAAATAGACGGAAACCCTCTCCAAGGGCGGTCCCAACGGATCGGTCGATAGGGGAAATTCTCTTTCTTCGGCCGCCCCGACGCCGCCCGCGCATTCCACCGATACGGATTCCACGACTAAGGCCCGCTCGGGGATCACAAATCCAAACAATCGCTCATGTTCGGCGGCGAAATCGGCCTGGATCGCCGGCAGGTCTTTGAGGTCGATCGGTAGGGCCGTATCGGTGCCGTCATAGCGCAGATGCAGGCGCCGGGTTTCGGCGATGGCGCCCCCCGCGACCCCCTGGGTCAGGAGTTCTGTCCGCGCCTCCTTGGCCAGGATGTCCAGCCGATCGCCGAGATGTCTCAGGGCCTCCAAGGTCAACGGCAGTTCAGCCGCCTGTTCACGCAATGACCGAATATCCGCGAGGCCCATGCCGTAGGCCGACAGCACCCCGGCGAGGGGATGCATATGGATGCGGTTCATGCCCAGGGTATCCGCCACCAGGCAGGCATGCTGCCCGCCCGCGCCGCCGAAGGTGCACAGGGTATATTCGGTCACGTCGTAGCCCCGCTGCACGGAAATTTCCTTGATGGCGTTGGCCATGTTCTCCACGGCGATGCGCAGGAATCCTTCCGCCACCGCCTCTGGCGTGATCGGGCTGCCGGTTTCCCGGGTTATCTGGTCGGCCAGGACGGTGAATTGCGCCGCGCTCGCCTGCCGGTCCAGGGGCTGATCCGCGCCCGGGCCGAACACTTTCGGGAAATGGCCGGGTTGCACCTTGCCCAGCATCACGTTGCAATCGGTTACCGCCAAGGGGCCGCCTTTGCGGTAGCAGGCGGGGCCGGGATCCGCCCCGGCTGAGTCGGGGCCCGTTTGGAACCGGCCATTTTCGAACCGCAAAATGGACCCGCCCCCGGCGGCCACCGTATGGATGCGCATCATCGGCGCCCGCATGCGCACGCCGGCCACTTGGGTTTCAAAAGCGCGTTCGAATGCGCCATCATAATGGGAAACATCGGTAGAGGTGCCGCCCATATCAAAGGTAAGCAGGTCGTCGAAGCCGGCAGCCTGAGCCACGGTTCGCGCCCCCACCACGCCACCCGCCGGGCCGGACAGCACGCAGCGTACCGCCTCGCGCCGGGCTTGCGCGGCGCTGATACTGCCGCCGTTGCTCTGCATCACGCGAAAGTCAGCAGCACCGCTCTCCCGCTCCAG
>JBMYUJ010000093.1:0-10687 GCA_049605255.1 Magnetospiraceae bacterium
ATATAAAGAAGGAGCCTAGGCGACCATGATGGCGAAAGTGCATGTAACCCTGAAGCACGGGGTTCTCGATCCGCAAGGCAAGGCGATCGGCCATGCATTGGCTGGCCTGGGGTTCGACGGTGTGGACCGGGTCCGGCAGGGGAAATATATCGAGATTGATTTGTCGGCGGAAAGCAGCGCGGAGGACGCCCGAGCCCATGTGGATGCCATGTGCAAGCAACTCCTGGCCAATACGGTTATCGAAAACTATTCCATCGACATTGTAGAGTAGGGTCATGCAGGCTGCGGTGATCGTTTTCCCCGGTTCCAACTGCGACCGGGATGTGAAAGTCGCGTTGGCGGACTGCATGGGCCAGGACCCGTTGATGGTTTGGCACGGGGACGCGGATTTCCCGGATGTAGACCTGATCGTGCTACCCGGCGGGTTTTCCTACGGGGATTATTTGCGCTGCGGCGCGGTTTCCGCCCATTCCCCGGTGATGCGCGAAGTGGTCAGGCGGGCCAACAGGGGGGTTCATGTGCTGGGCATTTGCAACGGCTTTCAAATCCTTTGTGAATCCGGACTGCTGCCCGGTGTGCTGATGCAAAACGCGGGCATCAAGTTCATCTGCCGGGATGTGCATTTGAAGGTGGCGGATGCGGCGCCGGCGTTTACGCGCGGATATGCCGCGGGGCAGATCGTGACCATCCCGGTGGCCCATCATGATGGCAATTATCAGATCGACGATGCGGGGCTCGAGCGGTTGGAAGGGGAAGGCCAGGTGGCGTTCCGCTATTGCCGGTCCATGGGCGCGGTGGATGAGGGCGCCAATATCAACGGTTCGCGGAACAATATCGCCGGGGTTTTCAACCCATCGCGCAGCGTTTTGGGCATGATGCCCCATCCGGAACGGGCCATTTCCGCCGAACTGGGCGGGTCCGATGGCACGGCCATGTTCACCGGCTTGGTGGAGGCGCTGTCATGAGCGAGATCACCCCGGAAATCATCGCCGAACATGGGTTGTCGGCGGCTGAGTATGACAAGATCCTGGAGATCATGGGGCGGGCGCCGAACCTGCTGGAGCTGGGGATTTTCTCGGTCATGTGGTCGGAGCATTGCTCCTACAAATCCTCGAAAAAATGGCTGAAGACCCTGCCGACGGAAGCCCCCTGGGTGGTCTGCGGCCCCGGTGAAAATGCGGGCGTGATCGATGTGGGGGATGGACAGGCGATCATCTTCAAGATGGAAAGCCATAATCACCCGTCCTTCATCGAACCCTATCAAGGCGCGGCCACCGGGGTGGGCGGCATCTTGCGCGATGTATTCACTATGGGTGCGCGGCCCATCGCCAATCTGAACGCGCTGCGGTTCGGCGCGCCCGATCACCCGAAGACCCGGCATTTGGTATCCGGCGTGGTCAAGGGCATCGGCGGCTATGGCAATTGCGTGGGCGTGCCCACGGTGGGAGGGGAATGCGAATTTCACCCCGCCTATAATGGCAATATCCTGGTCAATGCGATGACCGTGGGTCTGGCGGATGCCGACAAGATTTTCTATTCCGCCGCCGCCGGCGTGGGCAATCCGGTGGTCTATGTGGGCTCCAAGACCGGGCGGGATGGCATCCATGGCGCGACCATGGCTTCGGCGGAGTTCGATGAGGATTCGGAGGAAAAACGCCCCACGGTGCAGGTGGGCGATCCGTTCACCGAAAAGCTGCTGATCGAGGCCTGCCTGGAGCTGATGGCGACCGATGCCATTGTGGCGATCCAGGACATGGGCGCGGCGGGTTTGACGTCGTCTACCTTCGAAATGGCGTCAAAAGGTGGTGTGGGCATCGATATGGACCTGGATGCGGTACCGCAGCGGGAAGCCAACATGACGCCCTACGAAATGATGCTTTCGGAATCCCAGGAGCGCATGGTGATCATCCTGCGGCCCGGCAAGGAAGACGTGGCCAAAGCCATCTTCGAGAAATGGGAGCTGGATTTTGCCGTGGTCGGCAAGATCACCGATACGGGCCGTATGGTGCTGCGCCATGGCGGCGCGGTGGTGGGCGATTTGCCTATCGACCCCCTGGCCCTGGCCTCGCCGGAATATGACCGGCCCTTTGTGGAAACGCCGACACCGGCACCGATCCTGGGCCCGGATGTGGCGGCACCGGCGGACATCATCGAGGCGTTGAAAACCCTGGTCGCTTGCCCACAGATCGCCTCCAAGCGCTGGATCTGGGAGCAGTACGACCATATGGTCATGGCCGATACGGTCGCCCGCCCCGGTGGCGATGCGGCCATGGTCCGCGTGCATGGCACCCAAAAGGGCATTGCCATGACCTCCGACGTCACCCCCCGCTATTGCAAGGCGGACCCGGTGGAGGGCGGTAAGCAGGCGGTGGCCGAGGCTTGGCGGAACCTCACGGCAGTGGGCGCCACCCCCCTGGCGATCACGGACAATCTGAATTTCGGCAATCCGGAACGGCCCGAGATCATGGGCCAACTGGTGGGCTGTATCCAAGGCATGGGCGAGGCCTGCCGGGTGTTGGATTTCCCCGTGGTGTCGGGCAATGTGTCGCTTTACAACGAGACCCAGGGCACCGGCATTTTGCCCACCCCCACCGTTGGCGGGGTGGGATTGATCGCCGATCTGCGTAAGCGTGTGGGTCTGGCGTTGACCCGTCAGGGCGATGCCTTGGTGCTGATTGGCGAGACCGCCGGTCATTTTGGCCAAAGCCTGTATCTGCGGGAGATCGAGGGGCGTGAAGAAGGGGCACCGCCGCCGGTGGATTTGGCGGTGGAACGCCGCAACGGCGATTTCGTGCGTGGCCTGATCGATCAGCGCCGAATTACCGCCTGCCATGATATCGCGGATGGCGGCCTGCTGGTGGCCCTGGCAGAGATGTGCATCGCGGGCAATATGGGCTGCGAACTGCTGTTGCCGGAGAGCGACACGCCCCATGGCTGGCTGTTTGGTGAAGACCAAGGCCGATATCTTTTGGCTGTAAGTGATGTACATGCGGTTTTACAGGCATCGAACGACGCTGGCGTGCCTGTTGCCTATATCGGCAATGTGGGCGGGCGGTTATTGACCGCAGGCGCGCTCGGCAGCGTCGATGTGGGCGTTTTGCGCGATCTGCATGACGGGTGGATGCCCGCTTATATGGCGCATCCATAAAGCAACCGCCCTTGACCCTTGCCTGGGGGCGGTTCATATCTGCTGATAGACCCTCTTTCTTGGAAAGGAATTTCCCATGGCCATGGACGCAATCGAGATCGAACGCATGATCAAGGACGCCTTGCCGGATGCGGAAGTCACCATCGAAGACCTTCGGGGCGATGGCGACCATTACGCCGCCCTGGTCGTCTCTTCGGCTTTTGTCGGTAAAAGCCGGGTGCAGCAGCATCAGATCGTCTATGCGGCCCTGCAGGGTAAAATGGGCGGCGACTTGCACGCCCTGGCGCTACAGACGCAGGCGCCCGACGCCGCGTAAGGTATTTCAACCTCCATGTCCATTGTGCCGCCCGAGGCCAGCCCCCCGAAGATCGATTGGAATGGCCTGGCCCTCGCTGCGGGGGCCTATGGCCTGTGGGGGGTCTTTCCCCTGTTTTTCAAGCTCCTGGAAGATGTCGCGCCGGTGGAAATCGTCGCGCACCGGGTGCTGTGGGCCATGTTGGCCTTGCTGCCCACGGTTCTCTTGCTGGGGCGCTGGGGGGAATTGCGTGCGGTATTTACCCGATGGCGCAGCCTGCGGGTTTTCATCGCTTCCGCTGCCTTTGTGACCATCAATTGGCTGGTCTTTGTTTATGCCATTCTGGTGGATCAGGTGCTGCAAAGCTCCATGGGGTATTTCATCTTTCCCTTGGTGACCGTGGCCCTGGGGGTTGTGGTGCTGGGAGAGCGGCTCACCCGCCGTCAGGGACTGGCCTTGATCCTGGTGGGCGTCGGCGTGATCATCATGACCCTGAAGCTGGGTGGCCTGCCCTGGATCGCTCTCACCCTGGCGGTATCCTTCTCTCTCTATGGGCTGTTGCGCAAGATGGCCCCGGCGGAAGCCTTGGTGGGTCTGGCCGCCGAAACCATTTTGCTGAGCCCGATTGCGTTGGGTTACATCCTGTGGATCGGTGGCTTTGGGGAAAGTGCTTTCGGCCAAATGGGAAATTTCACGGCGGCGATGCTGATCCTCTCGGGGCCGATTACCGCCTTGCCCCTGTTCCTGTTTGCCGCTGCAGCGCGGCGCTTGCGTCTGGCGACCATCGGGTTGATGCAATTTATCAATCCCAGCATGCAGTTCTTTTCCGCCGTGCTCTTGTTTGGCGAACCCTTTGCCGCGCAAGACCTTTTAAGCTTTGTCTGTATCTGGGTGGGGCTCGGCTTCTACGCCTATCCGAAGCCCCTGCGCCGCAAGGAAGGCCGTTGACTCCGGCTGTCGCTTGCCCCATATCCTGGAGAAGCGCGCAATTTTCTACAAAATTTAGGTGATATGCCCATGGCCGAGAACCCGGTTTTCGAACGTATTGAGCAGGATATTAAAGATAACGATGTGGTCCTGTACATGAAAGGCAGCCCCATGTTCCCGCAATGCGGTTTTTCCGCCGCGGTGGTACAGATCTTGAGCGAAACTGGCGTGAAGTTTAAAGGCGTCGATGTTCTGCTCGATCCCCGTTTGCGCGAAGGGATCAAGGAATTCGCCAATTGGCCGACCATTCCGCAACTCTATGTGAAGGGCGAATTCGTCGGTGGCTGCGATATCATTCGCGAAATGTATGCCAATGGCGAACTCAGCCAGCTCTTGCAAGAGAAAGGCGTGGAAGCCGCCTGATAAAATCGGTTTTCCGCAGGTTTGAAAAACACCATCGCTTGGCGGTGGTGTTTTTTTTGGCCCGGGTCTGTGCCGTGTAGATATGATCAAGCTAATCGTAATAGTGTTATTAATCCTTGACCTGAAGAGTACCCGGCCGGTAAGTACCCTTATCTGATGTGGGAAAAGAGGACGCGTCATGTTGGACAAGATGATCCAGGGGTCACCTTTTGAACGGTCAAAATACGCCGCCTGGGCCATCGCCCTGGCGAATGTCTATTTGGTTTTCAGCTATGTGAAGTTTCTTCTGGGGCCGGAGGCGGCGGACTACGACACCACGGGCATTTGGATCGAAGCTATTCTTTTTGGCCTGGAAGCGGTGATCCTGGGCGTGCTCGGCTTTGTGGTTATGGCGGGTAGCCTGGTGGCGTCCATGGTCATCGCGGGCTTCGCGGTCTTCGAAGTGCTCTATTTTCTCTACGATGTGGCGACCTATGGCTTCGAGGGCTATTCCCCCCTGTGGCCGATCCTGTTGGTCTTTGCCATTGTGGCTTCCGGGTCCGGCGTGTTCGGGGCCTTGGCGATTTCTTCTTCCTCGAAACAGGCGGCCCAGGTGCCCGCAGGCAATCCGGATGCGGCCATTGCCCGCGCCCTGGCGGAAAAGCAGAGCCTTGGGGGAGAGGATAATGACAGCGCCACACCGCCGCCCCCACCGCCCGGCATGGCGCCCACGCCCGCCGCGCAAAAGGTGGGCGCCGCCAAACGCAGCTTCGGCCGACGGAGCTGACCGGGAATAAAAGGGTAAATCTCTTTTGACGTGGTTACTGCGCCGCCAGGGCCGTGCCCGCGCCGGAATGACCCTCCCCGACGTCGATAGAAAACCCCATGGCCTGTACGAGCTCCTGATAGGCATTCAGGTAGAGCGCCTTTTCGGTGTCGGAGAGCTGCGGGGCGCTGGTCTCTAAAGCGGCGCGGAAAGCCCGCCAACCGACGGTCATATGATGTTCGGTAATGCCGAAGCCGACATGTTTACGGCCCAGCATTTCCAGGTAGTCCCGCAAATGCCCCTGGTCATCGGCGTGGGTATCGATGCTGCGCAGGGCCGAAATGAACATGGCCTTCTGTGTGTGGATGCTGTGAAATTTTTGCGCCAGCTCGGGTAGCTCGGCAATCAAGTTGGCGTAAAAAGCCGCCGCCGCCTTTTCGAAATCGAGAGTGATATGGCTTCGCATTGGGGGGGCAACCTCTGTTCAACCCATCAGTCCTGCCTCTCAACCGGCTTTACTCCCCCCCCTGAAAGCCGACGTATCGGGCGATTTGGCATTATGAAATGCTTTTAACCGATGCCAGAAGAACTTTGTCCAATTACATCATCGTTATGGACCTAAATTCATAATCACCATTGAATAATAGTAAAATAGGATGCGGAAAAACCCCGGCGCCGCAAACCGACCCCGGGGCGTCCATAAAAGCGTTTTAGCGGGAGTAGAACTCGATCACCAGGTTCGGTTCCATCTGCACCGGATAGGGCACATCCGCAAGCTTGGGCACCCGCACATAGGTGCCTTTCATGTTTTTCAGATCCACGTCCATGTAATCAGGAACATCGCGCTCCACCGAGCCGGCGCCTTCCAGCACCAAGGGTAGCTCGCGGGATTTTTCCTTGATTTCAACGATATCGCCTTCTTGCACGCGGTAAGAGGCGATGTTCACCCGCTGGCCGTTGACGCGGATATGGCCGTGGTTGATGAACTGCCGCGCGGCGAACACGGTGGGGACGAACTTCATGCGGTACACGATCGCATCTAACCGGCTTTCCAGCAGGCCGATCAGGTTTTCCGCTGTATCGCCCCGGCGCCGGGTGGCTTCCTTGTAATAGCGCAGGAACTGCTTTTCGCTGATATTGCCGTAATAGCCTTTCAGCTTTTGTTTGGCGTTAAGCTGGGTGCCGAAGTCGGACGGGCGGCGGCGGCGGCGCTGGCCATGCTCACCGGGGCCGTATTCCCGGCTGTTATAGGGGCTCTTGGGGCGACCCCACAGATTGACGCCCAAGCGGCGGTCAATCTTATATTTGGCATTCTGACGTTTACTCATTCTCTAAACTCACTCGTTAATCCGGTTGTTTTTGTCCCGGTAGGCCCTGAATAAGGGCGGAGCGCGCAGAAACACGCTCACGTTCCCGGGAATCGCGAAAGGCGGCATCATACGGATTGATCAGGCTTTGTCAATTGGGGGTGTATTTTTTAGCACTCGGCGGGATTCGGGGATCAGATGTCAGGTGTCAGGTATCAGAACAACCTCAGCGCCGACTGATCCCTGATTCCCGTCCTCTGATCCCTGTCTTCTGATCCCGTCAATCAGCGTCCAGTTCGGAATCCCAATACAGGAAGTCGCGCCAGCTTTCGTGCAAAAAATTGGGCGGGAAAGCCCGCCCATTTTCGCGCAATTCATGGGATGTCGGCATAAGGGGCCGCTTCAAGGGCATCATGCCAACGTCTCTGGGCATCCGGCTCCCCTTACGCAGGTTGCAGGGCGAACAGGCCGCCACCACATTATCCCAGCGCGTGGTGCCGCCCCGGGCGCGGGGGATTACGTGGTCAAAGGTCAACTCCGGCGCCGGAAATCGATGGCCGCAATATTGGCAGGAAAAATAATCCCGCAAGAACACGTTAAACCGGGTAAAGGCCGGGCGGGGCGCGGCAGGCACATATTGTTTCAGCGAGATCACGCTGGGCAGTGCCATTTCCATGCTGGGCGAATGGATGGTCTGGTCATATTCGGAGATTACATTGACCCGGTCGAGGAAAACCGCCTTGACCGCCTCGTGCCAGGGCCATACGGACAAGGGGAAGTAACTCAGCGGCCGGAAATCGGCGTTCAGTACCAGCGCGGGGCAATTATCCAAATGCTGCAGCACCAACCTTCTCCTAAGAAAAGTGCGCAAAGAGTACCAAATGGCGGGGCTGATTCAAGAGTGTTTATACAAAATATTGATTACGATACGACGACGGGTCAGTTAAACGGCCCCCGCAGGTAGGCAAAAAGGGCTTTCGTTTCATGATCACCACCCGATTCGCCCCCAGCCCCACCGGCTTTCTGCATCTGGGCCATGCCCATTCCGCCCTGTTCGCCGCCCGCGCTGCGGCGGGCGGGCGGTTCCTGTTGCGGATCGAGGATATCGATAGGGGGCGCTGCCGCCCGGAATTTGTGGACGCGATTTTCGACGACCTGGCCTGGCTGGGCCTCACCTGGGAACATCCCGTCTGGCGGCAATCAGACCGCATGGCCGCCTATGGCGCGGCGCTGGAAAACCTCCAGGCCCAGGGCCTGCTCTATCCCTGCTTTTGCACCCGGGCGGATATCGCGCGGGAGATCGCCGCCGCCGGCTCGGCCCCCCATGGGCCCGATGGGCCGCTCTATCCCGGCACCTGCCGGGGCCTGGACCCGGCGGACCGGGAAGACCGCCTGGCGGCGGGGGATGCCCATGTCCTGCGGCTGGATATGGCGGCGGCCAGGGCGCGCGCGGGCGCGCTCACCTGGGAGGACCGCGCTGCCGGGCCGCAAACCGCGAGGCCGGAAATCTTCGGCGATGTGGTGCTGGCCCGCAAGGATACCCCCACCAGCTACCATCTGGCGGTGACCGTGGACGACCACGCCCAGGGCATCACCCTGGTCACCCGGGGCCAAGACCTGTTCGCCGCCAGCCATGTGCACCGCCTGCTGCAGGCGCTGCTGGGCCTTGATGCGCCCGCCTATCATCACCACGCCCTGCTGACCGGGCCCGATGGCAAACGCTACGCCAAGCGGGATAAATCCCTGACCATTCGATCCTTGCGCGACGCAGGCCAAACCCCAGCCCAAGTCATCGCCCTGGCCGGAGTGTGATCCTCACCCCATGGGGGATTACGGGGACGGATTACGGGGGCGGATTACGGGGACAGTTTGGGGGATTACGGGGACAGTTTACTTAATTGAATAAGTAAGCCACCCTCAGCAGCACTCATTGCCCTGCCTCGGCGCCATCCCCGGGCATATCATCACCACCTCGTATAACCCGGGCGGCTTCGTGCAACAGCGCGATTACATGTGGCTGACCAGCACGTCCAACATGCTGCGCTGTTTCCACAGCTATTTCCCCAAGTGCATCTGCCCGCCATCTGGGGTGCGACATTACGGGCATCGCCAAACGCCTTCCGAGGGATTTGCTGGTACGGGCCAGTGTGATCCGGCAAGGCCAATACCGCACCGCCCTGGCCGCCGCCGATCTGGTGCTGGCCCAGTATCCCGACGATGCCGACGCCATGGTCAAAAAGGCCACCGCCGCCTACGCCCTGATGACGACCGAATATGCCAGCCGCTATGGAATCCGCGGTAACTGGGCAATCCTGTTTTCCGTAAGTTTGGGATGTTGGCTTGCGTTCGATCGTTCTTTGGGGGAATTATACGCTGTGAAACAGCTTTCACTGAGGCAAGGGCGCTAAAAGCAAAAGGGTGTTTTATGGCGCGCAAAGCGACGGCAACCTGTTTTGGCCCCGACGGCGCCACCTATGGCGATCCCGTATGGCGTAAGGATGCGCGGGCAGCGTTTGCAGAGGCGGAGCGGCGCATCGCGCTGACCCGGAAAACCGATTGGGCGGGGCGTGCCCCGGCGTTGTTTTTCCATGATCTGAACGCGTTGGAGGCCTTGCCGGAATCGGTGTCGGACCTCCCGGATTTGCAAAAAATCTGTTTTTACACGGATGCTTATGGCAAGCGAAAGCAGCGGGGCGCACATCAATTGGCCGATTGCGCGGCCTTGCGCGGGATATCTGCCTTGACCGTTCTGGAGTTCTGGGAAACCCAGGTGCGAGACCTTACGCCGCTGAGCCACCTGGAGCAGCTGGAAGAGCTTTATCTGTGTTTTGCCAATACCGCCGATCTTGGCCCCTTGGCGCCGTTGCGAAAGGTAAAATATTTAAATGTAAGCAACACGGATATTGCCGACCTGACGCCGATTTCCGCTTGGACCGGGTTGACCGATCTCTATACGGGGCGAACCCGGATTTCCGATATTGGCGCCCTCTCCCGGCTCGGCGCGCTCAGGCGGCTCTATATCAATCACAGCGGGGTATCGGATATTTCGGTCCTCGCAAACTGCGCCACTTTGCAAGAACTGAACCTCAGCCACTCCGGGGTCACGGATATCTCTCCTCTCTCTGGTCTTGCCGATCTTACGGACCTCAACATCATCGGCTGCGCCATATCCGATCTTGAGCCGCTGGAGACGCTTCCGCGTCTGTCCAACCTGGAGCGGGATTGACTTAATTTACCTCATGAATTGATACAAATTACGTCGTGAATCGCCCCGGGAAAGGCTCTAGGGGTACGACTTTAACGATTCGAACCCCTGGGCGCTTTATGGTGATGGATCGAATTACCTCAATATTTGAGTGCCTTATCCTATTCCCAAACGACACAACCGAGGGACTCAAATGTTAGGGTCGATCCCCTAGCGCGGCGTGGCATCCGCGGCGGGCGTCACGCCAAGCCGGTCTTTGGGCGCTTGGGGGCCGAAATGCGGCTTCCCCAACAGCAAGACCGCGACCACGGCCAGCGCCACCAGCATCAATGCCGCATTCCACAGGCAGCGCGAACATCGTGTAAACCTGGTCCGTTTACGCCACGCCACGCCGTCCCATCCTGGTTGTCTGTCCTCTCCGTTGGGTCGGGAGAGTGTAGGCGGAGGGCCGCCGTCTTCGCAAGAGAACGGGTAGGGCCTACACAGCCCGGGACGGTTGTTTTTGCCGCGCGGTGCCGCCCCCTTTGGGTGATGAATGCCGCCTGCGGGGGGGCACCCCTTGCCCGTCTCATGCCGCCCCGCCTTTCCTCCCGCCCCCGTCTTTCCTCCCGCCCCCGTCTTTCCTCCCGCCCCCGTC
>JBMYUJ010000094.1:0-10662 GCA_049605255.1 Magnetospiraceae bacterium
CCGCCAAATCGATGAGAATACGCCAGCTTCCCGGCGCATTGAGAAACGCACCGACACCCATGAGTTCGGTCGCCGGGGCTTCCGGGCTCGCCGCCACCAGATCAAAGGTAAACAACGTAATCAACAGCGCGCCAAGGGGCACATGCCGGGCGGAAACCTCCCCCTTCAAGGCCTTGTTACACAGCAAAGACCCGATGCCGATACCGATGGAAAACACGGTCAAAAATAAGGTGACCACTTTTTCATCGGCGCCCAGCACATCCTTGGCGTAGGCCGGGAACAGGGACAGGAACACCACCCCGATCAACCAGAACCAGGAGATGCCCAGAACGCTGAGAAACAGCACCCGATCATCCCGCAGCCGGGTGATGGTACGCCAGGTCTCGGCCAGAATATTGGCGGAAACGGTCAACCCCGGGTCGACGGGGGGCGCGGGCGGGATAAACCGGCTGCTGGCGTAGCCGCCCACGGCGGCGGTGAGGGTCAATACGGCGATCCAGATCACGCCACCGTCTACCAGGATCACCAAACCGCCCACGATGGTGCCCAACAAGATGGCGAGGAAGGTCCCGGCCTCGATCAAACCATTGCCTGCGATCAATTCCCCGGGTGCCAGATGCACCGGCAGGATGCCGTATTTGAGCGGGCCGAAGAAAGTGGATTGGGTGCCGAGTAAGAACAACACCGCCATCAGAAACGGAATATTCCCCCACAGCAACCCAACGATGCCGAGGGCCATGACCAGGATTTCACAGAGCTTGACGATGCGTACCAGCCCGGCTTTTTCCACCTTGTCGGCAAGCTGCCCGGCGGTGGCGGAAAACAGGAAAAACGGCAGAATAAAAACCATGGCCGCGAGGCTGACCAACACCTGCCCCGTCGCCCCGTCGCCAACGGCCAAGGCATACAGGATCAGGATCGCCATGGCGTTCTTGAAGAGATTGTCGTTCAAGGCGCCCAGAAACTGGGTCAGGAACAGCGGCAGAAACCGCCGCGATGCGAGAAGATGGGGAACGTCCTGGCCCATGAAAGGCGGCCCTCCTGGAACAAAGAGGCCCATTGTTCACGAGCCGCGCCAAGACTCAAAACTTATTTTTCTCCGCCCGCCCGCCGTAAGTTCCGGCCATCTCTGCCATTTTCATTGGCGCGCTGTTGCGGCATGATAACGGGAGGCGCAATAGCCCCCGAGGGAATGGCGATGGCCCTAACTTTCCGAATATCAGGCCCCCGGCCTTGCGGGGGATGGTGGGTCCTCCACATGATGCTCTGCGCCCTATTGCTGGCGGGGATGAGTGGAGCCGCCTGGGCGGGAATCGCCAAGCTGACCGAACAGGACAAGCAAATCAGCGCCCAGGACTATGAAGCGATGATCCGCGCGCGCTTTCCCGGTATCGATGCGCCGCTGTTTACCACCACGGGGCTCGATCTCGCGCCGCCGGTCTGCGACCATGACCATAAACGCCTGACCTACGCGATCCTGCTGGCGGCGGATACGGTGGCGCAACAGGTCTGGCTGGATGGCGCCCGCAACGATGTGGCTCTGGTGTCCGAGGCTCTGTTGGCGCGGGGCGTGGCCACAAAGAACATTATCCTGCTTTCCGGCGCCGACGCGACCCGTGCCAATCTGGCGGGCGCGGCGCGCAATCTGCTGCCCCGTATCGCCTGTGGCGATACCTTGCTGCTGCATTTTTCCGGCAATGCCCTGCAAAGCGATGCCATAGCGCCGAACCTGCTGCGCGCGGGCACGGCCAACGCGGCGGAGACGCAAACCCTCACCGCCTTTATTGCGGCGAATGCGCAAAGCCCGGAACCCCTGAAAGCCATCGCCCGGGGCGGGCCCTATATGATTCTGGAGGGGGATAAGCCCCAGACCATTGGTCTGGTGTCGCCCGCCGCCCTGTCGGAACTGGTGACCCTGTTCCGCAATCGCCGCGCCGATGTGGTGCTGGCGTTGGATACCAATTATGCCGCCGGGTTCAGGGTGCAGCAAAATCAGTTGGAGGTCGACCGCGCGCGACTCTGGGTCAGCCAGACCCAGGCGGCGGAAAAAGCCGAGCCCGGCGCCTCAGGCCCCACGACCCTCTCGGTCAATCGGGGCGATCTGGCCACGCTGTACGCCGCCGGTGACCATCAGAACACCTTCGAGCTGGCCCTGCCGCCGGACGACCCGGAAAAGAAAATCTATGGCCTGTTTACTTACAAGCTGGCCATCGCCTTGCAAACCGCGAAGAACCTGGAACTGGCGACCCTGTTCCGCGCCATCGAGGACATGCGGTTCGCCAAACGGGCGGGGCCGGGCAAATGGCAACCGACCCCGCCCGCGCATCGGTTCGAGGCCACCTCCGGGGATATGGTGGTGATCGCCGAGGAGAAACCGGCCCAGGCGACGCGGGATTCCATTCGTCTCCTATCGCCCAAACCGACCCGCGATGGCACCGGCCCCACCGAACCGATTTTGGAAATCAAGGGACGGGTGGAATGGCCCGCCAAGGTGGGGGTGGTGTTGGTCAATAATATCGAGGCGGATTACTTCCTCGCCACTGGTGAATTCGGGCATGAAGTCGCGTTGGCACCGGGCCTCAACCGCATCGAGATCGTCGCCCGCACCCAAGACGGGCAAATGCATCAACGATCCATCGAACTGGTCTATCAGGGTGATGCGGCGGCCCTGGCCGGGTCTGGCAACCGCTATGCGGTGATCATCGCCAACCAGAACTACACACCCGCTTCCGGTGTCGCCTCCTTGCAAACGCCGCTGGCCGACGCGGCGGCTTTGGCGGAAATCCTGGAAACCAAATACGGGTTTCAAACCCGCGTTACCCTGCCATCCGGCGAGGCGATGTCGTTGCGGCTCTATGACCAGCCGGGCAGTTTGGTGGAACTGGTGCTCGAAGACCTGAGCCTGATCGCCGGGGAAGACGATATGGTGCTGGTCTATTACGCCGGGCATGGCACCTATGAACAGGTCACCGCCTCGGCCTATTGGGTGCCGGTGGATGCCCGGGCCGGGCGCTATTCCACCTTTATTTCCGCCGATGATATTACCAAGGCGGTGCAACGCCTGCAGGCCCGCAATGTGTTGGTGATCTCCGATAGCTGCTATTCCGGCGCGCTGACCCGGGGCGACGCGGCAGCGGACCCGATCCCCGAAATCGGGCGCCGAAAAATGTTGATGCGCCTGGCCAAGGGGCGCTCTCGCATCCTGATCACCTCGGGCGGGAACGAGCCGGTGTCCGATCTGGGCGGCGATGGGCATTCTGTCTTCGCCCGCGCCCTGCTCACCGGCCTTTCGGAATATGACGCCCCGGCCTTCGCCGCACGAGAGCTGTTCGAACGGTATATCTGGCAGCGGGTACTGGGCGGCTCGGACCAGGAACCGCAATATCGGGTGATCCCCAATTCCGGCCATGAAGAAGGCGATGTGGTGTTCGCGCGGATCGATTAAGGTGGGTTGTGATTATGGCGATTGACGATCGGCTTTCAGGGGGCCGCGCGACCCGCCCCCACGGCACGTGAGCGATGTCAGAAAACCGCGTGTCAGCCTTCGTGGCGTTTGAACCGGCGTTTAATCTGGCATCTCAGGTTGACTGCAAAATGCTTTAAACCATCTTCAATCGCGTTTGCCATTCCCCTTCACCGGTGCGGCAGGCGACCGCATTATTGGTTTCCCGAAGGCCTTCGCGGGTGGTTTCATAGGCATATTCCCGGCACCATTGGCCGTTCTTCGCCTGGTAGGTGCGCAGCGGGGTGATCACATCCAAAAGTCCGGTCTCCGGATTGACGAAGGTCACCTGCTTGCCGCTCACCAAGGTTTCCAATGCTTCGTTCATGGCCAGTTGGAAAGCAACCCTTTCCTGTCGCTGCAATTCCGCCAGGGCCTTTGCCTGCGCCGCGGCGCGGACATCCGCAATACTGAACCCCCCGACACCGCCCAACAGCAGACAGGAGATCGAGGCCGCGAGCAACGCGGGCATCCCCAACCAGCGAGGGGCCGGTTTGCGGCCACCCCCGGTGCGGAGCTTGGCATCTTCCGCCGCCGCCTGCACGGCATTTTGCAGGCGATCAAGGCCGGGGGCCATGCGCGCGGCTTCCACGGCGGCGCGCAAGCGCGCGTCCAATTCCGCGTCGGCAGTGGGCGCGCGGGGTTCTGTCTCTCTCGGGTCATCCATCGCTTACGGTCCTTGGGTTCATCCGTAATTTAATCCTGTGGCGGGATATCACCCGCTATCCCTTTGCCGCAGCCATTGCCCTATCCCCCTCGGGGGCATCATCCAACAAAGCCTTTAGCGCTTGCCGGGCGCGGGATAAGCGCGACATTACCGTGCCCTGGGGCAGGCCCAGAATATCCGCCGCCTTGCTGTAGCTGCATCCTTCCGCCGCGACCAGCAGCAGCACCGCGCGCTGCTCTTCCGGCATAACGCCGACGGCCTGAAGCGTTCGGCTGGCCTCGGCCCGCAGTTCACTTAACGCCACACCATCGGTGCTGGTTCCCTGAATAGGTTTGACCAGCGCCAGATGACGGTTGCGCACCGCCTGATACCGGCGGTCGTTCAAAAACCGGTTGCGTGCGATACGGAACAACCAGGCGGCGCTGCTCCCCTGACCATCCGTCGCGCCGCCCTCGAATTGATCCAACTTGGACAACGCCGCTTCATAAACGTCCTGCACCAGATCATCGCGCGACGGCCTCTCCAGCGGTTCCAATTCCTCTGCCGGACAAGGCGGCCGCAAGGCGGGCCCGACCGCATTGACAGGGGCCCGCGCCGGCAAACCTACTGGCAAAGGCTCCATTGACGGCGTGTCGCAATCCGGTAACGATCTTTCCACCCAAGAAGAAGAAGCCGCAATTTCAGGGGGGTGGAAATGAGAAGCATCACCCAAAAGGGATCGAAAAACCTGTTTCGCCATGCCCTCATCGGCGGGGGTATTTTCCTTCTCGCGGCATGTGCCCAACAGGCGACGAAGCCCCCCTCCGGCGACCTGGTGGCCAAGGGGTTTTACCGAGGGTTACTTAGCTCCGAACGCGCCGATGCCCGTCGTGCCGTGCAACATACCTTGGAAAAACGCCTATCCGGGCAAAACCATGCCTGGAAAAGCGGAAACGGGTTGGCAGCGGGCGCGGTTCGCGTAAACCGCACCTTCAAAACGCCTGCGGGTATTTATTGCCGGGAATATGTGGAGCGCCTGGACCCGCCCCGGGATACGGTGCGCGACCGGGTGCGTACCTTCTGCCGGACAGAAACCGGACGTTGGCGCCCCATCGGCAAGGTGCTGGCCAGCACCGGGTAAGTATGGGGGTTCCAGCGCATTTTCAGCGAAAATCCGCGCACCTGATGACCGGGGTATTTTCAGCGAAACTGCATGCGGTTTCAGGGTTCGAAAATGCGCGCATATCATCGCTCAGAGCAGGTGCGACGAGTCAGATATCGTCGTGCCCGCTTTAGCGGCCAAACCCCCGGGGGGGCCAGCCGCTTTTTCGGGGCGAGATCAGGGCAATCGTGCCGCGATGATTTGATTGTCGTTCATCATGGGGATCAGGATCAGCCTTTCCGACGGGATATAGGTCATATCCGCGCTCCCCTGGTTAAGGTCGAGGATCAGCGTGGCCGCGCCACTGGGCTGCAGGTGATACACCCCTCCGGCGATCCAATCCGTGGCCAGATAGCTGCCATCGCCCACGGCGGCCAACCCATCCAGATTGCCCACGGGCGTGCCGTCGCCGACACTGGAGAGGGTCTTACTGAAATAGTCAACTTGCATCAAATGCCCCGGCACCTTGGTGCCAAACCCATCGGTCATCACGCCCCAGGCGCCGATCATTAAGCGTTCCTCCTCGGCGACGAGACCATTGGGGGAAGCGAGCGCCGCATCCTCCAACCAAATCTCAAAACGACCCTCCGACAGACGGTAGATGGCGCTGTCGATAAATTCAGAGACATATACCGCGCCGTTCTGATCGACCGTGACATCATTCAGGAACTTGGCCTTCGGCGCTTCATAGGTCGCGACCACCTTGCCCGCTTCGATATCGATTTCCACCAGCCTATTAATATCAGACACATAGAGCTTGCCGCCGAACGCGGCCATGCCCTTGGGCGCATTCAGCCCGGTAACCCAGGCGGGATCGACAATGTTGCCATCCAAGGAAACCTTGGCGATATACCCGGTGCCGTTGGCATCGGTGGGGGCCCCCGCCATGTTGGAGACATATAGGATGTTCCGATCCGCATCATAATAAACAGATTCCGGCGTTTTCATGCCGTCCAACACCCAGACCGTTTCCGGCGCCGCCGCCCGGGCGGGGCCGAATAGGGCGGCCGCCATGAGCCCCGCCGTAACAACGCCAATCCACTTCATGGTCTTCATTTTTCGTTCCCTTCGGTAATCAAAACCCGCCTGCTTTCGGATCTGAAATCATAAATCCGATTTCCGCGCCGCACGCTAGTTCTTTTCGCCAATTGACAAATTGGCCGTCGCGGCGGGCGCCCCAAAAAGATCCGCGTACGCCGTCTCTAAAAAATTTCGCCGCGGCGCATTTTCTAGTTGCGAACTTTTCTTAGAAGAATTATAAATAGGAATAATTCTTATTTAGTAGCGAATACGAGACCGGAGCGTCCATGAAAGTTTCAGATCAGGAAATTGAAAACCGCCTCTCCCATTTCAGGGAAAAGGCCCAGCAGGCGGGGGTGAAGCTCACCCATCAACGGCTGGAGATTTTGCGGGCCGTGGCCTCTTCCCTGGAACATCCGACGGCGGAAACCGTTTACAGGGCCGTACGGGGCGGCATGCCGACGGTGTCCTTGGATACGGTCTACCGCACCTTGTGGCTGCTTACCGATCTCGGCCTGCTGCGCACCCTGGGCCAGCGGCAAGACGGCGTGCGGTTCGATGCCAATGTGGCCCAGCATCATCATTACCGCTGCATCAATTGCGGCATGGTGCGGGATTTCGAAAGCGCCGACCTTAACGCCCTGCCGATCCCCGAAGCTGTACGTGATTTTGGGGATGTGGTCGGCACCCAGATCGAGGTGCAGGGCATTTGCACCGCGTGCCAGGAGGCCGCGGCAGACCAAGATCCGACGCTTCAATGAGCCGTTATTTTTCCATCAACCCCTAACCAACCCCTACAAAAAACCCCTACAGGAGACAGTCCCCATGAATGAGATGAAATGTCCGGTAATGCATGGCGGGAATACCGTCAGCGGTTCGTCCGTCACCGAATGGTGGCCGAAATCCCTGAATTTCGGAATCCTCCATCAGCATGACACCAAAACCAACCCCATGGGCCCCGACTTCAACTATCAAGAAGAAGTCAAAAAGCTGGATGTGGCGGCGTTGAAGAAAGACCTTCTGGCGCTGATGAACGACAGCCAATCCTGGTGGCCCGCGGACTGGGGCAGCTATGCGGGCCTGATGATCCGCATGGCCTGGCACTCTGCCGGGTCCTATCGCACCGCCGATGGGCGCGGCGGTGGCGGCACCGGCAACCAGCGCTTCGCCCCGCTGAATTCCTGGCCCGATAACGTAAACCTGGATAAGGCGCGCCGCCTGCTCTGGCCGATCAAGAAGAAATACGGCAACAAGCTGAGCTGGGCCGATCTGATGATCTTGGCGGGCAATATGGCCTATGAATCCGCGGGACTGAAAACCTTCGGTTTCGCCTTTGGCCGCGAAGATATCTGGCACCCCGAAGAAGACGTCTATTGGGGCTCGGAGAAAGAATGGCTGGCCAAGGACCGCTATGAAGACGAGACCAGCGAGGCCCTGGAAAACCCCCTGGCCGCCGTGCAAATGGGCTTGATCTACGTCAACCCGGAAGGTGTTGGCGGCAACCCGGACCCGTTGCGCACCGCCCAGGATGTGCGGGTGACCTTCGCCCGCATGGCCATGAATGATGAGGAAACCGTCGCCCTGACCGCCGGTGGGCATACCTTGGGCAAATGCCATGGCAATGGGGATGCGGGCTTGTTGGGGCCGGACCCGGAAGGCGCCGATGTCGCCGACCAGGGGCTGGGCTGGATGAACAAAACCGCGCGCGGTATCGGCAATCAGACCGTCAGCAGCGGCCTGGAAGGCGCCTGGACCGCCCATCCCACCCAATGGGACAACGGCTATTTCCACCTGCTGTTTACCTATGATTGGGAAGTGAAGAAGAGCCCGGCGGGCGCCAATCAGTGGGAGCCGATCAACATTGCGGAAGAGGATATGCCGGTCGACGCGGAAGACCCGTCGGTGCGTCACAACCCGATCATGACCGATGCGGACATGGCCATGGTGAAGGACCCGATCTATCGGGAAATCTCCGAACGGTTCTACAAGGACCCGGAATATTTCGCCGACACCTTCGCCCGCGCATGGTTCAAGCTGACCCACCGGGATATGGGCCCGAAAGCCCGCTATATCGGCCCGGACGTGCCCGCCGAAGACCTGATCTGGCAAGACCCCGTGCCCGCCGGGCCCACCAGCTACGATGTGGACGCGGTGAAAGCCAAGATCGCCGCCAGCGGATTGTCGGTCAGTGACATGGTCGCCACCGCCTGGGACAGCGCCCGCACCTTCCGGGGTTCGGACATGCGCGGCGGTGCCAACGGGGCCCGCATTCGCCTCGCCCCGCAGAAGGATTGGGAAGGCAATGAACCGGCCCGGCTCGCCAAGGTGTTGGCGGTGCTGGAGCCCATCGCCGCCGAAACCGGCGCCAGCGTGGCGGATGTCATCGTGCTGGCGGGCAATGTGGGCGTGGAACAGGCCGCCAAGGCCGCGGGTGTGGAGGTGACCGTGCCCTTTGTGCCGGGTCGCGGCGATGCCACGGATGCGCAGACGGATGCCGAATCCTTCGAGCCCCTGGAGCCCATCCATGACGGGTTCCGCAACTGGGTGAAGAAGGATTACACGGTGAGCCCAGAGGAGCTGATGTTGGACCGCACCCAGCTCATGGGCCTGACGGCACCGGAAATGACCGCCTTGGTCGGCGGCCTGCGGGTCATGGGCACCAACCATGGCGGCACCGGCCACGGCGTGTTCACCGATACGGTCGGCAGCCTGACGACTGACTTCTTCGTCAACCTGACGGACATGGCCTACACCTGGGAACCGATGGGCGACAATCTCTACGCCGTTAAGGACCGGGCGACCGGCGCCCAGAAATGGACCGCCACCCGCGTGGACCTGGTGTTCGGATCGAACTCCATCCTGCGGGCCTATGCGGAAGTCTATGCCCAGGACGACAATAAAGAGAAGTTCGTCAACGACTTCGTCGCCGCCTGGGTGAAGGTGATGAACGCAGACCGGTTTGATTTAGCCTAAGCGCAACCTGTCTATCACCTCTGGGGTGGGCCTTCTGGGCTCACCCCTCTTTTTTTGCGAAAAAGGGTCTCTGGCAAAAAAATATTTGCCAAACCGGAAATAAAATAAGTATACATTTCTTTTTTTGCGGTCGCACAGGCGTCGCAACAACGCTTGCGGATTGCCTCCCGGGGCAACGCCGCCAACAGGACCTGGACGGCGAAAAGGATTGGAACGGTGACGCTCTTGGATTTACCTGGGCATCTCATACGGCGGCTGCATCAAATGTCGGGCCATCTGTTTCAGCAACGGGTGAGCGAGGCTGGCCATGATTTGACCCCGGTTCAGTTCGCCACCTTACGCACCCTCAGCACCAATCCTGGCCTTGATCAGGCGCAGATCGCCGCCATCACGGCCTGCGACCGTGCCACCATCGGCGGCGTGATCGACCGGTTGGAGCAGAAAGGCTATGTGATGCGCACCGTCAGTGCCCGCGACCGGCGCGCGCGGGAGGTTAGCCTGACCAAAACGGGTCTGGCAATCTATGAGGAAATTCTGCCCGTCATCTATCAATTGCAAGATGAAATACTGGACGGGCTTTCCAGCGGTGAACGGGAACAGTTCCTGATTTTAGTCCGTAAATTGGTCGCCAAGACCCTGCCCGAGGACGCACCGGCCTGATTCACAAGACCCGGTCTAACGCGTCGATCAGCTGATCGATTTCCGCTTGTGCCGTGTAATGGCTGAAGCTGAGCCGTACCACCCCATGGGCCGGGTCGATGCCCAAGCCTTCCAATAGCCGCACCGCGTAGTAATTACCCCCGCCCGCCATGATGCCAGAGGCGGAAAGCTTGGCAGATACTGCCTCAGCGGGTTCTTCCGTCAACACCGATACGGTGGGCGCCCGTTTTTCCGCCGACGCCGGACCGATTAGGCGCAAGGTGTTTTTCTGGACGAGATAATCCAAGAGTGGCTGCAAAAGCTTGCGTTCATAGGCGGTGAACAGGGCATGCACCTCCTCTCCCAGCCGCGCGCCGGTTGCGCCGGTTGCGAAATGATGGGCGTGCACCGCCTCGAAATAATCCACCATGCCGGCGCAGGCCGCGACCTGGGCATGGTCGGGACCGGCGGGGACCAACCGCTTATAGAGGGTATCGCCGTTGAAATAATGGGCCTGATTGGGCAGTTGCTCCAACAGCGGACGCCGGACCACCAGAATGCCTTGATGGGGCCCCCAGGTTTTGTAGCTGGAATACATGTAAATATCCGCCCCCAGCGCCCCCACATTGGGGATGCCATGGGGCGCATAGCTGACCCCGTCGACGCAGACCCAGGCCCCGGCAGCATGGGCCTGGTCAGCGATCTCGGCCACCGGATTGA
>JBMYUJ010000095.1:0-10535 GCA_049605255.1 Magnetospiraceae bacterium
GGAGGTCTGCGGCGACTTCAGAAAGCTGCCGGTCGGCGCCTTCCTCGTCTTCCCCTTCCGGATAATGATGAATGGTTGCCCCCAAGAGCCGGTCGAGCAGCACATTGCCTGAGCCGGTGTACAGCGCGTCATCGCGGTCTACCCGCCGCTCCAGTTGGATATGGCAGTCCATGCCGAAGCGCCGCGCCGCCGCTGCCGCGAGCCGTACGAAATTGGATTGCACGGCGCCGGTGATGAGGATGGTATCCGCGTTCTGCCGGATCGCCTCGCCCAAGTAGAATTCCAATTGCCGGACCTTATTGCCGCCAAGGGCGAGATCGGTCGCGTCATCCCGTTTGACGAACATGGTGGCATGGCGCCCACAGGTGGTGGAGAGGTTGGGCAGGGGTTGCAGGGGCGTCGGTCCCGCCATCAGCGAGACGCGAGGCAGGCTGTTCAACCGATCCCACCCGGCTGGCAAAGGTGAATTCGGTTTCATGCGGTGACTTCCTTTCACTTTCGAGAGCGACCTATCACATTGAAGCGGCCGCCGGGAACCCTTACATAATAATCTTTCTCAATTTGGTTCCGTCGGTGACAGTGCCTCAGCGGGATCGCGGTTCAGAGTCGCCATGACGCCCATTCCGCCCCGGTCCGTTTGGTTCGCCCTGTTGCGGGGGCTGTTCTCCCGCTGCCCGTCTTGCGGCCAGGGGTGGATGTTCGCGTCCTTTCTCAAGGTGAAACCCCATTGCGAATCTTGTGGTGAGGCATTGCACCACCATCGGGCGGATGATTTTCCCGCTTATATCGTCATTGCCCTGGTGGGGCATATGGTGGTGCCGCTGGTGGCCCTGGTGGTGATCAATTTCGACCTGCCCTATTCCCTGCAAATGGCGATCTTCCTGCCCCTGACCATCGAACTTGTCTTGCTGCTGTTGCAACCAGTCAAAGGCGCTGTCGTCGCGGTGCAATGGCATCTTGGCATGCATGGATTTGAACAGAGCCGCAAGCGCCGAAACCTATCGCGAGATTAGGTCACATACCCATAAATCAGGTAAAAATGGCGCGAAAAAACGCAATCAGGGGATAGAAGCCGTCCGAAATGCGGGGAGGGGCTGGATAAGGACGGCGCCGCCGCCCATTTCGTCACGAAGATCCCCTAAATTCATTTCATTGCAGTAACGTTATAAATACATTTTCTCTCTTTAAAGCAATAGCCTATAGGGCTCCTTCTGGGTGTCGACCCAAGATTGTCCAAAGGCAGGTCGGCACTGCCCATGTCCCCAGCTCCCAGGGCCGTAACAAGCGCGTTGGCGCAGGCTTCGAGGTCACCGAACCGGTGTCAATTGACCCGGAAAAAGCGTCGCTGAGGGAGGCGTCATGCGCGTTGCCGTCGGGTCAAACCAATCCGCTCTCGAAAGGGCCCGGGTTTCACCGCCCTCCAAGTCCATGAATCGCCCCAAATGGGCCCCGCTTTTTGTTTGCGAATCGAAACTCAAAAGACCCACTCAGTCCGGTCGGGAAACAGTTGGGTGGCTGCTAGGGGGCGGGTCTCCAAGGACGCCGAACCAGCGAGATCGCCTGTCCTTGGCGCGCGCTATTTTTTACCCCGGATCGCGCCTTGTGAAAGGCAGGTCATAACCCAAAACCAACATTTATTGGGAAGGCGCGTCTTTCCCGCCCAAATCGCCGGAAAAAACCTCGAAACAGGGCAACTTTGCGTCCTTAGGATTTCACTAAGCGCCTCTCAAACCTTATGTAACTATCTATAAGTAAATAAAAATAACATATGTAGTTAATTTGTGATCGCGCTTCATAGAAACTACAGATGTAGCTTTTTAGGTTTTCCAATAGGTGTTTTCCCGTTCAGTGGAGTCCGTGAGTGGAACAGAAAAGATATATAAAAAACAACAGGTTATAGAGTTTTTTCGGTGCTTGTCGATGCCCAGGGGCAGCGCCCCCATCCCTCCTAACAAGACCATAAACTTCATATGCAGTTGATTTGCCGTCGGCGCCCCTGTATTCATTCTGTTAGGGTTATATTAACCAATGGAATCAACAAATTGCCGTTAACCTTTCATTAACGGGGTTGGTTTGCAGGGGGCGAACGGGCATCAAGATGACGGAGAAAGCCGGGACTAAAAGATCGTTCACAGTGTCTTGCCCGTCGGCGTTTCGCGACCGGGTTTTAGACCTGGCGGCACGGCGCGGCGTGAATGCGGGAGACCTCGCCCGCTCGATTCTTTTGGTGTTTCCCGAAGCGGTGATCGCCGAATGGCCGGACCCGGGAGAGCCGGGCCGGGAGGATCGGGAAACAATCGTTTTGCAATCGGGTCGACAGGCCGGTAAGCCCTGGCGGCGTAAACCGCGGCTTCAACTCCGCCTATCGCCGGGAACGCCCCCGGGCCTGATCCGGCGTGCCTTGGCCCTCGCCCTCACCCTAGCGGGCGGAGAGCGCAAGGTAAATTTGGAAGATCCGACGGCGAAACAACCCCCGCCACCGCCGCCGACCCCGCCCAAACCGGATCCGCAATTGGAACAGATGAGGGAGGATATGGACCGCTTGCGGGCGCTTGTCTCCTTTCTCGCCTTCCAGCCCTTGACCCAGGGCATTCGCAACCGGGCCGAGGCGCTGCACGTGTTGGGCTTCCCGCCCAATGCGCGGCCCGACCGCACCGCCATTCGCGCCCGTTTTAGAATGTTGGCGACGGTGCATCATCCTGATAACGATACGGGCGATCACCGGCGCATGAGCCAATTGAATGCCGCCATGGAACTGTTGACGGAACGTTAGATTTTCCGGCAGCCCATAAAAGGAGGGAGCCCCCGATGCGCGCACTTGTCTGCAACGATCATGGCGGTTTGGAAAATCTCGCGGTGCAAAACTGGCCCGAGCCCACCCCCGCCCCGGGCCGGGTGGGCATTCGCGTGGCGGCGGCGGGGCTCAACTTCGCCGATATTCTCAGCGTCAAGGGCCGCTATCAGATCAAACATGTCCCGCCCTTCGTGCCGGGCCTGGAAGTGGCGGGGACCGTCCTCTGGGTCGGCGACGGTGTGGACGGAATCGCCCCTGGGGATGTGGTGGCAGCGCCGCTCGATGGTGGCGGTTTCGCCGATCAGGTCAGCGCGGCGGGAAATGCGGTGGTGCCCGTGCCAGCGGGGCTAGACCCGGTAGAGGCCGCGGGCCTGCTGATTAATTTTGGCACCGCCCATCTGGCACTGACCCATCGGGCGGCGTTGGCTCCGGGGGAGAGCCTGTTGATCAGCGGCGCGGCTGGGGGGACCGGGCTTGCCGCCGTGGCGGTGGGGAAGGCCCTCGGCGCACGGGTGATCGCGCTCGCCGGGGGGCAAGATAAGCTCGCACTTGCCGCGTCTGCCGGGGCAGATGCGGGGGTCGATTATCGGACCGAGGATATCCGGGGCCGGGTTAAGGCGCTCACGGAGGATCGCGGTGCCGACGTGGTGTTCGATACGGTGGGCGGTTCCGCCTTCGATGGTGCCTTCCGGGCCACGGCCCGGGGTGGGCGGATCTTGGTGATTGGCTTTGCCAGCGGCACGGTGCCAGCGGTGCCGGCCAATATCGCGATGGTCAAGAATATCGCCCTGCACGGGGTCAACTGGGGGGGCTATCGGGATTTGGACCCGGCGGCCTATCAGGCCTCCACCCAGCAATTGTTGGCCTGGGCCGCCGAGGGGCGGATTCGGCCCCAGATTTCCCGCCGCGTGGATCTGGACTCCATCCCCGTCGCCCTCGCCGATCTGGCGGACCGCAAGACCACCGGCAAGGTGGTGGCGGTGATTGGGTAACTGCGGCAGAATCGACTATAACCCCCGCAGCCATTGGGGGCGGAGCGCCCGGCCATCCTCCCGCGCCCAGGCAATTTCCGACAGCAACCGGTTTCGGTCCTTGGGCAGGTTCCCCGCCAGGGCCAGCGCGTTCGATGCATGGTTGGAGCGGAAGATGATCGGCTTCGGCGGGTCGATCCCGGCAATCAGGCGGGCCTGTTCTTCCAGGATGGCGGCGTCTTCTTGCAGGGTGAACGGTGCCTCGAATTTTTCCAGGAACCGGGGTGCCACTTCCGGGGCTAGGGTCAGTTGCAAGGTAGACAGATAGGTCACCGGCGCCCGCGCCATCAGGGCAATGGTGCCGTCGATATGATCTTCCCAAAAGGTTTGGCCGCCGAGCCCCAGAATCACCGTCGCGGAAACCTTGAACCCGGCTTCCGCCGCAGCGTTCAGGGCTCGGGTCATGCTGTCCGGCGTTGCGCCTTTGCGGATGCGGCGCAGGATGTTCTTCGATCCCGATTCGATGCCCACATACAACAGCCGCAGGCCCCCCGCGCGCAGTTCGGCCAACTCATCCGCCGTCTTGCGCAACAGGTTGGAGGGCGTGGCGTAGGAGGAGACACGGGTCAGATGAGGGAATGTTTCCCGCAAGCGGGCCAGCAGCGGGCGCCAATGGTCCATGGGCAGGCCCAGGGCATCCCCATCGGCGATGAAGATGCGGTCGGCGCCCGGGTAATGGGCGGCGGCCTGGTCGATATCGGCAAAGACCTGGTCCAGCGGGCGCGCCCGGTAGTCCTTGACCTTATACATGGAGCAAAAGGTGCAGCCATCGAAGCTACAGCCCAACGTCGCTTGAATGATCAGGTTCCGCCCTTCCGAAGGGGGGCGATAAAGGGGCATGTCATACATCATGGCTGAGTTGTATCCTTCCAGATGTAAATGTCTTCCGCGTCGGCTGACACCTGGGTGACTATTTGTGCCGCGCCCAGGCCCGGCGGCAAGGCAACCAGATGCGCCGGGCAGGTTCGGCAATCGCTGGCGCCAAATCGGGGGATGGGCACCCGAACCCCTGGAAAATCCGTCAATACCGCCAGCAACTGATGCTCATCTCCATTCACCTGCGCGAGGGCCCACGAAACCCCTGTTATTTGGGTCACCCGGTCCACATGCCAATGGACCTTTTTTCCCCACCGGGCATGGCGCCGGAGCCGGGCCCTCAAACCGCCCGGCCCCTGGGCGCTACCGCAATAGGCATACCAGCCGGGCATCAAGCTCAACCCAGCGCCCGGCGGCACCCCGGGCACCAACGGCACGGTGAGCCGCAGCCCCAGTATATAGGCCCCGGGGCGTGGGGGAAACTGGTCGAGGGTGGGGATGCGCATGGGCTTTTCGTGGACCGGTTCTGCGGGTTAGAGTAAGGCTTGGTATCGGCGTTGTAGGGGGTCATCGGAGGAATCTTGCGCACCAAGCGGCGGAAATTCAAGGACGGCGCTGTTCTGTTCAAGGAAGGCGACCCGGGCGAGCGCCTCTATGTGGTGGTGGAGGGGCGCGTCGACCTGACCATTAACGGCCCCGATGGCCCGGTGCCAACCGCGCAATGCGGCCCAGGGGAGATGGTCGGCGTCGGCGCCCTCTGGGGCGGCCAACCGCGCCGGACCACGGCCCGCGCCAACGGGCCAGTGGCGGCGGAGGAAGTCTCCCGCAACGATCTGGTGGCGGCGGTTTCCTCGGAGCCCGACGCCGTCGCTTTGATGCTGGAAGCAGCGGCGAAACGCTACCGGGTCATGGCGGTATCACCGGCCCCAACAGGCCAAGCCGTACCGCCTGCCGCCGAGGGGGCCGCTGCGGCGCCCGGCCCGGCGGGGGAAAGCGATGGCAAGGCCGGTTTCTGGGAGCGCCTGTTCACCCGATCGCCACCAAAGCGGCCCGTCGCCGTGGAGGTAATGGTTGCCGATCTTCCGGGCGACGGCAGCAAACCAGCGACAAAGGCTGTCGGCGCCGCATTGGAAACCCTGAAAGGGGTGCGGGTTAAATATATGGGCCGACCCTTGCAGCCTACTGCCGGATTCGACCCGGCGACCCAATTGCCCGAGGTGGCAGCGTTGGGGCGCCGCACCATTGCGGGCCGGGCCGACCTGCTGATCTGGGGGGAAACCCGGTTCAAAGGGCATGTGACCCGGCTGCGGTTCCTGTCTGCCCATACGGAGGATGAAGACCGCCTGGGGGTATTCGGCCAGACCGATTATCTGGACTTCCCGGTGGCGGAAAACCAATCCTTCCTTCCGTTGCTGTGTGCCGCTGCCGTGGCTGTCGCCACACCCCGGCCCGAAATTAAACGGTTTCTGAGGGGCACGTTGCCCCATCTGCTATCTGGGGCGCAAGGGATCGCCAAAGAACCGCCCATTGATTTGGATGCAGCCGGGCGGGCTTCGGTGATCAATGTGTTTGCCCTGGCCTGCGCCGCCCATGGGCAGAGTACCCAGGAAGCAGCCTGGTATCCGGCGGCGGAGGCGGGCTGGCGGGCGGTGCTGGAGATTTTGGCCCAGACGGATGCCACCCAGGAATGGGCTACGGCCATGCAGCGGGTGGGCATGGTGCAGCATGCCTTGGCCGATGGTGAGGCCGCCTTGCAGCATCTGGACCGGGCGATACAGGCCTATCGAGATGCGCTGAAGGTCATCGATGCCAGGGCTCGGCCCCTTTTGTTCGGCCTCACGCAAAACCGCTTGGGGCTTGCCCTGGCGCGGCGGGAAGGGCTGACCGGAGATGCGGGGAACCTGCGCGAGGCCATCGCCGCCTATGGTCAGGCGATCCGCGCCATTGATAAAGGCACCCTGCCGCTGAAATGGTCGGAGGTGATGAACAATCTCGCCGGCGCGTTGCAGGTACTGGGCGGTCACCAGCGGGATCCCGATTTGCTGGAACGCGCAGTGGAGGCCTGCCGGGGAGCGCTGGCGGTGCGGGATCGGGATCGATTCCCGGCGCAATGGGCGGCGACCCGCAATACCATGGGGTCGGCCTATTTTCTGCTCGCGGGTCTGGCCGGGGGAGTGGACGATCTAGGGGAGGCGGAATCCGCTTTCGAAGATGCCTCGGCGGTGTATGGGGAGCTTGGCTGGGATCGCTTGCAAGAAGTGGCGAAGCGAAACCTCGCAAAAGTGCGCACGCGGCAAAAAGATCTGGCGGCAGAGAGCGCGGCAGCCTCCGGCAAGGACCTGCCGCGTATGCCTTGGGAGGGGGAAGAGCATTTGGAAGAAGCCGGCGAATCGACGGAAAACGCAGATGATGTTGCCCGTCGTCGGCGTGAAGCCCGGCGCAAGGCGCGGGCGCAAAGGCTGTCTGAAAGCCCCCCGGAGGGGGACAGTTGAGGCGCGGTTTCGCGCGCGCGCAAACACCGTCATCCGACCCCTGAAAGGAGATGGATGGCGTCGTGAATTGCCCTCTAAGATATTGTTTTGAGACGGTTTCAGCGCTGAGATCACCGTCAGCCCCATGCCCATCATCTCTTCGCTCCGGTGCCGGGCTTTCCAGGACTCCGAGGTCGTTTTTCCGGATCTGGATGGCAGCCATGCGGGACTTGCCAGTTGAGTTCCTGGGGGGGGTGGGGCATTCTTAGCCCGGGTTTTGTGCGCCCTTTGACCCGCGCGCTCGTTCCCCGTAGCGGAGTATCTCGGTTGTGACCATCCTGATCAGCATCGTCTCCTTGTTAATTGCGCTGGTGGCCCTGTGGTATGCCAATGAAATGGAAACTCGGTTGACCAAACGGCAAGACGCCGCTGCACGCAAACGGTTCGATGAGTTCGCCAAGCAGATCGCCGACTTGGAACGTCAGGTTCTTGCCGTGGCCAAGGACGGGAAAGATACCAAAGGCGATGTGGCCAAGGTGATGGAGCAAATCCGTTATGCGGAAGGGCGCTTGAACGCCCTGGAAAATGCGCCGGCGTTGTCCGGCATGGGATCGCTGGAAGGCAAGACCACCCGGCACTGACGGGGAAAACCATCATGATAAAAGAGCAACAGGCCAAGAGAATGTGCCCGGGGCGCCGGTGGCGTCGGCGGGTTGCGTCGTTTCTTGCGGTGGGTTTGTTGGGGGCGGCGATCACGGGTGCGCCGTCGGTCACCACGGCCTCGGAGTTGGACGACCAGCTCGAAGAGACCGAGCGGCAGATCGAGCAGGCGGCCCGGGCACTCATGATGACCCTGGAGGTGTTGCTCGGGTCGATCCCACAATATGAAGCACCGGTGATCCTGCCGAACGGGGATATTCTGATTCGGCGCAAGCGGCCCGAGGCAGAACCCGACCTGCCCGACGGGGAAATCGCCGAAGACGCCACCGAGGCGGAAACGTGACCCGAATTCTGCCATCCGCTCCCGACCGATTGATCGTCGATGCGTCCTGGGGTTGACGCCAGCGCGTCCGTTTTTTTACACATGGCGCTAATCCTACCCAAAACCGGCGATTCCCTTTACAGTCGCGTTGTTTCCACGGTTTCTTCAACAAGGTTATCCACAAGCTGGAGCCCCGGTCGTGATCTGTCGATTCTCGCAAATCTTTAATTTTAATCACCGGGGCTGGATAGTTCCCATAATAATTATGGGGTTATTTTTGGTCGTTGCCGACCCGGCCCAAGCGGGCAAACGCCTGGCGGAGGCGGATAGCCCCTATTTGCGCGCCCATGCCAAGGATGCGGTGGATTGGCACCCCTGGGGGCCGGAAGCCTTTGCGTTGGCCAAAAAGGAAGGCAAACCAATTTTCTTGTCCATCGGCTATTTGGCCTGCCATTGGTGCCATGTGATGCAGCAAGAAAGTTTCCGCAACCCGGATACGGCGGCATTGATCAACACCTTGTATGTGCCGGTGCTGGTGGATCGGGAACAACGCCCTGATATCGACGCCCAGATGATCCGTGCCGCCAATCTCATGGGCCTGCCGACCGGTTGGCCGTTGAACGTATTTCTGACGCCCGAGGGTTTCCCCTATTACGCGGGCACCTATTTCCCGCCGGTTTCGATCTACGGCATGCCGTCCTTCCGGGAGGTGGCTTCTCGGTCGGAAAACATGTATCGCAGTGCGGCGGCGGATATGCCCAAACTGGCAGCGAAACTTCGCCGGGTGTTCCACGGAGGCCGTGGCGGCCCAACGGCGCCTGTTTCCGCAGGCAATTTGCAGCTCTCCGCCGATGTGCTGGTGGCGGAATTGGATGATTTCAACGGCGGTTTCGGCTTGTCGCCCAAGTTTCCGCTGCTGCCCGCGCTGGAATTCCTCTGGCGTACCAGCTTGCGCATGGGCGATCCGGTACAGGCCCAGGTCGTGGTCCTGAGCCTGGAAAGCATGGCGGTCAGTGGTCTTTATGATCATCTCGGCGGCGGGTTCCACCGCTATACGACCGATGCGGAATGGCGCAAGCCGCATTTCGAAAAGATGCTGAACGATAATGCCCTGTTTGTGCGGGCCATGACTGAGGTATGGCGGGATATCCGCAGCCCCTTGCTGCATCGGCGCATCGGCGAGACCGTCGATTTCATGTTGCGGGATCTACGTTTGCCCGATGGCACCTTCGCAACCTCCTTGGATGCGGATGTGAATGGGCTGGAAGGCGCCTATTATCTGTGGAGCGCGGCGGAAATCCGCGAAATTCTAGGCCGCAATGCGGATCTGTTCATTGCCGCCTATGGCATTACGGAAGAAGGGGATGTGGATGGCAAAAATGTGCTGCGTCAGGCGGCCACGCCGGATTCCCTCGCGGCGGCCCAAAATCTGACGCCGGAGGAGGTGGCCGGGCGCCTGGTTATCGCGCGGGAGGCGTTGCGCGAAGCTCGGGCCAAACGCCCCGCGCCCCAGCGGGATGACAAGGTCTTGGCCGATTGGAACAGCCTCGCGATCATCGCCCTGGCCGAAGCCGGGGTCGCGCTCGATAAGCCGCAATGGATTGGGGCCGCGGAGCGGACATTCGACCGTCTGATGTCGGACATGGTGGTGAATGGCCTCGTGCGCCACAGTCGGGCCCGTGGGAATGTTGGGGGCCTCACAACCCTGGCCGATCAGGCGCGGCTCGCGCAGGCCGCGCTGACCCTGTACGATGTCACCGGCACCCCGCGCTATAAACAGGAGGCCATTCGGTTGGCGGACGGCGCGCGGCGATTTATCGACAAGAACGGCGGATATATCGATGCGCCGGCACCGGAGGGTTCCGGTCTGCCGCCGACGAAAACCGCCAATGACGGGCCGGAAGCGCCGGGCAATGCGGTGATCGCGGATGTCCATGCGCGGCTCTACTATTTGACCGGCGTTTCCCGCTACCGGGAGATGGCGGAAAAAGCCCTGACCACCTTCATGCTGCCCACGTTGGATGCCCCGATCTACCACGCGGGGATATTGAATGCCGCCGATACCTTGCTCGCCGGCACTCAGGTGGTGATCGTCGGCAAACGCGGCGAACCGGGGACGGAGGCTCTGTTGGAGGCTGTTTTTGCCCGGCCGTTGCCGGGGCGGGTGTTGCAGGTGGTGGCGCCGGATGAAGACCTGCCCAAAGGTCATCCCGCCATGGGTAAGAACGAAGATTTAGAAGTGGCGTCAATCTTTATCTGCGTGGGGTCGGTCTGTACGCTGCCGATCAACGATCCGGAGCGGGTCGCGCCGGTCACCGCCCGGATGCTGGCCCTGCTGTATCCGGATTCCCCCGCCGCCAAGCGCTATCGGGCACTGGACGAGCAGGAAGCAGAAAGCGCCCGCCAATCGGATTTGGATTCCAAGTAACGGGTGGTGCGCT
>JBMYUJ010000096.1:0-10478 GCA_049605255.1 Magnetospiraceae bacterium
CCATTATTATCCGGCCTTTCCCTACACCAGCTATCAATATATGCGGCTCGAGGACATGATCGACCTGAAGGCGTTTTTGGATACCCTGGCGCCGGTGACCGAAGCCGCGCCGGATCATCAGGTCGGCTTTCCCTTTACCCTGCGGCGCGGCCTGGGGCTCTGGAAATTGCTGTATCTGGATGGCAAACCATTGCCCGCAGACCCAAACGCAAACGCACAGGTGGCACGGGGGCAGTATCTGGTGCAAGGCCCCGGCCATTGCAGCGCCTGTCATACGCCGCGGGATCAGTTTGGGGGATTGCTGGAAGCCCGGTTTCTGGCGGGCAACCCTGGGGTGACGCTAGACGGAAAGAAAGAAGGCGCGGCGCCGAATATCACCCCTCATGCCAGCGGGATCGGATCGTGGAGCGCCGGGGAAATCGCCTATTCCCTGGAATCCGGTTTTGACCCGTCTTACGATACTTTTGGCGGAGAAATGGTGGCGTTGCAGGAAAATATGGCGAAGCTGCCTGCCGCAGACCGGGAGGCCATTGCAGCCTATCTTAAATCCATTCCTGCACTTCCTTCTGAAACCACGAACCAGCCTTAGGCGGTGTCAAAGCCTGGGCGGCGGCGCACCTTGCGCCACACCATCCACATGGGCCTGGGCCCAAAGCCCCATGGCTTTCAACACCGGGGCCAGGTCTAGGCCTTTGTTGGTCAGGTGATACTCATATCGAATCGGATTTTGCTGATAGGGCTCCCGCGCCACCATCCCCGCCTCCACCAATTTGCTGAGTCGGTCTGCCAGGATATTGGTGGCAATGCCCTCATGGGACTGCGCCAGATCCGTGTAGCGATGTTTGTTGAACAGCAAAATATCGCGCACGATCAGCAAGGTCCATTTGTCACCCACCAGATCCAGCGTGGCGGCAATGGGGCAAGGAGAGCGCAGGTCAGACGAATTGTTCATTTTAACCTTTGGCGGGGTCTATGGGCGACAGACAGGTGCCCCACAAGTTGCAGTGGTGGTACCAGATCAATCCCTGGATACCGTATATTCATCTCATGGATTATACGAAAAACATTCAATTATCGGATCATGCGCGCGTGTTAAGATCAGAAGAGTGTTTTTAACGGCTGACAGCGTGGAGAACCTGCTGCGATATCAGTAAGGTAAAGAACCTACTTTCGGGAGGGACGACGCAAAAATGCCCAAAGCGGTACATTGCACCGGTGTGGAACGGTATTTCGATAAAGACGAGATCATCGTCAGCAAAACCGACCTGACCGGCAAAATCACCTATTGCAATCGTGTGTTCTTACGCGTGGCGGGCTATGAGGAGGCCGAACTCATGGGCCAGCCCCATAGCATCATCCGCCACCCGGATATGCCGCGCGCCGTCTTCAAACTGCTGTGGGATACGTTGGCTGAGGGCAAGGAAATCTTCGCTTACGTGAACAATCGCGCCATCAATGGGGATAATTATTGGGTCCTTGCCCATGTCACCCCCAGCTACGACGCCTCTGGCGCGGTGAACGGCTATCATTCCAGCCGTCGCGTGCCCGAACGCCGCATTATCGACGATATCATCAGGCCGCTTTACGCCGATCTTCTCGCGGTTGAACAAAGCCACGACAATCGCAAGGAAGGTTTACAGGCCTCTTTCGGCAAGCTGGTTGGGCTTCTGGAGGAAAAAGGCGTGGGGTACGACGAACTTGTCTTCTCTCTCTAAGGCGCGGGCCGGCGCCATTGTCGGCCTCCTCGCGGCACTGGGTGCCATCCTGTTCGGCTTTTTGGGGATGGGGGCTGTCGCGGGCGTTTGCGGCATTGTCGGCCTGATCGGCGCGGCCCTGGGTTTGATGTTCCTGCAAAAGGTGGATGCGGCTTTGAATACCGCGCGGCGCGTCAGCGAAAAGGTCGCCAAGGGCGATTTCGAAGCACGGATCACCTTCATCACCGAAACTGGCAATTTGGGAGAAACTCTCTGGTCCATCAATAATCTGATCGACCATACGGATGCGTTCTTGCGGGAATCCGCCGCCTCCATGCAGTCGGTCAGTGAGAACAAATATTTCCGCAGAATCATCGAGACCGGCGCGTCTGGCGCCTTCCGCCATGCGGGGGGCGTGATCAACGCCGCAACGGGCGCCATGGAAAGCAAGGTACGGCAGTTCCGCGAGGTGGCCGATTCTTTCGAGACCACCATTCAAAATGTGGTGGAAACCGTCGCCTCCGCCGCCTCCGAATTACAGGCCACATCGGAAAGCATGGAAACCACCGCCGCCGCCACCGCCGACCGGGCGCTTACTGTTGCCAATGCGGCCGAACAAACCTCGGAAAGCGTGCAGGCCGTGGCCGCTGCCGCCGAGCAGCTCAATGCTTCGATCCGGGAGATTTCCCAGCAGGTCGGCCTGTCCTCGCAGGCGACCCATGAGGCCGTCGACGCCGCGGATAAAACCAAGAACGACATGTATGCCCTGGAAGAAGCCTCGACCAGTATCGGCAAGGTGCTCTCCCTCATCGACGATATCGCGGCGCAAACCAATCTTCTGGCCCTGAATGCCACCGTCGAAGCCGCCCGGGCGGGAGAAGCGGGCAAAGGCTTTGCTGTGGTGGCGGCCGAGGTCAAGAACCTGTCCGACCAAACCGCCAAGGCCACCGACCAGGTGGGCAGCCAGGTGACCAATGTGCAGCAGGCCAGCACCGAGGCGGTGCGGTCTATCGAGACCATCAGCAAAACCATCGACCATGTGAATTCCGCCGCCTCCACCATCGCCGCAGCGGTGGAAGAACAAGGCGCCGCCACCGGCGAGATCGCCCGCAGTGTGGACCATGCCTCCAGCGGCACCCAGGAGGTTACCAGCCACATCCGAGAGGTCACCGAGGCCGCCAACGAGACCGGCAGCGCCGCCGCCGAAGTGCTGGAAGCGGCCCGCGAACTGGCACGGCAGGCGGAACGGATGCGCGGCGAGGTCTCCGAGTTCCTGCTGGAAATCCGCAAGGTCGCCTGATCTGCTTTATGGGACCCATGGCCCCTGGCCTTACCCGTCTCAACGGGATATCGTTGTCTGTAGACGGCGAATTAAAAGCACGCGAGGGACTGCGCCATGGGAAAAGGCCACGCCAACGAATCACTCTCCATGACCTATGTGGATGGCGTGTGGCATCCGGGAAAAGTGAATACCTTGGGGCCCCATCATCATGCGGTATGGCTGTCATCCGTGGTGTTTGATGGCGCCCGCTACTTTAATGGCGTGGCGCCCGACCTGGACCGCCATTGCGCCCGGGTCTTGGTGTCCGCCCGCATTTTGGGCCTGGAGCCCATGCTAACCGGCCTGGAGATCGAGGAGATCGCCTGGGAGGGTATCCGGCGCTTCCCACCGAATGAGGGCCTGTATATCAGCCCCATGTTCTATGCGGAATCGGGCTTTGTGAGCCCGGATCCCGCCTCCACCAAATTCACCCTGTTGCTGTGGGAGGCACCGCTTCCCGAACCGGTGGGCTTTTCCGCCTGCCTGTCCAGCTACCGGCGCCCAGCGCGGGACATGGCGCCGACGGAAGCCAAGGCCAGTTGCCTGTATCCCAATGTGGCCCGCTGCGGGCGGGAGGCCGCCGCCAAGGGTTTCGATACCGCCGTCGTTCGCGACCCCGCCAATAATGTGGCGGAGTTCGCCTATACCAACCTGTTTTACGCCAAAGACGGGGTGGTGCATACGCCCGCCATCAACGGCACGTTCTTGAACGGCATCACCCGCCAGCGCGTGATCGCCCTATTGCGGGGTGATGGCGTCGAGGTGTGCGAACGGGCCATTGATTTTAACGAACTCCTGACAGCAGACGAGCTGTTCGCCACCGGGAATTTCGCCAAGGTGCAGCCCTGCACCAAATTGGAGGACCGTGCCTTGCAACCCGGCCCCCTGTATCAACGGGCCCGACGCCTCTATATGGACTGGGCGAAGACTCAGGGTTAGAGCCGGATCGTTGAAATCCTGGTCAATAGCCTGACCAGGATTTCAACGTGAATCCGTCTCTAAACAATATCTTAGAGGGCGATTCACGACCTAATTTGTATCAAATCATGATTCAAATTAAGTCGATCGCGCTCTAGTCGCCGCGCGAACGCTCTTGGCGAGAGATAATCTTTAACATGGTATCGATGGTGACCGACTGCAGGGTGGACCAGGTGAGCGCGTCGATCTCCCCCAGGATCGAGGCCAGACCGGTTTCGATATGGTTTTTGGGGGAACTATCCCGCGGACCGGGTAACGCTGTGTCCGGGGGTTCGAACAGGCTGATCACGTCAAACAGCGTGGTACGCTTTGGATTGCCGATAAACCGGTAGCCGCCGCCCGCGCCCCGCACCGCGCCCACCAATCCGGCGCGGGACAGATCCCGCATCACCTTGGCCAAGTGATTGAGCGAAATATCGAAAATCTCCGCGATATCGGCGGCGGAAAGCTGTCGGCTGGGGTCCTGCGCCAATATCAACACCGCGTAGAGACCGATCCGCGAGGAGATCTGCAGCTTCACGGGGTCAAATCCATTTCCAATTCCACATAGGGGGCGGCCGTCATGCCTTGGCTTCTGAAAAACGACAGAATCACCGTATCCCGACGCGCCACCGAGGTCCGCAATTTTGTGATGCCATCGGTCTGAAAAGTGGCGCATAACCGGTCCAGCAATGCTGTACCCAGTCCCGCCTCCCGCTTGTTCCGGGCCAAATTGATGGCAACCACCCAACCACTGGGCGGCGCACCGAATTCCCAAGACCGGACCCGCCCGGCGATAAAGCCCAAGACCCGGCCCTGCCCGCTGGCCACCAAAAAATAGCGTTCCTCGTTCAATTGCGCATACCGGGTGAAAATCGTCTGCCAATAGGTAGGTTTTTCCGTCCCCGTGGCTTCCGCATCGATGGCGATGATATCCGCCATATCCGCCTGGACCGCCGGACGGATGACGTATTCTGGTGTCTGTCTGGGATTTGAAGAATCCGTCACGCCGCCCCCGCCCTTATGTTGCCTGCGCGGACCCCGTGAGCCCGCTTGACACGGTTGGCCCAGTTCCACACAATAAATCGTTATTCCAATACCGAATTATAACAATAATACCGTAGGCGAAAAGAGCCTGCGATATCAACAGGAAGCATCACGGCAGGCCGGTTTACGCCCGCCAACTGGGAGTCGTTACCAATGGAGCCCCATGCCTATGCGATAAACCGGAATGGCGATTCCGTGGCGGTCGATTTCGCCCCGGTATTCAACACCGTCGTTCCCTTCATTGATCGCCATCTACAAGAAGGCCGCGCCGACAAGGCCGCCATACGGCACGCGGGTGGAACCGTGACTTACCGGGAGCTGGCGGCAAATGTGGCCCGAGCCGGTAACCTTCTGCGCAGCCTGGGGCTGTCGCCGGGGGACCGCTTGCTGATGATCGTAAAGGATTGCCCCGCATTTTATTATCTGTTCTGGGGTGCCATTCGCGCAGGCGTCATCCCCGCACCGCTCAACACGCTTCTGCGCACGGCAGACTATCGGTATATGATCGAGGATTCCCAATGCGCAGCCCTGGTCTATTCCGATGTTTTTGAGGCGGAAGCAACCCCGGCGGTAGCGCAATCCGACCATAAACCCACCTTTGTATTAACGGCGGAAACCGTCGAGGCGGAACTGCAAGACCATGCCGCCGCGCTTGATCCCTGCCCGGCGGGGCCGATGGATGATTGTTTTTGGCTTTATTCTTCCGGGTCGACGGGCCGGTCGAAAGGCACCGTCCATGCCCAGCGGGATATTTTGGTGTCCTGCGCCACCTATGCGGATTTGGCCCTGGGCATCCGTGAAGATGATCTCTGCTTTTCCGCCGCCAAGCTGTTTTTTGCCTACGGGCTGGGCAATGCCATGACCTTCCCGCTGTGGAAGGGCGCCACCGCCTTCCTAGCGCCGGATCGGCCCTCCCCGGATATGACCTTTTCCGTCATTGCCGAATACAAACCAACGCTGTTTTTTGGCGTGCCCACGCTCTATGCCGCCCAGCTTGCGGCATTGGAAACCCAATCTCCGGATCTTTCCTCTTTGCGGCTGTGCGTCTCTGCCGGTGAAGCCCTACCCGTCGACATTTTCAACCGTTGGCGAGACAAAACCGGCTTGATTATCATTGATGGCATCGGGTCCACCGAAGCCCTGCATATCTTTATTTCCAATACACCCGACGATGTGATGCCCGGCACCTCCGGGCGGATCGTGCCTGGCTATGCGGCCAAGATCGTCAACGAGGCCGGAGAAATCGTGCCCGACGGGGAACAGGGCATGTTGTGGATCAAGGGCGATTCAACCGCGCAATATTATTGGAACAAGCCAGAGAAAACCGCGGAAACCATGGTCGATGGCTGGTTGAATACGGGGGATACCTATGTGCGCGATGCCGAGGGGTATTTCCATTATTGCGGTCGCAACGACGATATGCTGAAGGTGGGCGGCATCTGGTGTTCACCCTTCGAGATCGAAGCCAAGCTGATCGAACATCCCGATGTGTTGGAAGCCGCCGTCATCGGTCGCGCGGATGACGCAGACTTGGTCAAACCCATGGCCTTTGTGGTGTTGAAAGAAGGGGCAGCGAATGCAGCCGACCTGGAATCAGCCCTGTTACAGCATTGCAAGACCGGATTGGCACCCTATAAATACCCGCGTTGGATTCGCTTCGAAACGGCGTTGCCGAAAACCGCAACAGGCAAGATTCAGCGGTTCCACCTGCGTGATCGGGTGGCGAAACCAAGCTGATCGGACGCCATTACCGCCCGGTGAACCAGATTTTCCCACCCGGGAGCAGGTACAAAACCAGGGCCGATCCCCCATCCACGGTGGGATAATGGGCGGACCCGGGCTCGTTGACGCACCAACCGCCGCCCATGCCGTCAAAGGTCGCACCCTCGTTTTCCGGCATGATCATGCAGATCTCACCATTGGGATGCTCATGATGGGGTCCGACGAAATTTTCGATCTGCACCACATCCACGGAGAGATCATGGGTGCCGGGCTCCGGCTTGATGACCCGGCCATAGCGTCGACCCGCGCCGCCCTCAGCACACATCCATCCCGCGTCAATGGCCTGATGGCAGGCGGCTTCGATTTCCTTGAAGGCCGCGCCCCCATAGGGAAATGTTTCGTTCAGCACCGTCGCCAGCGCCTGGTCGACAGCTTTTCCGGCGATGGCCTCGGTGACCGGCGCCATAAGTCGCTTAAAAGTTTCCGGTGTCATGTCAAATGGCCTCCCTCGGTCTGCGTTACCCCACCCCGTTAGGGGAAGGCGCAGGTGTTATAGGTCACGGTTACGAATCCGCGACCGCCCCCTGCTTTCAGAGTAAAGCGATGCTCCGTATCATTGACGATAACAGATTGGTGCAAGGGAAGCTTGCCGACAATTTTCGTCGACTCTCCCCCGATGGCGGTAAACGTGGCGGTGACCGGCTTTGCGGGATCAAACCAGGCCTCCGGCGCGCCGGACCGATTGACGGCGCTTTCGCCCAGGGCTGTTACGGTGATCGACCCACCGGCGAATCCGACCGAGTCGTTGGCCCCGTCATAAAGCGGTGTTTGTGCTAGAAACCGCTTTTCCTCCACCCCATTGCTGCAGGATCGCACTTCCTTCACCCCGTCAACGACAAACACCAGCCGCTCGACGGACACGCCGGCCTCAATCTTGGCCAGCAGTTTTTCAAACAGCTCCTTGCGTTCGCCTGCGGGCACGTCGCGGGTATATTTGGCTTTCCAGTCGGCAACCCGGGCCTGTTCTTCGGCGATTCCGGTTTCAAGTGTCTCGTTTTTGATTGTCAGGGCGCGTACTTCCGCATCCAGGCGCGCCACATCCGCCTTCAAGGCCTGTGTTTCACTCTTGGCCAACGTGGTGCCGCGATCATAGGCGTAAATTCCGGCCCCGATGATGGCACTGACCACCACCACCCATTTCCAAAAAGCGCGCCGTTGTTGGCGCCGCCGCATTTCACGACTGTCTCGTAACCCCAGTCCCATCAATCACAGGTCCTAATTTTTGCACGTCACGACATCTCAAAACGAGGAGTGTGCCGGTATTCGTTAACCAAAAGATTAGCAATTGCAAAAAAAAGGACCCGCGGCAAGTTGAATGCGGGCATTGATGTGCCTTTACCCCCGTTTTGCGACGGGGTTTTTCTGATCCACCAGACGGCGGGTAAACGCGGCGGCGGGTACCGGTTTACCCGTGAGGTAACCTTGGCTGAGGGTGCATCCCAGGGCGCTGAGGAAGACCAATTGATCCTCCGATTCCACGCCTTCGGCCACGGTTTTCAGGTCCAAGGTATTGGCCAAGGTCACGATCGCCCGGGTGATCGCCATATCATCCGCATCCGTGGGGATGTCCTTGATGAAAGAGCGGTCGATTTTCAACGTATCGATGGGGAATCGCTTCAGATAATTCAGCGAGGAATACCCCGTGCCGAAATCGTCCACCGATACGGAAATACCCATTTCCTTGAGCGGGGCCAGGATATGCAGGGTTTCCTCCGCATCCTCGATCAAGACCCCTTCTGTCAGTTCCAGGTCCAGATATTCAGCGGGGGCGCCGGTTTCCTCCAGAATCTGAGCGATTCGTTCCGCCAAATCGCTTTGGTGGAACTGCCGCGCGGAAATATTGACGCTTATGGTCATGTCATCCCAACCGGCCCGGCGCCAAGCGGCAAGTTGCATGCAGGCTTCGCGCAACACCCACTCGCCGATGGCGGCAATCAGGCCCGTCGCCTCCGCCACCGGGATAAATTCGGCGGGGGACACCTGCCCCAATTCCGCGCTGTGCCAACGGATCAAGGCTTCCGCCCCAACCACCTGACGGGAAACCAAAGATACTTGCGGTTGATAATACACGGTGAATTCATTGCGGTTGAGGGCTTCGCGCAAGCCACTCTCCAGTTCAAGATGCCGCAGCATCTTGCGGCTCAATTCTTCCGTATAGAACTGAATATTGTTGCGGCCCAAATGCTTGGCATGGTGAGTGGCGGTATCCACATGCTTGACCAATTCCGAGGTGGATTCCGCATGGGTCGGATATAGCGCAACCCCAATACTGGCGGAGGTATACACCTGCCGACCATTCACTTCGAAGGGGGTGGACAAGCTGCTGCAGACCTTCTGGGCGATCCTGGCGGCCTCATCGGTGCTGTCGATGGTCTCCAGCAGGATCATATATTCGTCGGCGCCAAGCCGGGAAACCGTGTCGCTTTCATCCACACAGGCCAGCAGGCGGTCTCCCGCCATGCGCAGCACCTGGTCCCCCGCCGTATGCCCCAGGGTATCGTTGATATTCTTGAAATGGTCCAGGTCCACAAACAGAATGCCGATGATGCTTTCGGTCTCGGCGGAAATGGAGATGGCAACTTCCAGCCGCTCCAGGAACAAAGCGTAATTGGGCAAACCGGTCAGATGATCCCGAGTCGCCAGGTACCGCAGCTTTTCTTCGCTTTGTTTACGTTCCGTCACATCGCGAATCACCGCGATATACAGGTTTTTGCCATCTTCGAGGACCAACTTGGACACCGCGAGATCGATATACCCGGCCTCGCCGTCGCCACGTTTGAACCGCCGTTCCGTTCCCGTTGAATGCACATTTCCTTCGGACAAACGGGCATCCAACAGGCGGATCAAACTGCCCACATCCGTATCCAGGAAGGGCGCGAAGGATTGGCCGATGATATCATTGGCCTGATCCCGCAAAATGCGGCAGGCCGCCCGGTTGACTGTCTGCACGATCCCATTTTCATCCAGGGTGATGATACCGTCCGCCACTGTATCGACCACCCGCTGCAGGCGTTCCTCCCGATCGTTGGCGATCCGCGCGGCTCGGTTGATTTCCGTCAGATCCCGCGCCACCAGCATGATACCGGGGGCCTCGTTGGGTTCCTGATAATCCAGGGCGGAAACCTCGATCTCGATGTCCCGACCGTCGGCCTTTTTCAGCATCAGTGGCACGCGCCCATGGCGGCGGGTCAACGGGGTCAACCCGGCGGCGACCACATCCTTAAAATCCGGATGGACAAATGTCTCGAAGGACTTGCCGACCACCTCGTCCGCAGACTCGATCCCCAACAAGCTGATCCCCGCCGGGTTGATGAACACGATATGGTTTTCCCGGCAGATCAGCATCATGTCCGGGGCCAGCTCGATGATATGGCGATACCCCGCTTCCTGGCGCTTCAACACATTGAACCGGCCGCGATCCAACAACCCATCCAATGTGTTCAGCATCAAGCGACCGGATTTGGAAATATCGCGCACATACCCGCGATATTGCTCGTTGGGAAGCGGCCCGAACAATTCGCTTTCGATCAATTCGGTAAAACCGAGCACGTTGTTCAGCGGGGTGCGCATCTGATAGCTGAGCGCGGCCAGCATCTCGTCATAGATCTGGTTCAGGCTTTCGAGCTCGTTGCCCAGGAATTCGGCGGTGCCGCGCAGCTTGATGCGTTCGGTGGCGT